>NC_015717.1:1580000-1896000 GCF_000253295.1 Hyphomicrobium sp. MC1 | reverse complement strand
CGTGAGTGCGGTCAGAGACAGGACGATAAGGCGCTTCATGACGGGTTCCATGGCGTGAGCATCGTGCAGGATCGGAGCTGACAAACTCCTGACAGATGCGATCAGACCGGCGTCAGCGCGCCTCGGGCAAGGTCACGCTCGACCGACAACGGTTTGGCAAAACACAGGAGTTTTTACAATGCAGAAGGCCCGTAACCTTGTTCTTCCCGTTGCAGTGATCATCTTCGGTCTTGCAGCATCCGCGCAGGCCGACGACCACAAGTATCGGCTCAACGTGCCGGCCGATAAGTGGCTCTCCGTCTCCGAAGTGATCCAGAAGCTGAAGTCTCAGGGCTATCAGGTGACGAAGATCGAAGCCGACGACGGCGTTTACGAGTTCGATGCGACGAATGCCGCAGGCGTGCGCATCGAAGGTCATGCCAACCCGGCGACCGGCGAAGTCCTGACTGGCTACGACGACTGATGCTCTAAATTCTCTGGCTCTGCAGCACGCGCTCGCAGAGCCAGAGACTATCGGCTCACTTTCTCTGCTTGGCGATATCGGGATCGGGAGCTTGAACGGACTTCTAGATCGGCAGTTGCAGACGCACAATCGCCGCACCCATCAATTCTTGACGAAGATCCGGCGAAGAATTCCAGGCCGTGGCGACGCCGCCTCCTCATCGCTCTTGCGCTCGGTTTCCGCTTCCCTGTCTTTGACGAGGCGGTGGATGAACGCGAGTTTGCCTATGATGGCTGGCGAGAGCACAAACGGATAGAGATCCGGTTGGCCCATGCTGCGATTGAGGCTGTTGACGGCAAATGTAACCGGTATCCATTCGCTCATGAGTGTTTCCATATCGGCGATGGCATAAGGATCGCGATCCGCTGTTGCGCTTAAGCCTTCTGTAGCCGCCAGTCGCGGCGAAATCCGCAAATTGAACGTATGCGCCATTTCGAGCGTATCGATTATGTGCAGGTAGTGCGCCCAGGTTTCAGCGAAATCTTCCCACGGGTGCATGGTCGCGTAGGCGCTGACAAAATTTTCCCGCCAATTCGCAGGCGCACCGTTTTGATAGTGCGCCTGCAGAGCGGCGTCGTAATCGAGCGTTTCGTCGCCGAAAACTTCACGAAATGCCTCGATCTTTCCGGCATCCCTGACCAACCGATCCCAATAATAATGACCGACTTCGTGACGGAAATGTCCGAGCAGCGTCCGATAAGGCTCATGAAGATGTGTGCGCAGCTTCTCACGTTCGGCATCGTCCGCCTCCAGAAGCGAAATCGTGATGATGCCATTGTCGTGGCCCGTCAGAACTTTGGCTTGTGGAGCCGATGCTAGGAAATCAAAAAGCAAGGGCTCGGGATCGCCACTCGCTGTCGTCGGCACCGGGAGGCGAAGTCTTAGCAGCGTGTACATCAAGCGACGCTTTGCTTCTTCGATACGATGCCAACGTGAAACATTGATCGGGTCAGACAGATCGGGAACCGTTCGGTTATGCTCGCAGGCCGAACAGTAAGGTGTTGCGGAAGAGGCGTTGACCAGCCAATTGCAGGCATGAAGCTCCCAATTGGCACAGTATCGATATTGGTTCTGATTGTCGGCCAGCGCGATCCACGTGCTTCCGTTGGGTTTTACGGCGCTCATGGTCTCCTGGGGCGGAAGATATCCGACCTGAAGGTGGCAGCGCTCACAATGCGTGTTCTCAAAAAAAAGAACCTGCCCACAATTCTGGCATTCAAATAATTTCAAAGGAATTGTTCCTTCTAACCCGCAAACATTGCGTACACAATCGGCACTGCAACGCCGAAGGGAGATCAAAGTTGCTCATGGGCAACCGAAATTTGCGGAAATATTCCAAACCGACGGGCTGTCGGGAAGCCATGATCTTTTGTCCTCGTTACAGAGCGGAGTGAAGCTCATAACAAAGAGATTGGATTGCGATGGAGCTTCACATGTTCGCCGATCTTTGCAGAACGCTTTTTCTCTCGACGCTTTGTTTGGCCGGAGCGACATCGGAGGTCCTCGCCGATACCTGCGGGGATCGTCTCTCCAATGTACAGTCACAAATAAAAGGCCTGACTTTGAAACAACGAACGCACGTCACGGATAATTTCGATGCGTTCTACCTAGAGAGTGCAGCTCCACCCGCACGGATAACGGTCTCCTGCGGAAATAAGGTACTCTCATTCGATGCGGAGTGGCACGGTGGAGACCTTGCTGCCTATAGCGCGCTGCTAGCCGATATCGGGACTTCGCTCGATCTCGGCAGCGATGATTTCTCGTCGTCGCTACAAAAGTGCTGGGATAGAGCAAGCATAGAGGATGGCGAGGACGAGGAAGGGACCGTTGTCGTGCAGACGAAGCGCGCACAAATCAGCTGTGTGAACACAAACGGGACGGCTGAAATAAGCGTAATTCCCCTACCGCATTAGCAATTGGAAAACGTGGTTGCGCACAATTTGGATCGAGGGGGATTTGATAACGATCCCCCCGACCCTTGGTCGCCTTACAGCTTGTCGGTCGCCTTATCGACCGCATCGCGAACCTTATTGACCTTGTCGGATACGGCGGTCTCGACTTTACCTTTCACGGCCTGAGCCGCGCCCTCGGCCTGAAGCTTATCGGAGCCGACGGCATAGCCGACCTTCTCCTTAGCCTTGCCAACAGCAGTATCAATTTTTCCTTTCAGTGCGCCCATTTTGCGCCTCCTTATCAATTGATAGCGCACTGTAACGCCGGAAAATCCGCGACGGTTCCGTATGGCGAAAGCCAAACCGTCCGCACGCGGTTAATGTGAAACCGGAGCGACTTCTCGACTGGTCTGCGGCTCGGTGTTCGAAGAGTTTGAGAGAGAATGTTCCAATGATTTCGTAAACCGCGCAAACGAGGTAAATATCTCGGGAGCGACGAAACGGTCGCGTGACGAAGGCAGAGAGAGCTGCCTTGACGAGACGTCGAGCAGAACGACCTCGACGCCTGGGAATAGAGAGCGGGCACGATCGACCAGTATCCGTATCCCGCCTTCGGCAAGCCCTGTGACCGTCATAAGCACGATCTTCTGCAAGTCGGCGTAACCGATATCCGCCAGAAAGGCCAAAGCCGTCAGCCCCGAAGCTTCATTCATGGCACACGTCAGGCCCGGGTGATCCCGATTAATCGCCGAGACTGCAAAGCGGGTCGCAAGCTCGTCGAATTCTCCCCGCACGGGGACGAGCACCATAACGGGATCTTTATCGGACTTTTCAGGCTTGGACTTTTCCGGCTTGGACTTTTCCGCGATGGCGCCAATCGTGCTCGAGAGTTCCGCCAGCGCTTCCTTGTCCAGACGACCACGCCGCCGATCCCGGGCGCTTAATGCCAGCGCCGGAAAGACGAGCTTGTCCAAAACTTCCGCGTAAGGGGCCTTTTCTTCAGCTTCGGCGATTTGTTCCGTCGCAGCGAATACATCGCTCGACAAGAGTCGATGATAAAGGTTCTGCTGCTCGGATAACGGCGGCTCATCACCGAGAAGCACCGTTATGAATTCAAGGTCGGGCACGTATTTGCCCAGCACCACCAGGATGAGCGTGATAGGCGCGGCTAAAACGAGGCCGATGGGACCCCAGGTGAGCGTCCAAAAGCTCGTCGCCAAAATCATCGCAAAGGGAGATAGGCCAGCTCGCCGTCCGAGAACCAACGGTTCCAGAACCTGCCCCATGATAGGTTCGCCGATAGCAAATATCGCGAGTGTCAGAAGAGCTTTCGTCCAGCCTGGATCGACGGCCGCAGCCAACAATATCGGCGGAATGGCCGCGACGTAGGAGCCAACGAACGGAACGAACCGCATGACGAACGCCATCACACCCCAAAGCGGCGCATTCGGAACTCCGAGAGCAAATAACGACAGACCGACGAACGTCCCGAACGATGCGTTGAGTATGACCTGTCCGGTAAAAAGCGCGATGAGCCGATCGCCGGCATCCGACATCGCTGCAGTCGTTTCAGTTATATGCTCGACGCCGAAAATGCGCACGATCCTGTCTCGCAGGTCGCGAAACTGCATCAGCAGAAAAAGCGTGAACAGGAACGTCAAGGCCGCCTGTGTCAGCGGCTCGGCGAGAATGCGAAGGCCGTAGAGCGCCGTGCTTTCGCTGTCGTCCTTGACGACCTGAACCTTGCCGCCGTCCTTACCCGAAGCATTCTCTGCTGGCGGTTGAGACTCAGGATAAGTGACCCCGAACTGAAGTTCGTTATTGATCATTCGCTGATACGTCTCGACCGCATCGATGGCACGGCCAACAAGACCGCTGGGCACGGAGGAGCCAACGATGCTTCTGACTTTCTCCAGCACATTCGTGCGGTACTGAGGCAGATCGGCCGCGAGCGAGAGAAGTTGCGAACTCAAACCGATCGAGGCTGCCGTCATGCACACAACCACGACAAGCAAGACGGTGCCTTCGGCAAAGCCTTGGGGAATGCCACGTTTCTTGAGAAAAACGACGATAGGCACCAGCACGAAGCAGGATATGCCTGCGAGCGCGAGAGGCACCAGGATATCCCGGCCCAAAACGAGCGCCGCAATAATGAGGGCCGCCGTTACGAGCGTGGCAGACAAACTTCGTATCGAATCTGCGAGTAACGGCATCGGATGAAATATCGGACGTTAGAGGAAGCGTCGCGCTTTAACGTTGCTGCCTTCCCTCCTGTTCCCAGCCCGCAGACAGTGCTTATTCAACAGTGAACTGAACTCTTTTCCCTTCCGCGCGTTGAATGAATGCACGCGCCCGGTGGCAACCGGCCGCAACAGGGAATGATGGACGTAGCTATTTTGCCGGTTTCTCGCTGCGACACCAACGCATTGGTACGCGCTGACATCTAACCCGTTCCGGGCGAGTGCACTTTCCTGAAAGGCCGCACCAGCCACGGCCATCTCCAGGACGTTGCCAATAAATGCTCTTTCGCGAAAAGCTTCAGACTGCGCTTTTCCCAAAGCACAAGTGTCGCCCCCGCAGCTCCGTCTTTTGGGGCGATCGACCACGTTCTCTGATCGTATGACGCGTGGCAATGTGGGCACGATCGAACTTGCGAACGGGGTTCATTCGGGCCTGGAGTGAAGTGGGGAAATAGTTTTGGCTGAACTCCGCGAGATACTGGAAAGCCGGCAGGTCTCGATCTATTTCGCCGCCGTCGCGTTGGCCGCAATGCTTGCTCTAACTGTCGGCGGGACGGATGTTCTGGAAGACAGCATCAATCCCGCACTCGCCGCGATGTTGTTCCTCACCTTCCTACAGGTCCCCTTAGCCGATCTTGGCGTGGCCTTCGCGCACCGCCGGTTTCTTGCCGCGCTACTCCTCACGAATTTCGTCGCGATGCCGCTGCTCGTCGCGCTTCTCGTACAGATCCTTCCCGATGATCCGATGATTAGGCTCGGGGCGCTGCTGGTCCTGCTCAGTCCCTGCATCGACTACGTCGTCACGTTTTCGCATCTCGGTCGCGCCGACGCCCGCCTGCTGCTAGCCGCCACGCCCGTCCTGCTCATCGTGCAGATGCTGCTGCTGCCCATCTACCTCCAGTTATTTCTCGGAGCGCGCGTGGCAGACCTCGTCCATGCCGGACCGTTCGTGCACGCCTTCATCTGGCTTATCGCCATTCCTCTGGCGTTTGCGGCTCTTCTTCAGTACTGGGCCGCCCGCAACGCTACCGCCGCGCGCCTGTCCTCTATCTTCGGAGTTCTGCCCGTTCCGGCCACCGCCATCGTTCTCTTTATTGTCGTCGCGGCGGTCGTGCCCCAGCTCGGGCCTGCCATCGACAAAGCTCTGAGCGTCGTCCCGATCTATGTCGCCTTCGCGATCCTCGCCCCGCTCATCGGATGGCGCATCGCACGCCTGTTTCAGCTTGAGGCACCGGCAGGACGCGCCGTCGCGTTCAGCGCCGCGACGCGCAATTCGCTCGTCATCCTGCCGCTCGGACTTGCCATTCCCGGCGCAGTGCCGGTTCTTCCGGCGATCATCGTGACCCAGACGCTGATCGAGCTTTTGAGCGAACTCGTCTACGTCCGCCTCATGCCGAAGCTGACCACCAATCGCGAGGCGGAAACGATCTGACCGGCCGTCGCAATATCAGCTTTGCAAGCTAAAAGGCTGCCAGCCGTTTCGTCGGACGTTGGCCGATGTCATCTGCCCGTCGCTTAAGCCACGTTCCGCCCTTCTGGTCGGCTTCGGCCACACAGTCGTCGACCCACGCCACCAAGTTCGACGATTGTTGGCGCAGACTTTCGAGCTTCAGGATACGCCGCACCTCCATCAGGCGCCCAGGCTGATGGGGAAAAACCGGCCTATCGTCGCGGTCGACGTTCCAGTGGCACAGGATCATAAGATCGCCGTCGCCCGCTGCCGCCTCCTTCACGACGTCGGCAAGAATATCGTCAACGGGCAGAACTTCCGCGAAGCCGCCGCCAACCCCAATGAAGAGCAGGATCTGCGCCAGGTTCTGCGGACGGCGCAGCGCGTTGCGCAG
This sequence comes from Hyphomicrobium sp. MC1, assembly GCF_000253295.1. Classification (NCBI taxonomy): domain Bacteria; kingdom Pseudomonadati; phylum Pseudomonadota; class Alphaproteobacteria; order Hyphomicrobiales; family Hyphomicrobiaceae; genus Hyphomicrobium; species Hyphomicrobium sp. MC1. The sequence continues at coordinate 1,889,522 of NC_015717.1, read as the reverse complement.
AATGACGTGCCGGTGCATTTGCCGAAGCGCCGTCCTGAATTCGCCGTCGAAAATCTGCAGCAGCGCCGTGCCGCGATCCGGCTCGGCTCTGCGCCAAACCGTTTGACTGGCGTCGTATTCGAGATCGACAAGCTCGGCGTCGGAAGGAGAAACAGGTGGCATGGCGGGCTCCGGATGCGCTCAAACGCCCGGCATTTAGATTGCCGGCGCAATATGTTTCAGAATCCCGCGAAACGATCAGTAATGCCAAAACTGGGTCGAAAGAATGACCGAGCCGAGCATTTGCAGCTAATTGGCTTTGATGAAATCCACGAAGGCCCGCAACGGCGCAGGCACGAGACGCCTGCCGGGATAATAAAGAAACGGCCCGGAAAACGCTTGCCACCAAGGTTCGAGGATCGGTTCCAGCGCACCGCTGTCCAGATACGGCCGCAGCCAGTCTTCGAATAGATAGATGACGCCCGAACCCGCGACCGCAGCATCGATCGCGAGATCGACGATGCCGCCCGCCTGGACGATCATTGGCCCAGTTGTATCAACGCGCATAACCTCCCCCTCGCGCTCATATTCCCAGGACATCATCGAGCCGCTCGCGAACCGCCCGCGCAGGCAAGCATGGCGCAACAAATCTCGGGGATGCGAAGGTCTTCCGTGACGGTCGAGATACGCAGGCGCCGCCGCCGTCGCAAAGCGCTGTACGCGGGGACCGATCGGCACGGCGATCATATCTTGTTCGAGCCGTTCATCGTAGCGAATGCCCGCATCGCAGCCAGCCTGAACCACATCGACAAAACTGTCCTCGGCAATGATTTCAAGTTTGATGTCCGGATAGGCGGCGAGGAACGGCGGAACGATCCTTGGCAGCACGAGCCGCGCCGCACTCACCGGCACGTTGAGGCGCAGCGTGCCCGCAGGCCGGTCGCGGAAAACATTGACGACATCGAGCGCGGCTTCGACCTCATTGAGAGCAGGTGTAAGCCGCTCCAACAAGCTGCGGCCAGCATCCGTCGGCACCACGCTCCGGGTTGTCCGGTTGAGAAGCCGGACGCCAAGCTGCACTTCCAGCCGACGCACCGCGTCGCTCAGGCCCGAAGGGCTCCCGCCGCTCGCCCGGGCGCCATCCCGAAAGCCCCCTGCCCGCGCCACCGCGACGAACGCGTTCAGATCTGCAAGGTCAACGGCCATTGTTCGAAATTCCGTACAGCTTGTCCGGATTGTTGTCGATTATCGCATGCTAAACAACCGCTATATCTCCGCGCAGCACGATAAGGAGACGCCCATGACCACCCTCGACACTTCCGACACCTTCAAACTCGGCGACCGCACCGTAACGCGCCTCGGCTACGGTGCCATGCAGCTGACCGGCCCCGGCGTTTTTGGTCCGCCAAAAGACCGTGCCCAAGCCATTGCCGTTTTGCGCGAGGCCGTTGCGTCGGGCGTGAACCACATCGACACCAGCGATTTTTACGGCCCGCACGTCGTCAATGAACTGATCCGCGAAGCGCTGCGCCCCTACCCGGACGACATGGTGATCGTGACGAAAGTTGCCGCCCGCCGCGGTAACGATGCCTCGTGGATCCCGGCGCTCTCACCAAAAGAGCTGACCCAAGCCGTGCACGACAATCTGCGCAATCTGGGCGTCGATGTGCTTGATGTCGTCAACTTCCGCAGCATGCTCGACGTGCATGGACCCGCAGAGGGCTCGATTGAAGAGCAAGTCTCTACGCTTGCCGACCTTCAGCGAGAGGGACTGATCCGCAACATTGGCCTCAGCAATGTCACACGCAAGCAAATCGAAGACAGTCGCAAGATCTGCGACATCGTCTGCGTCCAGAACTTTTACAATGTCGCGCACCGTGACGACGACGCCCTGATCGACCAGCTCGGCGCTGAAGGCGTGGCCTACGTGCCCTTCTTCCCGCTCGGTGGCTTCACACCGTTGCAGTCGTCGGAATTGTCGGCAGTCGCCGCCCGTCTCGGCGCAACGCCTATGCAGGTCGCGCTCGCATGGCTGCTCCGGCGGGCATCGAATATCCTGCTGATCCCCGGTACGTCATCGCTGGCGCACCTTCGCGAAAATCTGGCGGCAGCAGAGCTGCAATTGCCGGACGATGCGATGGGCGAATTGGATCGTATTTCTGCAGACACCGCCCCGGCAAACGGGCATTAGCTCGAACGTTGAAGGAACGGGGGAACGAATTCTCAGCCGGACGCCTTAATCCAATATGGAAAACGGCAACGATCCCCCGACCATCCCTTTCCCGACGCAAGAGCCGGGCGAGTTACCGCCGCTGCCACCTGAGCCGAACAAGCCGCCTGAGCCCTCGCCGATCCCGATTGACGATCCGGCCGAGCCGATGCCCCATCCGCCGGGAAGGTAAGTGCTGGGAGCGAGCGATGCTACGCGTCGATCACGCCGCTGCAATTCTGCAGCAGCGTCCGCAGGGTCTCCGCATCGCCGCCGTACGAGATGAAATGCGGATTGTCGTAAGACCCGTCTGCCGCGCACGGCACGCCGTATTCGAGTTCTCTGCCGTCCGACGTCAGCGTGCAGCCACCGGCACCGCGCAAGACCGCATCCCCCGCCGCGGTGTCCCACTGCATCGTCCGACCGAAACGCGGATAGATATGAGCGTCCGCCATCGCCACGAGACAGAACTTCAAAGACGAGCCAACCGAGACCTTGCGATCGACCGGGAGCTTCTGCAGAAAATCTTCCGTTTCCACATTTCCGTGCGAAGCACTCGCGACGGCGGTTAGGCGGCCATCTCCACATGACGCGCGAATTTGCGAGCGCTCACCAATCGAAGCATCTTGCAAAATTGCGGACCGGTAAGATGCCAAGCCGTCACTGCTAAACAACTCGCCACGCGCCGGCGCGAAGACGACGCCGAGTTTCGGCTTCCGGTTTTCGACGAGGCAGATGTTGACCGTATAATCCGGCCTGCCACGAATGAACTCTTTTGTCCCATCGAGCGGATCGACAAAAAACAGCGCGCGGCTTGTTGAATGATCTGCAACGCAAGAAGCGGCAGATTCTTCCGCGATGATCGGAATATCCGGCGCGACCCTCTGCAGCGCGCGCACGATCAGATCTTCCGCCGCCTGATCGGCATCCGTCACCGGACTGCCGTCGGACTTGGTCATAACGTTGGCGCCACCTTGCCGAATTTTGGCAATGAGTGTGCCGGCCTCGATGGCAATGCGTTCGAGCGTATCAAGCATTTCTTCTTCTCTTACCCGAACAAACGGGCAAGGCGCCGCTCGCATTGATAGCGGGGTCTCAGAAGCTCCGAGCGCCTGAATTGACTTTGCAGATCGGGGGCAACTCTGACGTCTTCTTTCAGCACCCACCGTCGCCACAGATAACGATCAAGCTGTGTGCGCGATTTAAGCTCGACGCGCTCAGCTTCCGACAGATCGCCATGGCGCACCATCGTCCAACCGGCCTTTGCTTTTCCGTCCTCAGTCGTGTTTTGCCGTTTAGCCACCGGCGAGATACCGAGTTCGGCCGAGATTTTGCGAACCAGGTCGTCCGCCTCGCTGATCGGAGCAATATGATCGACAGACGCCAACGCTTCGTCGAGCAGACGCATCTTCTGCTGATCCGACAGTCGCACCAGATCCAGCCACGGAAGTTCGAGCCAGCGGTCCAAGAGGAAATGCGAAATGAAGTTCTGGCGCGTTGCCCGCAAAAACAGCGAGAACCCATAGGGCCGCAGTCCCTGCTGGATGTACCGGATCATGCGATAATTGTAATAGGACAGCATCAGGCTTTCGGGCTCGCGAAGAATGATCGAGCGAACGATTTTGCGGTCCTTGAACTGCTCCTCGATCGAGCGGCCGATGAAATGCCCGGATAAGGCTTTGATCTGGTCGAGCGGCGCCGGCGGCTTATCGTTGTATTTTCGACCGAACCAACCGAGCGGAAATTGCCGCGTCCGCTTCGGCGCAAACCACACGCCCGAATGGCCCAGCTCGTACGCCAAATGCTTTTCAACCGTCGTACCTGCGCATTTCGGCACGTGGATATGGATGAGCAACGGCTCCGGCATGCCAGACTTCCCCCCGTGATAGCTCGACGTCGGATAGACTGAGCAGCTTAGATCACATTATCGGCAAGTCACACCGAGAGAGCTATCCTAAAAGTCATAATGGACAACTTTTTGGTCGCGGGGGATCGCGGCTTCGCGCGGCGCGAAACCCATATAACAGACTGTTTTTGCGTAATTATTCCTGAAATGAGGCGCGCATTCGCGCCGATTAGGCTTGGTCGGCTACGCTCTCGTGAAAGACCGAGCGATTACGACCCGCCGCTTTCGCCTGATAGAGCGCCTTGTCGGCAACGAGAAGTAGCGACGCCAAATCGTCGTCCGGCGCCGATCGCGTCGTCGCCCCCACACTGACCGTCACGGCAACGCTGAGACCGTTCTCCATTGCGATCGGCCTGGCCTCAAGCGCCCCGCAAATTCTGTCTGCTACGGCCTTCGCCTCACGCGCCCCACAACCGCTGAGCAGAATGGCAAATTCCTCGCCACCCAATCGGCCGACGAGATCCTGTTTCTTGACGCAGGCCTTGATCCGCTTTGCCGCAGCGGCCAGCACCTGGTCGCCACACGGATGGCCATACTCATCGTTAATCGACTTGAAGTGATCGAGATCCATCATCAGCAGGCTGACGGGTGCGGCGTGTGCTGAGGCCTGCGCTATTGCGGCAGAGGCGCTATTGATGAAAGCGCGCCGGGTCAACACCTCGGTAAGCTGATCCTCCGTCGCCATGCGCTCCAGCTCTTTTGTGAGCCGGGCGCGTTCCTCCGCCGCGAGGTAGGAGTCATGGATGTCGGTGCTCGTGCCGAACCATCGCGTGATGTTTCCCTCGTCGTCCCGTATCGGCAAGGCCATGACGCGAAGCCACCGATACTCTCCGGAATGATGACGGAACCGATAGTCGATGTCGTAAGGCGTGCCGGTTGCAATCGCGTCGCCCCACTTCTTGCGGACCATATCCCAGTGCGCCGGATAGACCAGCATCTTCCAGGTATCTTCGCTGATTTCGTGTGAGAGCATCCCTGTAAATTCGCTCCAGCGCGCTGAAAAATAATCGTGCCGTCCCTCGGCATCGCAGCTCCATACGATTTGCGGCAGCGCTTCCGTCAGGGTTTCAAATTGAAAGCGGCTCTGCGCCAGCGCCGACGCCGTTTCCATCTGATCGGTCACATCGACAACGACGCCGGACATGCGCACGAGGTCGCCGCGGTCGTCGTAGACAGGCTTGGCCGACGTAATGACCCAACGCAGCGCTCCGCCATGCGGCAGGACACGATACTTGCAGCGATAAGAGGTCCGCGTCTCGATGGCGGTATGCAGCGTCTCCTCTACGCGCGCGCGGTCACCGCTATGGATCGCGCGTATGAAATGCCCGTCATCGACACCGCGGACACAGCCAGTGGCGGACAATCCATACATTCGCGCCACGTTGGCGTCGGCCGTGCTGATATTCGTTTTGACGTCGAAGTCCCAGACGCCGACCATACCGGACGATTCAAGCGCAAGCTTCAGCCGCTGCTCCGACTCCCGAAGTTTGCGCGCGCATTGGACATGGCTCGTAACCTCCGACGCGATTGCAAGCACGCCCAGCACCTGTCCCTGCGCATCGGCGACCGGCGTGAAATGCAGATTGAACCAGCGCGTCGCCCATTGGCCGTTGCGCACGAGACGCATCGGCTGATCATGGAAGCTGCAGCTTTCGCCGGTGAACACGCGCGATAGAACGTCGGCGTAGAATTTCGCCCCTTCCCCGACAACCTCTTCGACCGGCCGGCCGAGGAAATCACCGCGTGTAAATTCGCTGAATAGCACGGTCGCCGCCGCATTCGGCACGAGGTGACCTTCCCGTCCGACCATCAATGCCATGGGTACGGACGCGTGGGCCACAAGCCGCGCGGCCATGCTCAATGCCGTGGGCCAGTCCTGAAACGGCGGCAGCCCCGACGACGGCCAATCGAAATGCGAAATCCCGGCGAGGCCGCCGTTGTCGGAGCGTCGAGACAGAAGCAAATCAATACTGCGCGTTGGAATATCGCTGTCGCGCATCAAATCAGTGACCCACCGCGTCACGACAAAATTCATTCCGTATTCTGAAAAGGTATTCTAAGCCGCCGGCATTGAGAAAGCGTTAGGATATCACCAACAGTTCTCTGATATTCCGTATTCGGATATTATGAAAATAACGCTTAAAAAGCTGACGATATTATATTTAGACCGAACGCGCATTCCACGCCATCAGGGCGAAAATGAACAGCGTGCTCGCTGCAATCGAGGCAGCGGTACGGACGTGGTTCCATATCGTCCAATCGGACACGTACCGCTTCCAAACGCCCCCTGACGATGCCGTCATCGGATCTGCAGCCGACAAAGCGTCGTTTAGCGGTACATTGAAGACAATTGTAACAATGAACATGCCGACGACATAGATCACGCCGCCCGCGAACATCGGAGCGGCGCCCTCGTTTCCCCAATGCCACAACGCCAGAACCGCTAACGCCAAACTGGCGACCGAAGTGCCGAAGAACAGCGGCATGAACAGCGATTTTAAAATGTCCGTGTTGATGGCATTCATCGCAGCAATCCCCGCTGCATGGTCGATCCGGCCTAACGCCGCCATGATGAATGCAGAAAACGCGAAGTAAACGCCGCCCATCACGGCGCACCCAATGGCGGAAAACCAGAGCAGCGCTGTCACGATCGTCTGCATCATTGCAACTCCCGACGGCCGGACATGTCCGCGAGGAGAAGCTACGCGTCCCGATGGCTTTCCCAAAGCAGTTATTGGCAGCCAAACGAAGTGCGCAGAATATGAACGGCAGTATTTTTCGGCCAACGCCTTGCGGGCGATACGCGAGCCCTTGCCGCCTAGCGCATTGCCTTTTCCCGGAAAGTCCCGCCGACATCAATGACGAGCGCCAGTGACATCGCAATCATGCCGATAACAAACAGAATGCGATAATCGCCGCCGCTATGTGCGAAGATGAATGAAAATCCGTAAGCGGCTGCAGCCTGGCATAGCGCAAACGCCACGGTCGCAACGCTCCAGGCCGCCTTCTGCTCGGCCGGATGATGCGGCAGAAGCTCGTGAATGCGCCCGAGAACCAGCGGCACGGTTCCGGTCACGAACGCACCAATGATGATGCTCGACAGAAACAGCCAGGGCGTGCTGGTCACATCGAACACGAGCAGACCGATTGCGAAGATCTGCAAGCTGAACGCCAAGCGCAACGCCGATCTAAATCCGATACGGTCCGCGATGTGCCCAGCCAGAATCGGACCGGCCGTCGCGCTCAGTCCGAAGGCGACCCAGAACTCCGCACCGACTTTCACACCTTGCCCTAATCCGCGCGCCACGAAATCGACGAGAAAAATCATGTGTGGCACCCACCCACCCGCATTGAGCGCATACTCGACATAAAGCGCGCGGAGTGCACCGAGGCGCGGCGGATGAATATGCCCCGATGGGGCCGTCGGCACATGACCCGGCCCATCCGGCCAGCCGCTCCAGGCAATAGCCGTCAGCACGAACGACAGCACTCCAAGGCCGATCCATGCGGCCTGCACTCCGAACTGCAATAGGAAAGGAATGACCGTTCCCGACGCCGCAATGCCGGCGCCGATCCCCATGAAGATCATCCCGCCCGCCAATCCGCGCCGCGCAGGCGGAACGTGCGCGAGCACCATCGGAGCGGCGAGAACCATCATCGCTCCGCCCGCAAAGCCCGCAGCAAAGCGCCATACGAAAAACCACAGAAAGCCCTGCGGCAACGCGCACGCGAAAAAGGCGGCCGTCGCCAGGACCATCATGGCGCGCAACACCGCGACGCTCGAAAGGCGTGCGGAAATGGGCCTCCCGAGCACGGCGCCAGCGAGGTAGCCGGCGAGATTGGCCGCGCCGAGATACGCGGCAGCGGCCGGCGCAAACCAGTGCGCATCGACGAGCGCGGGCAGCAGCGGCGTATAGGCGAAGCGCGCGAGCCCAATGCCGATGAGCCCGGTACAAAATGCGCAGATGATGGCTTTGGTGATTTTTGGAGAGGATGCCTGCAAGGCATCAGCGCGCGCCATTCCGATATCCCTTCATATTTGCGCGCGACCATACGCAAGCACGGGGCATCCACAATAGGCGCTCCGCGATGGCACCTTTGCTCTCGGGACCCTTGACGAAGAGCCCAAAAATTCTCGCGAAATATCAAGCTGATCCGCAGACGACCGTTTCATCGAGCGCCGCAGCCTTCGCCTGAAACTTCCTTTGGAAAGACGGCCGGGAAATATTTGTGCGAATACGGAGCACCACCTATAAGAGCGGGGCTTTTATGACTTTTCAGCATGCCATTTTCCGGAGCAGACGATGACCAATGAAATGCCGACGATCTCGCAACTGCGAACAACAGGCTGCGCCTTCTAAGCGCAGCGCTGACGCCGATTTTCACGTTCGCTTTCAGCTTCTCTTTTGTCGATCTGACGCTTCCGGACCGTCCGCTGCTGCCGCCTCAGGATTGTCGTAACGACGCTAAATCCTGCGCACGGCGCCGACCGGCTTCTGCGGTGAGACCATGCAAGACCTTCGCGATCCATTCGACCTCGAACGTTTCGTCAGTGCTCAGGCGCACACCTACGAGCGCGTCGTCAGCGAATTGACGGCCGGCAAGAAGCAATCCCATTGGATGTGGTACACGTTTCCGCAGATGCGCGGATTAGGCTCCAGCGCCATGTCGGAGAAATATGGCATTGGCAGCTACGAGGAAGCGCTCGCCTATGTCTGTCACCCGGTGCTCGGTCCGCGACTTGCACAAATGACGGCGCTGATCCTCGAACACCGATACGATTCGCTCCTCCAGATTCTCGGCAATCCGGACAATCTGAAATTCCATTCCTCGATGACGCTCTTCGCCGCCGTCACTGGACACGAAAGCATTTACGCGCGGGCACTGTTCACGTTTTGCAATGGTCCCGACCCAAAGACGATGGAGTTCCTCTCAAAATCGCGCAAGCTCGACTGACAGGCTTCGTCCGGACACATAATCCGCGGAAGATTTCCGCACGCGGCCTGCACCCAAGCCGGAAAAAAGATTTTTCGCCGTCTTAACTGTTCGTTACACGGCGTCCCCGAAAATGCTCACGACTATCGCGATCCCAAGTTGTAAGGCCGCGCGCTTCGTTGAAGTAGCGAACAGCGCTCGCACCATTCCGACCAAAGATCGCAATGAGCCACATTCGGACCGAGCGCTTGCAAGCCATGAAAATTCTGCCGATCCTCGCGGCCGCCTTCATCGTTTTTATGCCCGCACTGGCGTCCGCTGCCGACTTCGGCGGCGAGGAAGCCCCGCCGGAAGAAGCTTTCGTCACGCCAATTCCGCCGCCGGTCCTGCTCGCCCGCCCCTATAATTACGTTTACGAGGAAAACGGCATCTACTACGCGCCGCCGTACCCGATGCCCTACTTCGGACTGTTCCCTCAGTGGGGACCGCAGGTCGCGTTCATGCCGCAGCCGTATTGCCAGCCTCCCCCGCGGCCGCCGCATCCGCCACGCCGCCGCTGGTAGAGCGAGACGCGCCAAAGTCTGTCAGATGGTCGCCGTCGGTATCTCCGGGCGCGATTTTTGTTGCCTCCCCGCACCGCTTCGACGAGCTTATTACTGAGCAAGATATAGATGTGCAAAAAAGCCTATATCTTTCGGCATAGCCGTCCAATGACGATTATCTTGGAGGCGTGCGGTCGCCCAGAAGCCTGGGCCGTGACCTCCGGGGGGAGCCATGAGAAAAATCGGCATGGAAAGTTTGCGCGGAGATCGCGCTTTGAATCTGCTTTGGCAGGATACAGCCGTCTGCAAAGACGATCGGGCCGACGCTAAGGGGCAGAAAGCCTGTTGCTTGTGGTTCACCGGGCTTTCCGGCGCAGGCAAAACGACGATCGCCAATCTTCTCGACCAGACCTTGCATGCCTCCGGCCAGCACACGTTCGTGCTTGACGGCGACCGCTGCCGTACCGGCCTCTGCAGCGACCTCGATTTCACCGAAGCGGGACGCGCCGAAAATGTTCGCCGCATCGCCGAAGTCGCCAAGTTGATGGTCGACGCCGGACTGATCGTCATTGTGTCGCTGATCTCGCCGCTCCTTTCTCACCGGGAAACGGCACGAAAGATCTTCGATAACGGCGAATTTCTTGAGGTCTTCGTCAACACGCCCCTCACCGTCTGCGAGCAGCGGGACGCCAAGGGACTCTATAAGAAGGCGCGGCAGGGCCTCATTCCGCAGTTCACTGGCGTCTCAGCACCTTACGAGCCGCCGCTGAATGCCGAAATCGAGCTGAACGGCCGCGCGCATCCCGAGGAACTCGTGGTCGCGATCCGTTCCAAGCTCGAAGAATTGGGCGCCCTGGAAGGCCCTTACGGCTGACCGCCGCCCGGCAGCCAGCCCCTCCCGAAGCACCGTCTGATCGCCGCGAGTGCGATCGCATTTAGCTGTGGTGCTTCGTCTTCCAGGCTTTGACCGCCGCCAACGTATTCTTCACGTGCTGCGACGGATCTAGCGCCGTGTACTCGTAGGAAATCCGCCCGTCCGGCGTCACGACATAAGACGTGCGGCTGGCATAAGGCATGAAGCCCATCATCACCGAGTCGTAAGCTGTCATGATCCGCTGGCCACTGTCGGCCGCCACCGGAAATTTGCTGCGGCACTCCGACGTCGAAAACTTGTTGAGCGTCGCGATGTCGTCGTTGCTGATCCCGATCACCGAAGCTCCCAAAGCATGGAACTGCCCCATCGCCTCAGCGAAATCGTGCGCCTCCTCGGTGCAGCCCGACGTGAAAGCCTTCGGATAGAAATAGACGACGACGGGCCCTTTCTTGAGCGCCTCAGGCAGGGAGAACGTGAACTGCTTGCCTCCGAGTGACGCCTGCGCCTTGAACATAGGCGCCTTGTCACCGGGCTTGAGCTGCGCCAGCGCCGGCGTCGTGACTGCCGCCAGCGAAATCAGCAGGTATCCCAGGAAACGGATCAGCATGATTGGTCCCCTCACTTATCAAAACCCAAAGCCGAAGGGCGATCCGACCTTGGCTCGAATAGCCGGACTTATAGCGCGCGCATCGGGCTCCGGCATCCCCAAATGGTCGCTGATCCACTCAGTAACCGACTATCAGCTATTTGCGCTCACGCGCTCGACAACCGCCTTCGTCAGCGCCACGACATCTGGCAATGCGTTGCCGTATTTCTGCCGCGCCGTCCGCAGGTTGCCCATCCCCGGATGCGCGGCAGCGTTTTGCAGAGCCGCCGTATAAGGCACCGGCCTGGAGATCGCGTTGAGATGCGCCAGCCCTTCTTTGATGTGCTGGAGCATCTCGCGTTGTAGAGAATTCGTCGCCTGATACTGCGTAATCAGCGGATGCACCTTGACCTGCGCCGCAAGATCGAGATCGTCCGCGAGAATGAACTTCAGGAAGTCCGTCAGCGTCGAATAGGCGTTCGTCTCAAGGCTCGTCGGCGCCAGGATATGATGCGCCAGCCGGATGCCCGCCAGCGCGAGCGGTCCTGGCCCCGCTGGACAATCGACCAGAACGGCATCGTATTCGTCATCGAATTTATTCAACTCTGCGCGCAGAGCTTTCGCAAGCTGCACATCGAGGCGGTCGCGCCGCCGTTTCCGGTGCGCAGAACGTTCGAAGTCGGCCATGTCGCCCAGCAGCTCATGGTTCGACGGCACGATATCGATAAAACCTTTTTCACGGTCCTGAAGCTCGACGAGATCGCTCGCCGCCACCCGATGCGAAGCAAGACGGATATCGCGTCCGCGCGCAAAGGCCTGAAGCATGGCGCCAAGGCCGATCCGCCTCTCGCGTAGTTCCTGCTCCGCGTCGATGCCAAGCAGCGCCTTGGTCGCCCCGGCCTGCGGATCCATGTCGAGTACGAGCACGCGAGCGCCGTAGGAAAGCGCCAGCCCATCGGCCAGCATCATCGTCGTCAGCGTCTTGCCGACGCCGCCTTTCGGATTGGCGATCGCAATCGTAACGCTCATCGCCACACTCCCCGGCCCACCAGCCAGGACGTCAAAGTGTTGTATAGAAGCCCGACGAGACCACGCACGAGCATACCGGAACGCCCCCAACTCCCCGGGAGAGACACTACGTTCCACATCGAGCAAATGCCAGCCCCGCGATACCACAACGCGCGGGCCGACAAGGTAAAAGGCCCTATTTGCCGCCGACCGGACGGCGTGACGGGCCGTCGTCGTACCGCCACGGGCTATTTTTGCGCGCCCGCTCTCTGGCGACTTCAGGATCGATCTTCGGCCGCTTGTTGACGGGCGTCTGCACCGGGGTTGGCGTCACCTCCGCATCCGGTTTGCGTTCGCGCCGATGGATCCATCCGAGCATGCTCATCAAAGATGGCCTTTACGATAACATTGCCAGTCGCCGTTCGGCGCGCGGCACCCCCTTCGAGCGGCACCGCAGAATCAAATCGATCATAACAAACGGACACCGCGGGCGCGCATGTCATAAAACTGGAAGTTTGTTATCTGCGCGTCCCACTCACGGCATATTTCGCGCATCATTGCTGTCGTGCGAACGATCCCGCTGCGAGATGCTATTGAGATGAGATTAAGATCGGCTGTCAGGTTTGCGATTGCAGGTGTCATCGCTGCCGTGCTGTCAGGATGGCTCTCGCCTCCCACAGACGCCTGGGCCAAACACAAAAAGCCGCAAAGCCTTTCCACGGCCAACAGCGATCCCTGCGCCGAGCCGACAAAATTCGTCAACGACCAGCTCGTAAAAATTCGAGCCTTACAGGCCTCGCAAGCCGCGCGACCGACCAACACCGTTTTCAGCTTGTTCAGCTCGAACACGCACGTCGATCCGGACAGCTATGCGCAAATCGCTAATTTACGTCGCGACGCCGATACCGTGAACGAGATGCTGCGCACCGGCGGCTGCAAACCGATCGACATCGATCTGGTGCTCAAAAACATGCCGGCCCCGGCGCCGACTCCGGCAACACCGAGCCACAAGAAACATCGGCAGTAAGCGCGTTGTCGTTAAGCGCCATAACCGCCGATGACGGGAAGTATCTCGCCCGTGATGTAGCTTGAGCAGCAGGGCGCTGCCATGAATACGAACGCGGGCGCGATCTCTTCCGGTTGTGCCGCGCGCCCCATCGCCGCCGATGTTCCGAACTTGGCAACATCCTCGGCCGGACGATCGGCAGGGTTGAGCGGCGTCCACACCGGCCCCGGCGCGATGGCGTTGACGCGAATGCCGCGCTCTATGAGTTGAGACGACAGCGAACGCGTAAACGCATGAATGCCGCCCTTGGTCATCGAATAATCCAGCAGTTCTTTGCTGCCTTCGATGCCGGTAACCGATCCCGTCATGATGATCGCGGAGCCTGGCGCCATATGTGGAACGGCAGCCCGCGCCATGTAGAAATAGCCGTAGAGATTTGTCTTCAGTGTCCGATCGAAATGCTCGTCGCTGAGGTCGAGAATATCCGACGTGTGCTCTTGGAAAGCCGCGTTGTTCACGAGCACGTCGAGCTTGCCGAGCGTCTTCACCGTTTGCGCGACGGCATCTTCGCAAAATTTGGAATCCGACACATCGCCTTCGATCAGTAGGCAGCGTCGTCCTTCCTTTTCGACGGCTTCCTTCGTGTCGAGCGCATCGTTGCGCGATTCCAGGTAACAGATCGCGACATCGGCGCCTTCCCGCGCGAACAGCACGGCGACAGCCCGGCCGATGCCGGAATCCCCGCCGGTGATTAACGCGACGCGATCCTTGAGCTTCGCCGAACCTTGATATCCCGGCGCATCATACATCGGCGCAAGTTGAAGCGCGGCTTCATCGCCGGACTTTTCCTGATGCTGCGCCGGAAAATGCGAAGGGTATTCGCGCGCCCCCGCCTGCATGACCGGCTTTGATTTTTTCTTTTTCTCCTGCCCGGCCTCCTTGGCATCCAGGAGATCGACCTCATCCTGAATGTCGCGGCCTTGTTGCGCCGTGCGCTGAGGTTTTGATTTTGCTTGCGTTGCCATGATTATCCTTCGCAAATGGACTAGTGGCCGCCGCCCGAAGCTCCGCCGCCTGCGCTGCCGCCCGCATCACCAGCGCTCCCACCTGCACCCGCGCCGACACTTGACGCACCCGTTCCCGGCGATGATCCGATGCCGGTGGTCCCGGTACTCGTCCCGCTTGTCGAAGGGGCTCCGCGCATGATCGTGTTGTAAGACGATCCAGATGGTCCCGGGTGCAACGTGTCCGCATCGGGATTGCGCACCGCGGCGCTGGTGCCGTCTTCAATCTGCAGTCGTTGCGGACTGGGTGCCGCCGGATCGAGCCGATGCCGTTCCACCGGTCCAGCCGCGCTGCCCGGCGCTTCCGTCGTCGGCTGCGAGCTTCCGCGGTTGGCGGGCATGTTCGGATCGTTGGCGTTCTGCTGCGTCACGCTTTGTTGGATGCGCATGCTTTCCGGCAGCGTGTTGTCCTGTGCCAACGCTGATGCAGCAGGAGCGGCGATCAGAGTTAGGGCTATCGCTGTTAAATGTTTCATGTCGCAGCTCTCCTTTGCGAGGCAAACGACCTGACAGCGCGACAGTTCCAACAAAGAAAAAGCCCCGACGCGGGGCTTTAACAAATGGCTTGCATGAAGACGTAGGCGTCAGCCTTTTTGCGGCCTCGCATCCGTCAATCGCTTCGCGCCACGATAGAGAAACCAGATTGCGAAGAACGGCGACAGTGCTGTTAAAATCGTGACGTCCCAGGTCAGGCAGATGGTACGCTTCACCGCCACGAAGAGTGGCGATTGCGGCTCTTCGAACTCGCCCGGAATATAGTTGCTCGCAACAGCCGGTTCCGAAATCTCGACCGGCACGGACCTGCGAACTGTTCGTGGCGTCCACGATTTACGCCGGAAATTCTCGACCCGTCGCGGGCGAGCAATCGCCTGCTGAGCCAATACTCTCGATTGTCGCATTACTAACCCACCCTCTTACTCGCGGCAGAAACGCTCGCGAGGGGCAAAACGTTCCGACATCAAATCAGCATAGAAGATCGCAAGCGAAAGTGACGGAAAGTCGGTGAAAAACGCCCTCGGTTCCCTAATGTTCGAAAAAACGGCCCCTAAAGTTTATGCTGAGGCACGTTTAATTACTGATCGTCCAGCATAAACGGCGACATCGCCAAGCTCTTCTTCGATGCGGATGAGCTGGTTGTACTTTGCCAAACGATCCGAACGCGACAGCGATCCCGTCTTGATCTGACCGCAATTCGTCGCCACCGCGAGATCCGCAATCGTCGAATCTTCGGTCTCGCCGGAGCGATGCGACATGACGGCGGTATAACCCGCGCGCTGCGCCATGCTGACGGCGTCGAGCGTTTCTGAGAGCGAGCCGATCTGGTTGACCTTCACGAGGATCGAGTTGGCCGTTCCCTTCGCGATGCCTTCCGCAAGCCGTTTCGTGTTCGTCACGAAGAGATCGTCGCCAACGAGCTGCACGCGATTGCCAAGAAGATCCGTCAGGATCTTCCACCCGGCCCAATCATCTTCTGCCATGCCGTCTTCGATCGAGATAATCGGGAAACGGTTGACGAGATCTTCGAGGTATTTGGCGTTCGCCGCGCTGTCGAGCGCCTTGCCCTCGCCGGCAAGCTCATACTTGCCGCCCTTGAAATATTCGGTCGAAGCGCAATCGAGCGCAAGCATCACGTCGTCGCCCGGCTTGTATCCTGCCTTCTCGATCGCCTTCGTTATGAAGCCGAGCGCTTCGTCAGCGCTTTTGAGGTTTGGCGCGAACCCACCTTCATCGCCAACCGATGTGCTGAGGCCGGCGTCATGCAGGTTCTTCTTCAGCGTCTGAAAAATTTCCGAACCCATCCGGATCGCATCGGCGCAGGTCTCCGCTGCCACCGGCATGATCATGAATTCCTGAATGTCGATCGGGTTATCGGCATGTGCGCCGCCGTTGATGATGTTCATCATCGGCACCGGCAGGATGTGCGCATTGACACCGCCGACATAGCGATAGAGCGCCAGGTTGTTCGCAATCGACGCAGCCTTGGCGACGGCCAGCGAAACGCCGAGGATCGCGTTGGCGCCGAGACGGCTCTTGTTATCCGTACCGTCGAGCTGGATCAGTGCCGCGTCGATGCCGCGCTGATCTTCCGCGTCCATACCCGACAGCGCGTCGAAGATCTCGCCGTTGACCGCATCGACCGCCTTCTGCACACCCTTGCCCTGATAGCGCGCCTTGTCCCCGTCGCGCAGCTCGATGGCTTCATGCGCGCCCGTCGAAGCGCCCGATGGCACCGCTGCGCGTCCCTCCGAGCCGTCTTCCAGCACCACATCCACTTCGACTGTCGGATTGCCACGGCTGTCGAGAATTTCGCGGGCAATGATGTCAACGATGGCGGTCATGAGCGTTTCCGATATTTTCTGGTTGGCTTGTCGAGAGACGACGGGTGTGACAGGTTCGGGCGGGTTTTAGCCGCAATCGCTAATAAGGCAAAGTCCCTGCGGGCAGTCGAACGCCTACCCGAAAGGACATTTACCCGAGAACCAAGGTATACCAATGTCGGAAACGAAGAAGTGGACCGGAGGTTGCCACTGCGGCCGCGTCCGTTTTGAGGCGGAGCTGGCCCTCGAAGGCCTGAAAATCTGCAATTGCTCCTTCTGCCAGAAGCGCGGCGCCATCATGGGCTTCGTGCCGGAGAGCGCTTTTTCCCTCTTATCGGACAAAGACGCACAGGCTGAGTACCAGTTCAACAAGAAGGTGATCCACCACACCTTCTGCCCGGGATGCGGCATCGGCTCCTACTCCTACGGCACCACACCGGGCGGCGCGACGATGGTCGCCGTCAACGTCCGCTGCCTTGACGGGATCGACGCGGCGTCCCTGAAACCGACGCTGTATGACGGCAAGAGCCTCTGATCGTACCCCATGACGACACCTGAAACATCCGCGCTCGTATTGTTCTCCGGCGGCCAGGATTCAACCGTCTGCCTCGCCTGGGCGCTTGCGCATTACGACCGCGTCGAAACGATTGGGTTCAAATACGGCCAGCGCCACAGCGTCGAGCTTGCCCAACGCCACGTCGTTCGCGACAAGCTCGCGAAGTTGGGAAAGGTGGGCGGGCGGCTCGGGCCTGACGCGGTGCTTGATCTTCCTGCCCTACAGAGCATCAGTGACACGGCGTTGACACGCGAAACCGAGATCACGTTCGCGGCGACGGGCCTGCCGACGACGTTCGTGCCGGGGCGCAATCTCTTGTTCCTCACCTACGCTGCAGCACTGGCCTACCGGCGCGGCATCACCACCCTCGTCGGCGGCATGTGCGAAACCGATTTCTCCGGTTATCCCGACTGCCGCAACGAAACGATCCAGACGCTCGCGCAGGCGATCTCGCTCGGCCTTGCAACGCCGATGACCATCGAAACGCCGCTGATGTTCATCGACAAGGCCGGAACTTGGGCGATGGCGTCCGAACTCGGCGGCGACGATCTCATCAAGATCATCATCGAGGATACGCACACCTGCTACATGGGCGACCGCACCAACCGTCATGACTGGGGGTACGGCTGCGGCATCTGCCCGGCGTGCGAGCTGCGCGCGAAAGGCTGGATCGAATGGCAGTCTCAGCAGACCTGAAACGCGCCGTCGATCTCGCCATCGCAGGCGATTGGGACGGCGCCCATCAGATTGCCCAGCGCGACGAGCGCGATCCGATGCATCGCTGGCTGCACGCCATTCTGCACAAAATCGAAGGCGACGGCTTCAACAGCCGCTACTGGTACCGTGGCTCCGGTCATGCCTATGAAGATTTCCCGTCGCCCGAAGCCGAGCTTCAGGCCATCGCCGAAGCGCTAGAATGATCCGGCCTTATATCGAGGCAGAACAACGTCAACCCGGCGCGGGCCGGAATCCAGGCAAACCGCAGCCCCGCAAATGTCGATCATTGTCTGGGTGCCAGCCTACGCCGGCATGACGATATTGAAGAGACGGCGTAAACCTAGAACAGGTCATCTCCGATCTAAATCCGAGGATAACAAACATCAAAAACTGAAAACCAGACACGTCGTCGTTGCATGCGCGATGAGCTTGCCGCGCTTGTCCGTCAAACGTCCCTCAGCCGTGGCAGCGCGCCGCCCACGGCTCATGATGAGCCCTTCCGCACGCACGAGGCCGGTATCCTTCGTCATCGGCCTGAGCAGCGAAATCTTGAACTCCATCGTCGTAAAGCCCGTGCCTTTCGGCAGCGTCGAAAGTACGGCGCACGCCATGCTGGAATCGAGCAGCGTAGCCGTGTAGCCCGCGTGCACGGTCGCGATGGCGTTGTAATGTCCGACCTGCGGCTCGGACTCGAACACCGTCCGTCCCTCTTCCGCCTCGACGATCTGAAACCCGAGCGTGGCCTCGATCGGCATTCTCGGCACGTCACCGCGCATCATCGCTTCGAGGTACTGCAGCCCGCTCATCGACGCCATCGTCGCGACGTCGATGATGGCGTGATGCTCTCCTGCGGACATGCTTTCGTCAGCCAATATGAAGCTCCCTCACGCGTCCAGCTTGAACGGATTGAAATCAGTGTGGCGGTCGAAATAGTCCTCGTTCTCCGCCCGCTTCAACGCGGCGACCACGCGCACCGTAATCGGCAGGAACACGATCTCGACCAGTGTCTTCACAACGAACTGCGAGATCATCAGCGTCAGCACGAGATCGTTCGGCATGATCCCGGAGTTGTAGAACGCTAACGGATAGAACAGCGAGGAATCGACCGCCTCGCCCGCAATGGTAGACGCCACGAAGCGCCAGCTCATGTGCCGCCCTTCGCTGCGCACCTTCATCTTCGCGAGCACATAAGAATTGACGAACTCGCCGCAGAAATACGCGATCATCGAAGCGCCCGCGATCCGCCACGTATTGCCGAAGGCGACTTCGTAGATGTGCTGGTTTGGCCACCCAGGTGCGGGTGGCAGCGCGACGATAACGGCCGCCATCACCGCCGCGAAAATGAGGGCCGCGAAACCCGCCCAGATCACGCGGCGCGCCCGCGCATAACCATAAACTTCCGTCAGCACGTCGCCGAAGATGTAGGAGATCGGAAAGAACAGCACGCCTGCTCCGAACGTTACCGGCCCGATGACCGGAAGCGTCAAGGTCGCGGCCTTGGCCGGCCCGATCAAATTCGAGCATATAAGGACGACGACAAAGGCGACCATCACGAGGTCGAAATAGCGATAGGTGCGCTGCTCGGTCACCATTGCCCCCTCTGAGACTTGGATAAGTCGCACTTGACTGGCGCCCCCGGCGCCGTAGGTATCCGGCATGTATGCCGTCAAAGAGATCTTCTATACGCTACAAGGCGAGGGCGCGAACGCCGGGACGCCTGCGGTGTTTTGCCGGTTCGCCGGCTGCAATCTCTGGAGCGGTCGCGAGCAGGACCGCGCCAAAGCCACCTGCCAATTCTGCGATACCGATTTTGTCGGTACGGACGGCCCAGGCGGCGGACGCTTCGACACGGCCGAAGTTCTCGCCCGTGCCTGCCGCGACGCCGCGATGCCCACAACGGATTCGCCGAAGTTCGTTGTTCTAACCGGCGGCGAGCCGATGCTGCAGGTCGATCAGGACCTCGTCGATGCACTCCACGCCGAAGGCTTCCGCATCGCCATGGAGACGAACGGCACGCTCCCCGCGCTCGATACCATCGACTGGATCTGCGTCTCGCCGAAAGCAGGCGCCGACCTGAAACAGCGCCACGGCCACGAGTTGAAGCTCGTCTTCCCGCAAACGGGCATTGATCCGGCCGGATACCTCGATCTCGCCTTCGAGCAGCGGTTCCTCCAGCCGATGGACGGCCCCGATCAAGTTGCAAATACCCAAGCCGCTATCGCCTACTGCAAGGCCAATCCGGCCTGGCGGCTGTCGGTGCAGACCCACAAATTGCTCGGAATCCCTTAACGTTCGGGCTTTCCGCGCCCGTTTGGCGCGGATTTGGCCTGCTACCGGGGGTGGCGGACGCCGGGAAAATCCCCTATTTGAGCGCCATGCAGATCTATAAGGAATTCCGGTTCGAGGCGGCCCATTTTCTGCCGTCGGCACCGCCAGGCTCGCCGAATTCGCGCGTGCATGGCCATTCTTTCCGTGCGCGCATTGTCATCGACGGCGAACCCGGACCAAAAACGGGCTACATCTTTCATTTCGATGAGCTTGCCGCCGCGCTTGCCGACACCGAAGACGCGCTCGACCACCGCATGCTGAACGAGATCGATGGCCTCGAAGCGCCGACGCTGGAACGCATCGCCATGTGGATCTGGAACCGCCTCGCCAACCGCATCCCCGGTTTGGCCCAGGTCGAAGTTCACCGCGATAGCTGCAACGAGGGTTGCATTTACCGTGGGCCCGCGCCCGAAACGCGCCTGGCTGCGGAGTAACGCGCCATGGCGGCATCGAAGCCGGACGTCACGCAGCTCGGCAAACAGGTCGGCATTCCCGACAGCCCTGAGAAAGCCGAGCTTGAGCGCGTTGCCAATCCGCATACCGATACGGATTATCTCGCCCGCTTCACGGCGCCGGAATTTACCTCGCTTTGTCCGGTGACCGGCCAGCCCGACTTCGCCCATCTCGTCATCGATTACGTGCCGGGAAAATGGCTGCTCGAGAGCAAGTCGCTGAAGCTTTACCTCGCCGCGTTCCGCAATCACGGCGCGTTTCACGAAGACTGCACGGTTGCGATCGGCAAGCGCATCGCCGCGCTCATCAAGCCGAAATATCTGCGCATCGGCGGCTACTGGTATCCGCGCGGCGGCATTCCGATTGACGTCTTCTGGCAAACAGGCGCGGCGCCGGCGGACATCTGGCTGCCCGATCAAGGCGTCGCGCCCTACAGGGGACGAGGCTAAGCTCGTCCCGTCCCCCTGAGAGAGATCGCTACTTAGGTCCGATTACCAGCGATTGTAGTAACCGTGGCGCCAGTGACGGCGGTACGGACGATAACCGTAGTAGTACGGACGCCCGTAGTAACGGCGGCGCCAATAAGGGCGATAGCCGTAATAGCCACGACGCCAATAGCGATGGCGGCCGTAATATCCGCGCCGGTAGTACGTCTTCTCGACCGCGCTATTGCCGCTCTTTGCAACCGCATCGATCGCAGCGACGTTGCCGCCGACGGCCGCAGCCTGAGCACCGGTCGCAGCGAAGCCAAGGCCCAACGCCAGGGCAACGGCTAGGAACAAGTTTCGCATTTTGGTCTCCCGAGATTGTTGCTTCACGAGTTCGCTTGTCCCTTCACACCGCCCACCCAAATGCGGTTCTGCGAAACGGCAAACGGTGTGATCCGCACCCACCACGGAGCACCAACTCAGGATGAAATATGGGCGTCACTGCCGCCGGATTTGCGACCCGCAAGTGAACCGCAGCTAACACGTTGCTTTATTCGAAAAATATCGCCACGCGCGGAACTTTAAGATGAGAATCCAGTTAGCGGTCGTCCGGCAGCGGAATAAATTCCTCTGCGTCGCCGGGAACGATGTCGAAACGGCCTTGCCGCCACTCGTCTTTCGCCGCCTCGATGCGGTCCTGCGATGACGACACGAAATTCCACCAGATGTGCCGTGGCCCATCCATCGGCTCTCCGCCGAGCAGCATGAGCCGTGCATTCGACTCCGCAAGAATGGAAATCCGGTCGCCCGGCTTGAAAACGAGAAGCTGTCCGGCATCGAACGACTGCCCGGCAATATCAATGCGGCCCGACGCGATATAAACGGCACGCTCGTCGTAATCGGGATCGAGCGGCAGAACTGCGCCCGGCGCCAGCATTGCTTCCGCATAGAACGAGGCGTGCGGAAACTCGGCAGGCGACGTCTCGCCGTAAAGACTGCCCATGATGATGCGCACGCGCTTTCCATCGCCTTCCAGCCGAGGCAACGCGGCGACGTCGAGATGCACGAAGCTCGGCGCCGTCTCTTCGTGCGATTTGGGCAGCGCCATCCACGACTGGATTCCGAACAGGTCTTGCCCAACGGCGCGCGCCTCAGGCCCCGTACGTTCGGAATGAACGATGCCGCGGCCCGCCGTCATCAGATTGACCTCGCCGGGCCGAATGGACAACGCCGATCCGAGGCTGTCGCGATGCGTGATCTCACCGTCGAAAAGATACGTCACCGTCGCCAACCCGATGTGCGGATGCGGCCTGACGTCGATCCCCTTCCCCGCAATGAACTGCGCCGGTCCCATCTGATCGAAGAAGATGAAAGGCCCGACCATCTGGCGCTGTGCCGAAGGCAAAGCACGGCGTACCGAGAAGCCGCCGAGATCGCGCGCCCGCGGAACGATCACTTGCTCCACCGCATCGCAAGATCGCCGGTCGCCCGGAATAGGATCGTTATGGGTCAGCCAGCTCATCGTTACCTCCATTATTCAAACGAAAAACGACCGTCATGGCTCGGTCAGAAAGCGAGCGGTCTCGCTCGGCGTCGGACGTCGGCACGCCTGCCGCTCCCCGAACCACTTCAGTCTGTTGCGCTGGACCCAATCGTAGATCCGGTCGCCAATGGCATCGGGAACAATGCGCCCGGCGAAACCGAGGAACCGCCACGGTTGCGGCAGCGTCCGCGCCGCCGCGAGAACACCGGCCCACCGCGTATAGGGCAAACCGTCCCTGAGAACCATGAATGTATCGAACGCCGCCGCGTCGAGGCCGTAATGCCGATAGAGCGCTTGCGGCAACGGATCCTGAATGACTGCGAAGCGGCTCTCGCCCTTGGGATCGCGCGCAAGCATCCACTGCACGCCGCCCGAGCACAGCACGCAGAGCCCATCGAAAATTACGATCGGACGCGTGTCGTCGAACGGCGGCACAGCCGCATCGTCGCGATAGCTGTAAGCTTCGGCACGCATCGGATCTCTCATCCCCAGACAATGTGGGGGTTACGGTAAAAGACGGCAATTGCAGAGAAAACGTTTCATTCGCCATGCTGCCGAAATCTTCGCTCCGACAGCCTTCCGATAGGGCGCCGCTCCGTCTAACACATCGACTTGGAACCACAGCCGCCCGGAGTTCGCCCCATGCCGCATCTCGACGCCAGAACGCTTTGCATGATCGTCGGAGTTTCATCGCTCGCGTTCGCCGCACCCGCCTCAGCCGATGAACCGATCGATTGCGCCAAAGCGGAATCGACCGTCGAAATCAATTTCTGCGCTGACAAGGAGTATCAAGCCGCCGACAAGGCCCTGAACGCGGCTTACGCTTCGGCGTTGAAGGTCACCCGCGCCCGCAACCTTGAGAAGCCCTACGACGCAAAAAGTTTCGAAGAGGCGCTGCGGGGCTCACAGCGCGCCTGGATCGCCTACCGCGATGCCGACTGTAAGGATGTCATGGCGCAGGTATGGACCAACGGCACCGGTGCCACCTCCGCGATTCTCGGTTGCATGACCGACAAGACGCTGCGGCGCACCAAGGAATTGAAAGAGATGCTGGAACCGCAGTAGGCATCCCGACTCGCTCAAGATTGAACGGCGCATAAAAAGTCAATTATCCGAGACGTCATCCGTCTAATTGATAAGCATCAATTGGCGTCCGCTTCCATCCGAGGTACGTCTGCACCACATCAGTTGCAGCCACTGTAGGGTGCCTTTAGGAAGCTACCTCACAGTGTCAGTACGGGGCTCGAAATATCCGACCGTTTTGAGTTTTCTTATCTGCGTCGTCCGTGGCCAATAGTGGCTGCGAACGATCGAGCGATGTCAGGAGAGACGACAATGACCCTTTCGCCCATCCGTTTGCGCCTGTTGGCAGGCAGCGCCGCGCTCCTCGCAGCAGCGCTCGCAACGGTTTCGCCCGCATCAGCCGACCCGAAGGTCGCGCTCGGCACGTTGACCTGCCACGGCCATGGTGGCGTGGGCCTCATCTTCGGTTCGAAAGAGAGCATGAACTGCGAATTCACGACGGCGGTCAGCGGACGCGTGTTCCCCTATCACGCGACGATCACCCAGGTCGGCGTCGACATCGGCTTCACCGGCGCCAGCACGCTCGTCTGGACGGTTCTCGGCGGCACGAACGCCATGCCGGGCGACGCTCTTGAAGGAAGCTACGGCGGCGTCACGGCGGGCGCGGCCGTTGGGATCGGTGCGAGCGCCAACGCTCTCGTCGGCGGCTCGAATCAGTCCGTCGTACTCCAGCCGGTCAGCGTCGAAGGCCAGACGGGTCTCAATCTCTCAGCGGGTGTTGCAGGCTTGACGCTGACGCGGTCGTAATCGATCGCCAGTCGCGGCTCGCTCTTACCTTGTCGGTGATGACGTCACCGGCTGAAGCCAGACGCATCGTCCTTACGCGGCGGTGTTAACGCGCGATCTGCGACGGCTTGATCTTCCCGGAAAAAATAGCGCTCCGCATCTCGTGCGGGGCGCTTTTAATTTGCTCGCTGCCATCCAAACGAACCACGACGAAAGTCCGCATGCCGACGACTCAAGCTGTGCATAGATCATTCGTTGAGTATATCTGCAACATTTTTTAGCCATGCGAATCAATCGGTTTGGTCTACTAAGGCTCAACAACCCTGCGAGGAGAAACCGATGACGGACCTTTCCAAAAACGTCGAAGAAATGTTGAGCCGCCTCGCCGAGAATGCCCGCACCGAGCAGGACTTCGTCCGCACGCTGTCCGATGCGCTACGCCGCGTCGACGAGCAGTTGCTGCGCGACGTCCGCAACGTCTCACTGCAGCATGAGCTTCGCCGCGAAGCGATCCTCGGCGAACTTCAGGAACTGGCGTCCCGTCTTTGCGCGCTGCCGGTTCGCGGACCCGCTCAGCCTGTTCAGGCCATCGATCAGCAGGACCATCATCATCAGGTCCAGGGCGAGATCGAACCGCCGCCGGGCATGGCAGCCGGAGCCGACTGGCGCCAAGCAGCTCAGAACATGCAGAACATGAACGACGAGTTCGAGTTCAGCTTCAACACACCGCGCCACTGATCTGCGGCGTTGGCCGTTCAGCGGCCGATGTAACCCGGCATTCTTGCCGCCTCTCGCGACCGGGCAAGCCACATGGCCCGGTCGTGTGCATAGTCAAAATCGCGCCGGACCGTCGAACGCGGGATGCGCGTGCGGAAGAAGTCCGCCCATCGGAATTCGGCATAGGGCTTGCCCGTCTTGGCGAAGCCGCCCGCCCCTCTCACCGACCACGCCAGATCCCGGTACGGATCGCACCGCATGTCATCGAGCCGCTCGGGCAGTTTCGTCGGAGCGACCGCACGGCCATGCCCGTCATAAGCGTGCAGCAATCCGAGCTCGGCCATCTTCTGCAAAAATCTCTTGCGCGGCAGATGCGAAAGATCGCCGACCACCGTCACGAACGCCTCTTCGACGTCGCTTTTGAGCAGCGCCAGACTCAAATGATGATGATCGATAATGAAGAGATCGTCGTTCGGCCCGCGGACGGCCGGGATCGGCCGGTCTTCCAGAAAGCGGCGGAGCTTGCGGTTGTTGCGCGCCCGCCGCTCCACTTTATCGCGCTTGGCGGCGACAGCCCGCATGCCGACCGCCATTTGCGTCGGCCGCAGTTCTTCGAGCGGCACGCTCAGCAGTTTTGATTTTCGAGGCTGCACCCTAATGGGCGGCAGCGAGACAAGGAAAGGGGGGACAACTGGCGACGCGAACGCCGGTTCACGCGAGACGGCAAGCAACGACATGACTTCCCAGAGTGCGAATTGAACAGTGGCTTAATCATTTCGTCGCCATGGTTAAAATTTCATTGCCACCCGTTCGCACACGCGCATCGTCCGCCGCCGAGCGCGCCCAAAACGCCTTTGAGATACCGGAAAATTTTACCGCGCCGCCGTCTCGGAGATGCCGCGCCGATGAGCGACCTCTTTGGCCGACACTTCGCCTGCCGCAACCAGCGCATCGACACATCGCTTCGAAAGCCCGGCACCGACGGCTCGCATGCACGACCGTACCTGCGGACTGTTCGGACTATAGGCGCTGCAATGCGCATAATAGTCGGTTGCACACGCGATCTGCACCCGAAGACTGACGGCGTTGGCATTGCTCGCAAGCAGTGTGGCCGTAGCCAGCGCTATGATCGAGACGCCTGCCGAACGGGTGCCGGTCCGCAGCACACAGGTCCAAGACGCCATGGGAAACCTCCTTCTCGTCGCTGAAAAAGAGAGCCACCACGGCTCTCGTGACGAGGAGACATAGCGGCAGGCAGCAGCCTCCCGCTGTTCCCGGCGAAACGGGTCATCCGTATGCAAACGATGCCAATGTCAGTCGGGAGCGTTTCCGACGCGCGGAACCGGATATGAGGCCGCGACGGCCCCGTTTTGCCGCGCGACCCGGCACGCCTGCTCATAGACGACCGTTGCGGCCGCCAACGCCGTGACGCCGCCTTGATCGTAAGACGGAGCTACTTCGACGACGTCACAGCCGACGATCTTCAAACCATCGAGTTGTCGCAACATGGCGAGTAGCTCCCGCGGCATCAGCCCGCCAGTCACCGGCGTGCCGGTTCCAGGCGCGAAAGCCGGATCGAGACAATCGATATCGACCGTGAGGTAGCAAGGATTGTCGCCGGCGAGCGCCTTCACCATCGACGCGACGGCCGATGCACCTTTATCGGCGACGACCATGTTGTCGAAAATGTTCATGCCTTTCGGATCGTCCACCCACGTCCGGATGCCGATCTGGCTCGACTTTGCCGGATCGATCAGCCCGTCGTCGATCGCCTGGGCGAACATCGTGCCGTGATTAAGTTCGACGCTGCCGTCCCTGCCGACTCGCGGCGTCCACGTATCTGTGTGCGCATCGAAATGGATGAGCGTCAGCTGGCCGTGCACCTTCGCGTGCGCCTTCAGCAGCGGATAGCTGATGAAATGATCGCCACCCAGCGAGCACAGGAATGCGCCCGTTTCGACCACCTTCGTCGCCGCATCTTCAATGGCAGCCGGAATCGTTTGCGGAAAGCCGTAATCGAGCCACGCGTCGCCGAGATCGACAACATTCACATAGCTCAGTGGATTGAAGCCACCCGGATACGCCTTGAGCTCGGCAAGTTGCGCCGATGCGCACCGAACCGCATCCGGCCCCAATCGTGCGCCGGGCCGGTTCGACGTCGCAATATCGAGCGGCACACCGAGGACAGCGAAATCACCCGCCTTCGCCTGCTTCACGCGCGGCGACCTCAGGAACGTGTGCGTCCCTGAATAGGTTTGTTCGGAAGAAAGACAGTAGGGGGAAGGAGATGCGGTCCACGCGTTCGCGTGCACACCGCCGGGAATGGTACCGGAATGCATGACGACCTCGATTGTATACGATGTCGTCCGGCCGACACCTTCACAATCTACCGGGCCGAGCCCGGTGCCTCCGTTTCGCGGCCCAAGGAGAATGCCTGACCCAATATTCTAGTCAAGCCCTCAAACGCATGGCTGCTTTTCCGGCAAAAAGGGCCCAAAAGAACCGCTTCCCCCGTCAGCGCGTTAGCATAGGAGAATAGGCTTGATGGATGCAAACCATGACCGATCTCGTCGATCTCGATGCTGAAAGACTGCTGCGCGCCGAGCGCGATGCCGAACTGGCACGCGCCGAACTTCTAGCGAAATGCGAAGCCGCCATCGAAGCCGTCGGCAACGACGTCGCTGGATTTGCGCTGATCGTATGGAACGGCAACGGCGAGATGCGAACGGTCTATGACGCCTCGAAAGGACCGATCGGAGCGGCCCTTCTCCCGACGCTTGCATCAGATGCTCTGAACCGGCACGTCGCCGTCATGCTGGCGAAAGACGACGCTGCCGACGATTCAAGCATAAGCTGATGGTTCGTGAGCGGCGAACAAAACAAAACCCAGAGCGTGCGCTCTGGGTTTGTGCGTTCAGCCTCTCGGCGCTTAGTGCAGGAAGCCGAACAGATGCAGACCGATGATGACAACCAGCGGAACGCCGGCGAACCAAAGGATGAGATCGCGTGCCATTCTTTTCTCCTCAATGCTTGACCGTTGGTGTGGGAAGCGGCTCGTCCGGAACGTCGCGGTGCGGCTCGTCATGTCGCGCCGGTTCGTCTGGACGAGCATTTTGCGCGAGGCTGAGAAGCGCATCGAGATTGCGCCGCGCGTCCGCCAAATGTCGTTTGGCTTCATCCCGGCGCAGCACGACGCTGTTTTGAGCAGCGCTACGTAAGTCCTTCTCGAGTTCCCAAAGCGTCTTAAGGAGCTTCGGAACCGTTTCCTGAATGCTGCGAGACATCCATCCACCTCGTCACGTGCAACTGAGGCGTGAACGCGTGCGGATTATTTCCGGTTCCGTTTTTTGGTGATCCGTCGTAGGCGGTAGACTTCGAGGGAACAAACGCCTCGAATGTGCATTCTGCAACGCGCCCATAACGGACAGCCGATGATCCCTCAGTCGCTCCTGCCCATCGTCCTGCTGACGATGTCGAACGTCTTCATGACCTTCGCCTGGTACGGTCACCTTAAATTTACGAACAAGCCGCTGTGGCTTGTCATCATCGTGAGCTGGGGCATTGCCTTCTTCGAATACTGCTTAGCCGTTCCCGCCAACCGCTACGGCAGCGCGGTCTATAATCCCGCCGAACTGAAGACCATGCAGGAAGTCATCACGCTGACGGTTTTCTCGATCTTCTCCGTCACGTATCTTGGTGAAACCCTCACCATCAATCACGCCGTCGGCTTTGCGTTCATCGCCCTCGGCGCGTTCTTCGTCTTCAAGGCGCCGCTGTAAAAGCGCGACTTCGCGACCAAGCGAACTCGACCCACCACCATCCTCGGCTTTATGCCGAGGATCGATCGTGCAGCAATGCAGATGTGGAAACGGCATCCAAGCACGACGCCAAGGGACGAAGCCAAATGCGCTCCGCTATTTGTTGAGCGGCACGTTCAACTGCAACTTGCTCGATACGCTCTGCGCTTCATCCGCAACGCCGAAATTATCGACCCCGGCCGAAACGCTCAGAGAGTACGCGCTTGAATCCGTGTAGGTCACACCCGCGCCGACCGATTGCGTCGCATCGAACGAAGAGTCGATGCCGTCCTTGTGCGACGTCGAGAGATCGAACTCGCGCTGATAGCTCAGATAGGGCGAAAGCTTCGAGCCATCGTCGAGCTTGAAGTCGTGATTGATCTTCGGCGCTAGGATGAAAGAGCTGCGCTCGTCGGCGCCTGTCGACTCCGCGAATTCGGCGTTCCCCGTTTGCCATTGCGTGCGCGCGTCGAAGCTCAGCAGCGGCGTCGCTTGCAAGGTCACGTAGGCAGAAGCCTTCTGATCCGCGACGACGCCCGGCGTGCCGTAGTTACGCGTATCGCCGCGCTCGATCGAGACGCCGACCTTCGCCGCCTTGTTGAAATTATAGTCGGCGCCCAGCCCCGTCCGCGTCGACTGATCGGGCGACCCGTTGTAGCCGTTGAGATCGACGTTGGTCCAAACGTCGAGCGGCGTCTTGCGTTCGATCGGCGCCGCCGGCATTGCGAAGTCGGGTTTGATGGTCTCGCCGAATGCGGGTTGCTCCAGCGTCACGGACGCGCTGCGCTTGTTGTAATCGCGCAAGGTGCCAAGGCTGGTCCGCACTGAAACGCCGGTATCCGTCGTGCTGAATGACGCCGGAATATCGTTGGTGTCGGTCGCGATCCAAGGGATGCCATCCGACTTCGGCGCCGGCTTCTTCGGCTGCGGCAAGTCCGACGGCGTGCTGAGGTCAAGCTCCACGCTGTAGCCTTCGCACGGCTGAAACGTCGTGAGCGCCGTCGTCGTCACGTCCGTGCAGTCGTCGGCACGGGCAGCGGCGGTGGCGGCAATGAGGGCGGCGAGGCTCACGCAGCCGAGACGCAGGCTGCGATGTCTCAAGGGGGCGATTGAGGTTTTCACGATCATGAGTGCGAGGTAGCCACGAACTTTGATCATCATGTGGCGATATGGTGAATCGCCGGCCGCCGAAACCCTCCTATGCCATTCGTTAATAGGTCGTTTTTCCTAGACAGCATTTACGGCAATGTCGCACAGTTTTGGTATACTGTGAGTTTGGTTTCCTGCACGAAACGCGTGCACTCGCCCCCGCTAATGCACGTAGAATTTGCAGCCGCCATCGGCAAAAATTATCAACAGAAAGGGCAATGCATGACCTGGAGCGACGCGCTGAAGGGAGTTGTCGGCAATCTCGTTGGACAAGCCGAGCAAGCGGCCCTTCCCGATCTCATCAAGGGCGTTCTCGGCAACGAAGGCCTGCAGACGATCCTTTCCAAATTGCAAAGCGCCGGTTTCGGCGATCAGGTGCAGTCGTGGTTCGACAAGAACAAGGACAGCCTGCCGATCACGCCGGACCAGATCAAGACCGCGCTCGGTGATGAGCACGTCCAGCAGATCGCGAAGTCGCTCGGCATTCCTGTCGATGCCATCCTGGCAGCCCTCGCCAAGGAACTGCCGCAGGTTGCAGAGACGGCAGGTCCTGCCGCAAATCCTTCGGCGTCGGCGGATGCATCATCCACGCCCGACCCGAAAGGCTGAGCGGACGCTTTAATTCAACGCCGGGGCCGCGCGTTCGATGATGGCCCTGGTGTCGGTTCCCGCCGGTAATAATCCGAACGCGCCGCCTGCCTCGCCCGCAAGACGCGTCGCGCAGAACGTCTCGGCGACCTGGCTCGGCGCGTGCCGGATCAGCAGCGCTGCCTGCAAGGCCAGCACCAGGCTGCGAACGAACACCCGTGCCTGCGCTTCATCGAGGCGCCCTGCGCTCTCCTGAAGCTTTGTAACGAACGCCGCCAGCCTGCGATCGGTCTTCGCAGCTTCGCGCAGTTCACCCTCTAGCATGTCCATCGCCGTCTTCGACCGCGACAACGCCCGCAGCACATCCAGGCACATGATGTTGCCCGAACCTTCCCAGATCGAATTGAGCGGCATCTCGCGATAGATGCGCGCCAAATTGAATTCCTCGACGTAACCATTGCCGCCGAGCACTTCCATCGCCTCAGCCGCGAACGCCGGGCCACGCTTGCAGATCCAGAATTTCGTCGCCGGTGTCACGATCCGCCGATAGGCGAGAGAAGCTTCGTCGTCTTCATCGTAGGCGCGCGCAAGCCGCATCGTCAGCACGGTCGCGGCCTCGGACTCGATCGCAAGGCCAGCCAGCACGTTCGCCATCAACGGCTGATCGACGAGAAACTTCTGAAACGCCCGCCGGTGCCGCGCGTGGTGGATCGCCTGCGCCAATCCTTGCCGCATCAGCCCCGACGTTCCGATGGCGCAATCGAGCCGCGTATAATTGCCCATCTCGATGATGGTCGGAATGCCCCGCCCTTCCTCTCCCAGAAGCTCCCCGTGCGCGCCCTCGAACTCCACTTCGCTCGACGCATTCGAACGATTGCCGAGCTTGTCTTTCAACCGTCGAATGTGGATCGCATTACGCACGCCATCGGGCGTCCAGCGCGGCACGAGAAAGCATGTCGGACCAGCGGCCGTCTGCGCCAGCACAAGGAACGCATCGCACATCGGCGCCGACATGAACCACTTATGTCCGCTCAACTTGTAGAGACGACGCGTCCCGACGCTGCGATAGAATTCCGCGCGCGTGACGTTGGCGCGCAAATCCGAGCCGCCCTGGTTCTCCGTCATCGCCATGCCGATCAGCGCCCCGGTCTTTTGCGCAACGGGCCGGAAACTCGGATCGTATGTTCGCGAGTAAATCCTCGGCAGCCATTCATCCGCGATGGCCGGCGCGTGTTTCAGCGTGGCGACTGACGCATACGTCATCGACACCGGGCAGTAGACCCCGCTCTCGATCTGAGCGAGCATGAAGCAGCCAGCAGCGCGCGCGACATGCGCACCTTTCCGCGGCTCGGCCCACGGCGCTGTGTGCAGCCCGGCCTCCAGCGCCAGCCCCAAGAGCTTATGCCAACTCTGATGAAAGTCGACCTCATCGAGACGATAGCCATAACGGTCATAAATCTTGAGCTCAGGCACGTGGCGGTTGGCGTCCGAGCCTGCCGCGATCATCTCGGGCGTCCCAAGTTGCCGCCCGAGCATCGCGAGACGCGCGGCCGCCCAGCCTGCGTTCTCGCGCGCCAAAGCCTCGCCAAGCACCGTGTCGCTCGACAGCAGATTGTAATTTTCGAGCGGCGGCGGCTGGTTTGTGACGTCGATCATCGGCGCACCTTCGGGCATGATGCGGCATTCTCGTTGCAGCTAAATCGACATTTCCAGCTGCACCTGATCGCGCCGTCCGTCAGCATAGCCTTTTTCTGGACTGAAGAAGCCCCGGTTGACGTTGATTATCCGGAAACCGCGACGAAGATAAAAATTGATGTTGTCGGTTTCCCACGCGCCCGTGCCGACAATCAGGCGGCCAATCTTATTCGCACGACAATGATAAACGACGGCTTCGATCAAGCGCGTGCCGAAACCCTGCCGTTGAAACTCGGCGCGAACCGCGAGGCTCACGAGTTCGATATAATCCATTTCCTCGACGAAATGCGCCATGCCGACAATGGACGTTCCATCGAATGCAGCGAGAATTGTGCCTAAACGGTAGTAGCTTTCGATTTGGCTGTCGGACTCGTCGGCAAGCCGAAAGAGCGGCAGCAATGCTGTTCTTCTGCCCTCGTAAACATTGATGGTCACGCGATGGCTCCTCCCCTTCGCGAATTACGCCGGCGCGGCGCCGCTTGTTTCCGCTAATCTCAGGACTGGTCAAAGCTGAACCGCAAAGCGGGCTGTCTTGAAAAAACTTATCCCCGCGTTCCCAGCAGCCCGCATACTAACCCCACCTCGCCTCGAAGATACGACGGACAGTCTCGAGACCGTTTGGAGATTGGGGGTGAGCGGCTGGTCGAACGTTTGCGGCACAAGGGGGTAACGGCCCGAGGCCCGAACGGAGCGAACCGTCCGGTGATCCGCGCGAATACGGTACCAACCGTCGGAGGAGTAAGGAACCTCCCATGCCGGACCGGTCGATCAGAATCCCAGCTGCGGAGCGCGCCAAGGCGCTGTTTCATTCTTCGGAACGAGAACGGCACCAGGTGCCGGCGCGCTCCGTGTCCGATTTTCCCGCCGGTGCGACAAGCACGCGGCGGCGAGCGTGTGTGGCGCGCCTTGCGGCCGGCTCCCCGCAGAGGAGTCGCAAGGCGCCTTCAAAGAGTTGACAGCCGCCGCACGTCCCCTAAAGGATGCACGATCCTCCAAACGTTTGAACAGGATAGCTGCCGATGGCTTCGACGCGCACGCCCGCCAAGCACTTTTCGCCCCTCGCCATTGGCGCGCCGGAGCCCTATCGCACGCTGCCTGTGAAGCTTGAGCGCATGATCCATTTCGTGCCGCCGCACAACGAGAAAATCCGCTCCAAAATCAAAGACCTGGCGTCCCAGGTCGACGTCGTACTCGGCAACCTCGAGGACGCCGTGCCGATGGACCAGAAAGAGAACGCCCGCAAAGGCTTCATCGAGATGGTCCGCGACAACGACTTCGGCGCAACCGGCGTCTGGACCCGCATCAACTGTCTGAATTCGCCTTGGGTTCTCGATGATGTCACCGAAATCGTCGCCGCCGTCGGCAACAAGCTCGACGTCATCATGCTACCGAAGGTCGAAGGCCCGTGGGACATCCACTACCTCGACCAGCTTCTGGCCCAGCTCGAAGCCAAGCACGGCGTCAAGAAGCCGATCCTGATCCACGCCATTCTCGAAACCGCTGAAGGCGTCAACAACGTCGAAGCCATCGCCGCAGCCTCGCCGCGCATGCACGGCATGAGCCTCGGCCCGGCCGACCTCGCCGCCTCCCGTGGCATGAAGACGACCCGCGTCGGCGGCGGCCACCCCGATTACGGTGTGCTGGCCGACGCCCAGAAGGACAATCCGTCAGCACCGCGCGCCTTCTACCAGCAGGACCTTTGGCACTACACCGTTGGCAAGATGGTAGACGCCTGCCTCGCCTACGGCCTGAAGCCGTTCTACGGCCCGTTCGGCGACTTCTCCGACCTCGCCGCCTGCGAAGCCCAGTTCCGTAACGCTTTTCTCCAGGGTTGCCTCGGCGCCTGGACGTTGCACCCGACCCAGATTGAAATCGCGAAACGCGTGTTCTCCCCCGATCCGGCCGAGGTGAAATTCGCCAAGCGCATCCTCGACGCCATGCCGGACGGCACCGGCGCCGTCATGCTCGACGGCAAGATGCAGGACGACGCCACCTGGAAACAGGCCAAGGTCATCGTCGATCTGGCCAAGATCGTGGCCTCGAAAGACGCCGAGCGCGCGGCACTTTATGGCGACCTCTAGGGCGCGGATATGGGCTTGCGCCACGACCGCAACCGCCACACATTCACGCCATGAGTGACATTAAGCACGCGAAGTTCTCGATCGGTCAGGTGGTCCGCCATCGGCTTTATCCGTTCCGCGGACTGATCTTCGACATCGATCCGGAGTTTGCGAACACCGAAGAGTGGTGGCTGTCGATTCCTGAAGAGGTCCGCCCTCACAAGGACCAGCCCTACTATCACCTCTTCGCCGAGAACGCCGAGACGACCTACCTCGCCTACGTGTCCGAGCAGAACCTGCTGCTCGACGATACGCAGCAGCCGCTGCGCCATCCCGACATCGAAGATCATTTCATCATCGACGGCAACGGCGGCTATCGGCTTCGCCCCGAAGCGAATAACTGACCCCTCTCACCTAACGTCGTCTTCGTAACATCGTCATTCTCGATCGGACGAGCCTGCGAAGCCGATCGGGAATCCAGCGTAAGACGGCTCTGAAGGCTCAAGCCCTCCCTCGAAGCGCCCTGCCACTTCTCGCCAAGGAGAGAGCGCCCTCGGCGTCAGTCCGAGAGAGGCAACCGCTGCCTGCCTGGAACCGCATCCCGTACCCACGCAACAAAAAACCGCCCCGACAGGATCGGGGCGGTTTCGATTTAGAGTAACGCTCGTCCGACGATTACTTCTTCGTCGAGCTCGTCGTCGTCGGCGCCTTCTCGATCGGAGGTGCGCCTGGACCATCGAGCGGCAGATTCTTCATCTCGCTGGCCTTCCACTTCTCGGCCGCCTGCTGCTGACGCTGGCGGATTTGCGCCATCAGCTGGCTGCGAGCTTCGGCGTACTTTTTGTTGTCGACCGGAGGACCTGCAGCGGCTTCGTTATAGCCGTCGAGCGGAACCGGGAAGCCGATCGGCTGTGCCGCAGCGTTCATGGCCAGAACCATGATGCCGCCGCCCGTCGACATTTCCTTCAAGATCTCAGGCGTCGCTTCCGTCTCGGCCGTGCAGCCGGCCGGATGGCAGAGCGCATAACGCAGCTCGATAGGCTTCAGCTGCTTCTCGTCGATCTTCTCGCCCTTCGACGCAGCGGCCCATTGGGCCTTCGTGTAAACGGCAGCGCGAATGCCCGGCGGGATGGCCATGCCGAGCGGCACCATGATCATCAGCGACTTCTTGGGCGAGCCCTCGACGGTGCGGATCGCCGCCGAAACCAGAACCATGCCGGTATTGCCGTCGAGACGCTCATGATGCGTGAGGCAGAGCGACTTCTCGGTCTTGACGTCCTTGCCGTCGGGCCCCTTCGTGACGACAGGCGCCTTCTCGCAAAGCTTGACCCATGCGCTTTGGGGTTTAGCAGCGGCGGTCTTCGCAGGCGCCGGCGCCTTTTTGGCGTCCGCGGCCTGAGCGCCGGCGGACGCAGCAGCGATTACCGCCAACATAGCAACGGCTGAAACGAGCGCCCTACCGCCCGTGCGCAATACTGCGTTTGCCATCAACGTAAAAATCCTCGCTTGTTTTGAACCAGCCCCGCCGGTTCGTCCCCTCAAAGTCGCCGCGCCGTTTGCTCGACATTGCAAGCTCGCGCAGACCCGGCATATACCTCTTGCCGTTCCTGAGCCGAGTAAGGCTCCGAATACGGCAATCCCGTGACCGGATCGAGCCCCTATTGGGGGCTTTTCCGCAGCCTTCTCAAACGTGGCCGCTCTGCAACTGCGACAAGCTGGACAGCAGGTCGAAACCGCCGCTAGAACATGCCCACGGCTTATTCGATGGGCATCTTGAGTGCCGGGAATTATCCCGCTTTACCAAACACGTGGACGGCTTTCTGGTGCCTGGAATGTCATTTGGGAAATTCTCTCTCGCACTGCTGCTCGTGGTCACGCTTGGCTGGAGCGCTGAGGCCGCTCCGGTTAGCGCCGTCGCACTGCACGGAAAACCGCTCTTTTCGGACAATTTCACGGCATTCCCCTACGTAAATCCGAACGCGCCGAAAGGCGGCAAGCTGACGCTCGGCGTCCTCGGCTCCTATGAAAACGTCAACCCGCTGATCGTCGGCGGCACGCCCGCATCCGGCATTCGGGAATTTGTCATCGAAGGTCTGATGGCGCGCAGCCTCGATGAGCCCTTCACCCTCTATGGCCTGCTCGCCGAGACGATCGACATCGCCGACGACCACAAATCCGTGACGTTCGCCATTAACCCAGCCGCGCGATTTTCCGACGGCCAGCCGGTCACCGCCGAAGATGTCCTCAACTCGTTTCAGCTGCTGAAGGACAAAGGCCGCCCCAATCACCGGACCTATTTCGCCAAGGTGACAAAGGCCGAAAAGATCGGCGATCGCAGCGTTCGCTTCACGTTCGAAGACGCCAGCGATCGAGAACTGCCGTTCATCCTTGGCCTGATGCCGGTCTTCGCCGCCCACGCGACCACGCCGGAGAAATTCGAAGCTGCCTCGATGACGCCGCTCGTCGGCTCCGGCCCCTACACGGTGTCGAAAATCGACGCCGGGCGCTCCATCATCTACCAGCGCAACCCGAACTATTGGGGCAAGGACCTTGCCGTCAATCGCGGCCGCTTCAACTTCGACGAGATCCGCTTCGATTACTACCGCGACGCCTCATCCATGTTCGAAGCCTTCAAGGCCGGTAACATCGACCTGCGCCTGGAAGAAGATCCGGGCCGCTGGGCCACGGGCTATAATATCCCCGCCGTCCGCGACGGGCGTATCATCAAAGCTGAGTTCGACATCGGCTTACCGGCAGGCATGACAGCGCTCGTCTTCAACACCCGCCGGCCCATCTTTGCCGATCCCATGGTCCGGCACGCTTTGATGATGCTTTTTGATTTCGAATGGTGCAACCGCACGCTTTACAACGGTCTCTATAAGCGCACCGAAAGCTACTTCGAGCGTTCATATCTCGCCTCCACCGGCCATCCCGCCGACGCTTACGAACAAAAGCTGCTCGCGCCGTATCCGGATGCCGTTAAGCCCGAGATCATGGCTGGCACCTATCGCTTCCCGACGACTGACGGCAGCGGCCAGGACCGCCCGACCCAACGCGCAGCCTTTGCGCTTTTGAAAAAGGCGGGCATGGTCCTGAAAGACGGCCGCATGATCAACGGCAAGACCGGCCAGACTCTTTCTTTTGAAATTCTTGCCAACAGCAACGCGCAGGAGGCGCTGCTTCTTAGTTACGCGCGAAGCCTCGCGCCGCTCGGAATCCAGGCGCGCGTCCGCCTCGTCGATAGCGCCCAGTATCAGGCGCGGTTGACCGAATTCGATTACGATATGATCCAGAACACCTGGTACGCATCGCTCTCTCCCGGCAACGAACAGCTCTTCCGCTGGTCGGAAAAAACGGCTGACGCAAAGGGCTCGTTCAATTTCGCCGGCGTCAGAAACCCAGCCGCCGACGCGATGATCGACGCCATGCTCGCCGCTAACACCGAAACGGATTTTGTCTCTTCCGTACGCGCATTGGATCGCGTCCTGCTGTCGGGCGACTACGTCGTGCCGCTGTTCTACACGCCGCGCCAATGGGTGCCCTATTGGGCGCGCCTCAAGCATCCCGACAAGACACCTCTTTTCGGCTATTCCGTCGACACATGGTGGACCGAGCCGAAATGACACCGTTAGACGGCACGCCCTTCAACATGGCGGAATACGCTATCGGTCGGGCCGCACGCAGCACGCCCGATAAAACGGCGCTGCTCGTCTACGATACCGCGACGCCCGAACGGCCGCAGGAAAGCTGGACGTTCGCCGAGATCGAAGACGCTATCCTGCGCCTCGCAGCAGGACTGGCAGAGCGCGGCCTAAAGCCCGGCGACCGGATCGCCATTCGCCTTGGTAACTCCAGCCAATCGGCGTTGCTGTTCTTTGCGGCGATGGCCGGCGGCTTCATCGCTCTCCCCTTGTCCGATCAGTTGACGGCAACGGAACTGAAATCGCTTCTCGAAGACAGCGGCGCCACGGCGATCGCAACATCGTCGCCGCTCACCGATGACATCATGCCTGGCGCGATCGTCCTGACATCCGCTGACGTCGCTTTACTGATGCGCGGACCGACGCGCGCCGACTACGCACCGACCGCCGCCGACGATCCCGCATTCCTGATCTACACCTCCGGCACGACGTCGAAACCCAAGGGTGTGCTGCACGCACAGCGCTCCGCTCTCGGCCGCCGCCCGATGTATCAGGGCTGGTATGGCATCACGCCCGATGACCGCATGCTGCACGCAGGTGCCTTCAACTGGACGTTCACGCTTGGCGTCGGCTTGACCGACCCGTGGGCGAACGGCGCAACGGCCATTGTCTGTACCGGCGATAAGGCGCCCGAGCTTTGGCCAGCCCTTATAGCTTCAACCGGCGCGACGCTGTTCGCCGCCGTGCCCGGCGTCTATCGCCAAATTCTGAAATACGCGCGCCCCGAACGCGGCACCCTAGGCCAGCTTCGCCACGGACTGACGGCCGGCGAAACGCCGCCGCCCGGCTTGATCGAAGAATGGACCGCAACCACCGGCCTGCCGCTCTACGAAGCCCTCGGCATGAGCGAGATCTCGACGTACATCTCGACAGGTCCAGACGTGCCCTATCGCTCCGGTACCGTCGGCAAGCCGCAAGCTGGACGCCGCATCGCAATCCTTCCCGCGGACGGCGGTAATCAACCGTTGCCGACTGGCGACGAAGGCCTGATCGCCGTCCATCGCACCGATCCCGGCCTGATGCTCGGCTATTGGAACCGCCCAGACGAGGAAGCTGAAGTCATGCGCGGCGAATGGTTCGTCGGCGGCGATCTCGGTTCCATCGACGCCGATGGCTACGTCACGCATCTGGGCCGCGCCAACGAACTGATGAACGCGGGCGGCTATCGCGTCTCGCCGCTCGAAATCGAAGCCGCACTCGCAGCCTGCCCCGGCGTGGCCGAAGTCGCGTGTTCGGAACTCCGCACACGGAGCGATGTATCGATCATCGGCGCATTCGTCGTCGGCAACGATGCGGAGAAAATCGACGCCGACACCGTCAAAGCCTTCGCCTCCGAACGCCTCGCTGCCTACAAGGTGCCGAAAGAAATCGTCTTCGTCGACAAACTCCCCCGCACCGCCAACGGCAAGGTGCAGCGGAAGGCGCTCAAACTTCCGCTCTCCCCTCGGGGAGAGGGTTAGGGTGAGGGGGCGGCAAATGCCGTGCCCCATTCAGTCCCAAAGCAGTCACCGAGTGTCATCCTGGGCTTCATGCCGAGTATCCATCGTGCAATACGCTTACTGATGGATGGATCCTCGTGGCAAGCCCGAGGATGACTGTAACAAGGCGTCCCGCCATCCATTCCAAATAGCCGTCATCCCGGCGAAGGCCGGGATCCAGTCATGCCTCTGAATAACGGATGCGGATCGTTGTCTGGGTGCCGGCCTACGCCGGCATGACGAGGAGGAAAGATCCCGCATAAGGCAGGTTAAGCCGCCTTTTTGGTTTTCGCGGCGAGGTCGGCGAACTGCTGCACCAGCGCGCGCACGCCCTTGAGACGCAGCTCTGGCAAGTCCCAATCCGAGCGATAGACGAGCCGCTGATCGGGCTGCACCTTGAGAAGCCCGCGTGAATTCTGCACGAGCGAGATGAGTCCTTCGGGGTTCGCAAACCGCCCCTTGTAAAGCGTGATGACGGCGCCCTTGGGACCCGCATCGACCTTCGCAATTCCCGCCGTACGGCAAAGCCCTTTGATCTCCATGACGTCGAGCAAATGGCCGACTTCGTCCGGCAGCGGACCGAAGCGATCGACCAATTCCGCTGCGAACGCATCGATCTCGGAGCGCTTTTCGAAACTCGACAAACGCCGATAGAGACCGAGGCGAAGTTGTAGATCCGTGACGTAACTTTCCGGAATCATGATCGACGTACCGAGCTGGATCTCCGGGCTCCACTTGTCGTCCGCTTCGAGATCGCCGCCCTTCATCGCCGCGACCGCCTCCTCGAGCATCGACTGATAGAGCTCGAAGCCGACCTCGCGAATATGACCCGACTGCTCTTCGCCGAGCAGGTTGCCTGCGCCGCGAATATCTAGATCGTGCGATGCCAGCGAGAAGCCCGCGCCAAGCGTATCGAGCGATTGCAGAACCTTGAGCCGCTTCTCCGCGCCCTCGGTCAGCTTTTTATCGGGCGGCGTCGTGATGTACGCGTAAGCGCGCGTCTTGGAACGGCCGACGCGTCCGCGAAGCTGGTAAAGTTGCGCCAAGCCGAACATATCGGCGCGGTGCACGATCAGCGTATTCGCATTCGGCACGTCGAGACCGGACTCGACGATCGCCGTCGAAAGTAGAATGTCGTATTTGCCCTCATAGAACGCCGTCATGACGTCTTCGAGTTCGGTCGGCGACATCTGCCCCGTAGCGCGCGCAAACGCCAGATCGGGCACCGCTTCACGCAAGAATTCCGCGATGTCGTCGAGATCAGAAATGCGCGGCGCGACGTAGTACGTTTGGCCGCCACGGAAGCGTTCGCGTCTGAGCGCTTCCTTCAAAATCACCGGATCGAATGGCGAAATAAACGTGCGCACCGCGAGGCGGTCGACCGGCGGCGTCGTGATGAGCGAAAGTTCGCGCACGCCCGTCAGTGCAAGTTGCAGCGTGCGCGGGATCGGCGTCGCCGACAGCGTCAGCACGTGCACGTCCTCGCGCATCTTCTTTAGGCGTTCCTTGTGATTGACGCCGAAGTGCTGCTCCTCGTCGATGATGAGTAGTCCGAGCCGTGCGAAGTCGATGCCCTTGCCAAGCAGCGCATGCGTGCCCACAACGATGTCGACGTTGCCCGACTTCAGTCCCGCCTTCACCTCGGCGAGGTCCTTCGCACTGACCATGCGCGACGCCTGCGCGATCGTCACCGGCAAGCCCTGAAAGCGCTGCGCAAATGTGCGGTAGTGCTGCCGCGCCAGCAAGGTCGTCGGCACCACGACCGCAACCTGCAAACCGTTCATTGCAGCAGTAAACGCCGCGCGAATGGCGACTTCCGTTTTGCCGAAACCGACGTCGCCGCAAACAAGGCGGTCCATCGGCTTTCCTGACGCCATGTCGGCAAGAACGGCATCGATGCTCGCCGCCTGGTCTTCCGTCTCCTCGTAAGGAAAGCGCGCGACGAA
This sequence comes from Hyphomicrobium sp. MC1, assembly GCF_000253295.1. Lineage (NCBI taxonomy): Bacteria > Pseudomonadati > Pseudomonadota > Alphaproteobacteria > Hyphomicrobiales > Hyphomicrobiaceae > Hyphomicrobium > Hyphomicrobium sp. MC1. Next base: position 1,848,130 of record NC_015717.1, on the reverse strand, counting down.
TTCATCGTAAGCGCCGGTCGGCGGAATGAGCACGGGTGCTTCCCGCATTGCCCGCATCGCTGCGATCTTGATAAGTTCGTTGGCAATCTCGCGCAGCCGCTTTTTGAGTTTGGCCTTGCGTGTCTGCCAGCCGACGCCGCCGAGACGGTCGAGCTGCGCGTCACCCTCGTCCGAGCCGTAGCGCGACAGCAGCTCGATGTTTTCGACGGGCAGGAACAGCTTGTCGCCACCCGCGTAATGCAGTTCCAGACAGTCGTGCGGCGCGCCGAGCGCGGTGATCGTCTGCAACCCATGAAAGCGACCGATACCGTGATCGCTGTGCACGACGAGATCGCCGACCGAAAGACTCGTCGCCTCGGTGAGAACGTCAGCGGCCTTTTTCGCCCGGCGGCGCTGCCGCACGAGCCGGTCGCCCAGAATGTCCTGCTCGGCGATGACGGCAAAGTCCGGCGTCTCGAAGCCTTCCTCAATGCCGAACACCGCGAACGCCGTCTCCTTGGGGCGCATCGCCTGCACGCCAGCGAAGTCGTCGACCTTCACGGTGTCCTTCAGGCCATGATCTTCAAGCAGAGTGATGAGCCGTTCGCGCGCGCCCGGCGTCCAGCATGCAAGGATGACGCGCCGGTTGTCGCCTTGAACGCGCCGGATATGCCCGACCGCCGCATCGAAGACGTTCGCGTCCGGATTGGCGCGCTCGGCCGCGAACGTGCGCCCGCGCTTGCCGTGCATCTGATAGACGTTCGTCGTGCCCGGATCGTCGAACGGCGTCAGGCGCGAAACGGTGCGCGCATCGAGCGCCGCCTTCCAGTCCTTGCCGTCGAGGAACATTTGATCGGGCGGCACCGGCTTGTACGGCGGCGCGCCGAAACGCTGGCCTTCGAGCGAGTCGACGCGCGCTTCATAGTGCTCACGGATCTGTTCGAAGCGCCGCTGCACCGCTTCATCGGCCAGATGATCGAAACTGATGCCGACACCCGGGAGGTAATCAAACAGCGTCTCGAGGTTCGGATGAAACAGGGGCAGCCAGTGCTCCTGGCCGACATAGCGGCGCCCGCTGCTGACCGCTTCGTACAGCGGATCGTCGCCCGTGTTGCCGCCGAACAGCGCGACGTAGCGCGTGCGGAACAGCGCCGTCGCCGCTTCGCCGAACGCCACTTCGCTGACCGGCATCAGCGAGAATTTCGGCACCGGCTTCTGCGAGCGCTGCGTCTCGGGATCGAACGCCTTGATGGTCTCCAGCTGGTCGCCGAAGAAATCGAGCCGGATCGGCAGGCTGCGTCCCGGCGGATAAAGATCGACGATGCCGCCACGTTGCGCGTATTCGCCGGGCTCCATCACCGTGCTCGAACGGTCGTAACCGTAGGACTCCAGCCGCCGGATCAGATCGGCCGGATCGAGCCGCTGCCCCGGCGCAATCGTCTTCACCGCGCCGCGAATGAAGCTGCGCGGCGGTACACGCTGCAAAATCGAATTGACGGTCGTCAGCACCAGCGTCGGCTTTTTGCGGCCCCCAACCGCGAGCTTGCCGAGCGCCGTGATGCGCTTCGAGACGATCTCCGGATTGGGGCTCGTGCGGTCGTAGGGCACCGTATCCCACGACGGAAACGGCACGATTGCAACGTCGGGCGCGAAGAACGCCACCGCCGCCTGCAGCTCGTCGAGCCGCCGGTCGTCGCGCGCCACGTGCAGATGAATGCCCGGCAGATCGCCCGAGCGCGCGGCCTTCGTCACGTCCGCGATGACGCGGCCGTCGAAGCCTTCCGGAACGCCTGAAAAGATTGCGCGTGAATTTTGAACGTCTGTCGTCATCAACTCGTCTTAGCTCGCCGCGGCGCTCAGGCCATGAAAGGCGCGAATGTCATTCACAAGATCTTCGAACTCGATGCCCGCAAAACCCTCGCCCGAGAAGATCCATTGCTGCAGCGCCGGATCGGGAATAGTCAGAAACCGCTCGAAGCGCGCGATCTCGTCGCCAGAATAGCCCGGCAGCCGGTCATCGGCATAACGTCCGACAAGGACGTCCATTTCCTTCGTGCCGCGGTGATGCGCGCGGTACGACGCCCGCCGCCTGCGCGTTTCAAGTTCGTCGGTCATATGCAGCTCAGGTTGCATGGCAATGGTATAAAGCGCTGCCGGCAGCTTGACGGAGTGCCGGCCGGCCGTCACGGTGCGTCATTCGCGAAGGGCTCGTATAGCGCCCGCAGCTTGGCTCGCCTAGCGCGGCGGACGATGCTTATTGCCGCGACCTTAGGGCGCGGCCGCGAATTCGAACAACCGCAGGCCCCTTTCGACGATGCGACCAGCCCTCCTGAACCCGCTTTTCGCATCGGCACAGACGCTCGGCGGCATCGGCCCCCGCCTGATCCTGCTGCTGAAGAAGTGCCTGGCCCTGCCCCCCGGCATCAGCGAACCCAGGGTCATCGACGTACTGTGGCACATGCCGACCGGCGTCATCGACCGCCGCAGCCAGCCGCGCCTGACGGAGGCCATCCCCGGCACCATCGTCACCCTGGAACTCCGCGTGCTGAAACATAAGCCGTCGCCGCGCGGAAACACCAAGGCGCCCTACAAAGTGACCTGCGAGGACGAGACCGGTCGCATCGATCTGGTGTTCTTCCACGCCGAGCACAAGTTCATCGAGCGCCAGCTTCCCGTCGGCGAAATCCGTTTCGTCTCCGGACGTATCGAACGCTACGGCGAAAACCTACAGATGTCCCATCCCGATTACATCGTCTCGCCGGAAGCCCGCGACGAGATGCCGATGCTGGAGCCTGTCTATCCGCTCACCGCCGGCCTCTCCGGAAAGATCGCGTTGAAAGCCGCACGTCAGGCCGTCGATCGCGTCCCCGAATTTCCCGAATGGCAAGAGGCCCATTGGCTGAAGGCGCGCGACTGGCCGAACTTCAGGGACGCAATCTCCCGCGTCCATCGCCCCGGCGATGCGCAGGATGTTTCGAGCGGCGCAGCACCATGGCAGCGCCTCGCCTTCGACGAGCTTCTGGCCGGACAGCTCGCCTTCGCACTCGTCCGCCGCAACCTGAAGACCGAGCGCGGACGCCGGTTGTCGGGCAACGGCGAAATCCGCGCCAAAATCGCCGCCGCGCTTCCCTTCTCGCTGACCGGGTCACAGAAGAACGCGCTTGAAGAAATTTCGGCTGACCTCGCAGCTTCCCACCGCATGCTGCGTCTGCTGCAGGGTGACGTCGGCTCCGGCAAAACCGTCGTTGCGCTGATGACGATGGCGGTCGCAGTGGAAGCGGGCGCCCAGGCTGCGATGATGGCGCCGACGGAAGTTCTCGCCCGTCAGCATATCGACACCATCGCGCCGCTCGCTGACGCCGCCGGGCTGCGCCTTGCGCTTCTCACTGGCCGCGAAAAGGGCAAAGCCCGCGACGCGGTCATCTCGCGCTTGGCATCGGGCGAGATTGACATTCTCGTCGGCACGCACGCGCTGTTTCAATCCGATGTGATCTTCAAGGATCTCGCGGTTGCCGTCATCGACGAGCAGCATCGCTTCGGCGTCCACCAGCGCATGGCTTTGCAGTCGAAAGGCACGAATGGCGACACCAACGTCCTCGTCATGACCGCCACGCCCATTCCGCGCACACTGTTGATGACCCATTACGGCGACCTCGACGTCTCGAAGCTCACCGAGAAGCCTGCCGGACGCAAACCCGTCGTCACCAAGGCCGCGCCGCTCGAACTGCTCGAACGTCTGATCGACCGCATCCGCGTACAGCTTGAGGAAGGCGCGCAGGTCTATTGGGTCTGCCCGCTGATCGAAAGCTCCGAGCTGACCGATCTCGCCGCAGCGGAAGAACGCTATGCCTATCTCCGCCAACTCTTCGGCGACACGGTGGGCTTGCTCCACGGCGGCATGAGCGGAAAAGAGAAAGACGAGACGATGGCCGCGTTCGCCGCGAACCGGCTCAAAATTCTCGTCGCAACTACCGTTATCGAAGTCGGCGTCAACGTGCCGAACGCCAACATCATGGTGATCGAGCATGCCGAGCGCTTCGGCCTCGCCCAGTTGCACCAGTTGCGCGGACGCGTCGGCCGCGGTGCGCGGGAATCCTTCTGCATGCTGCTTTATAAATCGCCGCTCGGCGAGACCGCCGAAGCACGCCTCAAGATGATGGAAGAAACCGAAGACGGTTTCAAAATCGCGGAAAAGGATTTGGAGCTGCGCGGCGGCGGCGAAATTCTCGGTGCGCGCCAAAGCGGTGACCCGGGATTCCGTATCGCCGATGTTCCAGGACGCGATGCCCTCCTCGAAGCGGCACGCGACGACGCGGTGCTGATACTCGAAAAAGACCCGAACCTCGTCTCGCCGCGTGGCCAAGCGCTGCGCACGCTGCTCTACCTCTTCGAATGCGACGAAGCCGTCCGACTGTTTCGTGCTGCCTAGATCGGCCGAAGACACCCAAGCGCTCACCGCGTCCGAACGTTCAAGATCGTCATCAAAATTCCCCTCCCCCTTGCGGGGAGGGGTTAGGGGTGGGGGCTATCGGCTCTTGATCGCAGCCCCCCACCCGGCGCTTTGCGCCACCCTCCCCGCAAGGGGGAGGGTTAATCGGATATCTAAGCAGCCGGCTTGTCGCCACCGCGCCGGAAGCGTGATTTTTTCTTCGCGGCAGCCTCAGCAAGAAGCTTGAGCTTTTCCTGCTCGGTATTCGGCATGACGATGCCGCCCGATAGAATGATCTTGGCCGCTTCCTCGACCGTCATGTTCAGGAACACCACGTTCGAGCGCGGCACAAAACAGATGAAGCCCGTCGGCGGCACGATGCCGGTCGGCATGAAGACGGTCAACAGATCGCCCTCACCGCCGGGTTGCACGTCCTTGATCTCGCCGGTCGTCTCGCCCGTCACGAACACGAGGCTCCAGATCTCCTTCGAGGGGAATTCGATCATCCCCACCTTCTGAAAGCTTTGGCTCGGACCCGTCGTCGAGATCACGCTCTCAAAGATCTGCTTAAGCGCGCCGTAAACGTTACGGACGATCGGCGTGCGCGACATCATCAGTTCGCCGGAAGACACCAGCGCACGGCCGAGAAGGTTTGCAGCGAGCGCGCCGATGAGTGTCAAACCGAAAACGGCGATGACCAGCCCGAAGCCCGGAACCGGAAATGGCAAATAGGTGTCGGGATTGAACCAAGTCGGCAAGAGCGGCTTGATCCAGGCGTCGATCCAATGGATCACGCCCCACATCAGCCAAAGCGTAATGGTGACGGGGCCGACGATGACGAGGCCCGTCAGGAACGCGTTGCGAAAACGCGAGCCGAGCCGCCAGCCTGTTTTTCCGCTGTCGCTCGCAAGGCGCTTGAGGCCCGCTGTCAATTGCGCGTCGGACGGCGTAACGCCCATCACGCGACGGACATCGTGCTCAGGATCAACCGGGGGAGGAACCATTCTCTCCTACTCGAGCATCAAACCCGACGGAGGGACGGGCATCCCTCAGTTTGTCACGACCAGACAGTCAAGGCCACTGCTTCTGAGTTTGTTGCAGAGGCTTCGCGGCTCGGCTTGCGAAGCATAGCCGCCGATACGGACCCGATAGAAGGTGCCCATGCTGCCAATCACTGCGGAATCGACGACCGGCCGATGATTGCCAAGCTCCGCGCCGTGCTCCGCCATGAGCTTCTGAGCCAACGCATCGGCCTGAGCCTTCGAGCGCAGCGCCGCGATATGGATCTTGAACTTGCCCTTCGTCACGACAGGAGCAACAGGTTGCGCTTCTCGCGAATAGGATGCCTTCTCGGCGCGGATCACGTCATGTTGGCCGTGGTTTGCAACAGTCGTCGCACTGCTCCAGCTTGATGTCTCGGGCGCAACCGCAACGGTCGATGCCGTCGTCACGCCAGCCGGTGGCGGTGCTGCGGGCGCTGGCGCTGGCGTTGACGAGCCGCCGCCGCTGAATATGTTTGAGAAGAAACCGGACACATTGCCCGGAATGGCGGTGACCGTCTGAGTGAATGACGATCCTGTGCTTGGCGCTGCTGCGACAGGCGCGGGCTCCGGTTGTGACTGCGGCGCGGACGACTGTCCCCAGCCGAAGAAGCCCGCAATGCCCGATGACGCAGGCTTTGCCGGGGTCCCGGCGATATTGCCAGCAGCTGCAGACTGAAGTGTCGTTTCGCCGTTGACGGGCGAAGGTGTGCTCTCAGCCGACGCCGCGTCCGTATTGGCGGCTGCCTTCTGGGCATTGGCGGCCTCGGCGACGGCCGCGGCCGACAGCCCTGCGGAACCGGCGTTCGGTCCTGGCGCTGCATTCGCAGTCACATTCGACGCCGGTGCTGAAGCGACGGCAGGTGTGCCGATAACGCGCTGGTCGGGTCGGCTGCCGGTATCCGAAAGGCCGGCCATGCTGTAGGCCTCTGACCGCTCGGCCATCGCCGACTTCTGCTCATCGGGGCTCAATCCGTTTTTCAGCCAGATCGCGCTTGTGAGATCGGAAATCGCCAGACCTGCTTGATTGTCCTTTTTGTAGGCCCGGCCGCGTGTGAACATTGCCTTGGCCAATTCCGGCGACGACAGCTTGCCGGATTTAATCGCCACCGATAGCTGTTCGATCGACGGCTTGAATTTCCCGGCGGCATAAGCCTTGAGGCCGGCATCATAGGCTTTTTTGGCCGCTTCGGTCTCGGCAGCCTTCTGAGCGGCATCGCCACCCGCACCAGCCTGCGGACCTTGCGCCGACGGACCTGCAGGCCCGCTCGCTGCTTTTGCCTTACGCGCCTCGCCGATAGACGGCCAAACCGCAAGGGTGCTTGCAAATACGCACGCCACAGTAGCAGCGAGCGCCGCCTGGCGCGCGAGCACTTGGAATTGCGTCATCTCCCGTACCTTCCCCAATGGTCACGTTCTGAAGTGGCGTAACCCTCCCTTCGCGCTGATAATTGAACCAGCGGAACGAGGCGAATTAAGGGCCCCCACCCCCAATGCGCCGGCTTTGGGCTACTCCACCGTAACTGACTTCGCCAGATTCCTGGGTTGGTCAACGTCGGTCCCCATCAGCACCGCCGTCTGATAGGCGATGAGCTGAGTAGGAACAGCATAGATCATTGGCGCGACAAATGGGTCAACCTTTGGCATCGGGATATGCCCGGCAAGTTTACATCCGGCCTTATCCGGATCGGCATCCGAAATCAGGACGACCTGCCCGCCCCGCGCCGCAACCTCCTGAAGGTTCGAAACCGTTTTTTCGAACAGTTCGTCCTCCGGTGCCACCACGACGACCGGCACGCTTTCGTCGATCAGCGCGATGGGACCGTGCTTCAGCTCACCAGCGGCGTAGCCCTCGGCGTGGATGTAAGAAATTTCCTTGAGTTTCAACGCGCCTTCGAGGGCGATGGGGAAGCTCGACCCACGCCCCAGGTACAGCACATCGTCCGCTTTTGCCAGTTCGTGAGCGACGGCCAGGTAGGCCTCATCGCTCCTCAGAATGGACGCCACATGCCGGGGCACTTCCATCAAAGATTTGATGAGAGATGCCTCCTGCTCAGCCGTGATCGTGTTCCGCGCCCGGGCGATCGCAATTGCGAGACAAGCCAGAACCGAAAGCTGGCAAGTGAACGCTTTTGTCGACGCAACCCCGATTTCCGGCCCTGCCAGCGTCGGCAACGCGGCATGTGATTCGCGCGCGATCGTCGACGTCCGGACGTTCACGATGGACGCAATACGTTGGCCATTGGCCTTCGCGTACCGAAGCGTCGCGAGCGTATCAGCCGTCTCGCCGGATTGAGAAACGAAGACCGCCAGGCCGTTTTCCGGCAGCGGCGCCTCGCGATAACGCATTTCGGACGCGACATCGATATCGACCGGGACGCGCGCGAACCGCTCGATCCAGTATTTTGCGACGAGCCCGGCATAATAGGCCGTGCCGCACGCCGAGATCGTAACCCGGCTGATCGTCGATAGATCGACGCCGAGATCGGGAAAACGAACGCGCCCAGCCGTCATGTCGAGGTAATTCGCCAGCGTGTGCGAAATCACCTCCGGCTGCTCGTGAATTTCCTTCGCCATGAAATGGCGATAGTTGCCCTTGTCGATCAACAGAGAACTCGCAACGGCTTTGACGAGCGGCCGCTCAACGCGGACACCGTCGATATTGAAGATCTCGGCGCCCGAACGGCGCAGAACAGCCCAGTCGCCTTCCTCAAGATAAGTGATTGCATCCGTGAACGGTGCAAGGGCGATGGCGTCCGAACCGAGATACATTTCGCCGGAACCGTGCCCGATTGCGAGCGGCGAACCCTTTCGCGCCGCGATCATCAGATCCTCTTCGCCCGCGAAAATGATGCCGAGCGCAAAAGCCCCCTGCAAATGCTGCAAAGCATTGCGGACGGCCTCGATGGGCTTCGCACCTCGATCCATCTCTTCCGTGATGAGATGAACGACGGCTTCGGTGTCCGTGTCGGTCTCGAACTTGTGGCCCTTCGCCTCAAGCTGCGTCCGCAGCTCGCGGAAATTCTCGATGATGCCGTTATGGACGACAGACACTTTGCCCGTCATGTGCGGATGCGCATTGCGCTCCGTCGGACGTCCATGCGTCGCCCAGCGCGTATGGCCAATGCCTGTGCGACCCCCCAACGGCTCAGAGATCAGCCGCTTTTCGAGATTGCGAAGTTTGCCCTCGGCACGCCGGCGCTCAATACCTGTGCCTTCGACCGTCGCGATGCCGGCCGAATCATATCCACGGTATTCGAGCCGCCGCAGGGCATCGACCAGATTGGTCGAAACCGACGATTTCCCGAGAATTCCGACGATCCCACACATTGGACCGGTCCCCCGAATGCGCTTCCCCGTATCCGACGATGAAGCCGGTTAAGGACGTTCTCAAATCACAGTATATTTCAAAGCGTCGCACCTGACGAACGCACGCAAATTCCGAAACTGGTTAACAGTTACTTTTTTTGCGCTGCTTTGCGACGGGACATCATGATGCGGAATTTCTCTGCCCACCCCGGTCGCTCCTCCTGCACGTTCCGCTCCAGCGCCAGCGCGCCGGGGCTGACATCCTTGGTGATGACACTTCCTGAACCGATGTAGGCGCCCTTCCCGATCTTTACCGGCGCCACAAGCGACGAATTCGACCCAACGAACGCTTCCTCTCCGATCTCCGTCAGCTGCTTGTTAAAGCCATCGTAGTTGCAGAAGATCGTGCCTGCGCCGATGTTCGCCCCCGCGCCGACGCTACCATCGCCCAGATAAGAGAGATGATTTGCTTTGGCTCCTGCCCCGAGCGTCACATTCTTGACCTCGACGAAATTGCCGATGTGAACATTCTCACCGAGACGTGCTCCCGGCCTCAGCCGTGCGAATGGGCCAAGTCTGGCACCCTTGCCGACGACTGCCCCTTCGACATGGCAAAACCCCAGTATTTCGGCACCTTCTTCGACAGTGACGCCTGGCCCAAATATGACATTCGGCTCAATCCTGACGTCGCCCGCGATCCTGGTGTCGAAACTCAGCCAAACCGTCTCCGGCGCAATCATCGTCACGCCGTCGCGCATGAACTTCGAACGCATACGCCGCTGCCATATCGCTTCAGCCTGCGCGAGTTGCTCTCGGCTATTGACGCCAACGACATCGTGCTCGTCGCATACGACAACCGTCGCACGCACACCGGCCTCGCGACCGACCGCCACGGCGTCTGTGAGATAGAATTCGCCCTTCGCATTGTCGCAGCCGATGCGCGCCAGCAGACCGGCAAGATCCGGCACTCGAAAGGCCATGACACCTGAGTTGCAGAGATCGATATTTCGCTCCGCATCGCTCGCGTCCTTCTCCTCACGGATCGCTGTCAATGCGCCAGTATCGTCGAGCAGCAACCGGCCGTAGCCCGTGGGGTCCTTCGGTCGAAAGCCCAGCACCGAAATCCCAGCACCACCATCCAGAGCATCGCGCATCTCGGCGATCACTTCCGGCCGGACGAGCGGCGTATCGGCAAACAGCACGATAACGTCGAGGCCTTTGCTATCCAGAAACGCAGGTTTGGCCGCCAGCACAGCATCCGCCGTCCCGCGTTGGTTCGCCTGCTCGAATATCTGAACATCCGGGACGAGCCGTTTCGCTTCTGCAGCAACGGCCTCAGCACCGAGAGCTACCACGACAGCAAATCTGCCGCCGGTCGAGGACGCCGTTCCAAGAACGTGCGCCAACATCGACTGCCCGGCAATCTTGTGAAGCACCTTTGGCAGCGACGACTTCATCCGTGTGCCCTTGCCAGCGGCAAGCACGACATAGAGACAGGGCCGGGGACTCATGGATGACCTTGCGTTTCAACTACAGCCTGGGTCTGAACGCGAACGCCAAGATGCCCGCGCGCACAGCCCGCTCCTGCCATACCGCCTGCCCTCCATGCGCTGCAAGGCCTGCATCCGCAACCGCTTCAGTCGCCTTGGAAAGATGGCTTGACCAAATGCCGCCACAGCCGCTTTGCCGTGGTTTTACTGACGGATAGCCGATCTGCAGCATCTCGGCCTTCGTCCACAGCTTCGCGCATGTTTCCCCCGCCATGCCATTGCGGCAGCCGCAAGGCCGAACCAACCTCATCCACGTAGTGAAAATGATTCGGGGAAGCTCCGGCCACACGGAGCACCCGCAAGGCAGTAGGACGACACACGCCATGACGAAGCCCGCAACCGATAAGCCGATGCGCCCGAAAGCCAACGCTTCGCCCTATTCGGCCGCTTGGGCCGTACTCGGTGTTGCAGGCCTCGGATATCTTGGCATCGCTTTTTTTGCGCCGCAGCTCCTTCCCGATCTGTCGCATGGCCGTCAGCACGCAGCCGAGACGACCGTCATGAAGGTCTCCGCGGACGTCGAGACCCTGAAAGCGTCGCTGAGCAAGATCGAAAGCGATATTTCGATGGTCAAAGCCGATGTCGCGACGCAAGCGACCCACACCGAGCAACTGAGTTCGCAAGTGGCAGCGCTTGACGACAAGATCCGCGTTGCCCAGGCGCCGGCTGTCACGACCACCGCATCGGCCGACCAGCCCACAGGCACGGACGCCGCCCCGGTCGATGACGCAGATGGCGGCCCTGCTCCGCCGAAGATCATCAACTCGACGCCACGCGTCGGCGCGCCGATCGAAACCGGCAGCGTTGATAAGAAGTCCGCAAACAAGCCGATTTCGTTCGGTCCGGCCGTCGTGAAACCGGCACCGCACCCCTACGGCATCCAGATCGCAACCGATCCTTCGATCGACGGTCTACGGATCACTTGGGGAGCTCTGTCGCAAATTCACCCCGAGCAGCTCAGCCAATTGAAAGCCCGCTATGCCGACGTTGGTACCGCGGGCAATCCGAATTACGGTTTGATTGCCGGACCGGTAAAGTCGAAGGCTGAAGCACGTAAGCTCTGCAAAGAGCTTCTGGCACAATCGATCAGCTGCAAGGTCAGCGATTATCGCGGCAACGTGCTCTAAAACTCGTCTACAAGAAAGCGGCGGGCTTTCTCTATTTGGTTGCCCGCACACAAAAAAAGGGGCCGTCCGGGACGGCCCTTTTTCATGCGCTCGGCGAGTTACGGGCTGGCCGTGTTGAACGTATCGCACGCATCCATGCGACCCGACTCCAGACCGGCTTTGAACCAGTGGACGCGCTGTGCTGCCGTGCCGTGCGTGAATGCATCGGGCACGACGCGACCCGTCATCCGTTTCTGGATCATATCATCACCGATCTGAGACGCAGCGTTGAGCGCCTCTTCGACGTCGCCCGGCTGTAATCGCTTCTTCATCTGATCGTTGAGATTGGCCCACACACCGGCCAGGCAGTCCGCTTGCAGTTCGGTCCGAACCTGAATCTGGTTGGCCGTCGCTTCGTCGCCTGCGCGCTCCTTCAGCTCCTGCACCTTCTGCAAAATGCCGAGCTGGTTCTGGACGTGGTGACCAACCTCGTGCGCGATGACGTAAGCCTGCGCAAAATCTCCGGCCACGTTGAAGCGGCGCTTCAGCTCATCATAGAACGCAAGGTCGATGTAGACCTTCTGATCGAGCGGGCAATAGAACGGTCCCATCGCCGTCTGGCCGACGCCACACTGCGTGCGCGTGGCACCATTATAAATGACCAGCTTGGGATCGGGATAATTGCGGCCGAAGCTCTTGAACACCGACGTCCAGACATCCTCGGTATCGGCCAGAACCTTGCCGATAAACTCCTTCTCGGCATCGTCGTTGTTGGCTGTCTTCGACTGCGATCCCGGTAAACCCGGAATGTTCGACGGCGAACGATCGGGCCGCTCTGTCGTCTGCGGCAGTCGCGGCATCTGAATCTGGCTATTCGGTCCAAGCAGAACGTCGAGCGGGTTGATGCCGAAGAACAGCATCACCGCACCGATGATCAGCAGCGTCGTGATGCTGAACCCACCGCGGCCGATCGGAATTTGAATGCCATTGCCGCCCGGAAACTGAAAACCGCCACCGCCGCCGTCTTGACCGCGACGGTCCTCGATATTGCTGCTTTCCCGGTCGTTTTGATCGTAGCGCATCGCGGACCTTCATCATGACAATTGCATTACGATCCGGCAGCCGAATATCAGCGCAGAGCGCAATACTTTGCACCCATACTGCACGGGGAAATAGCCTTTACAAGGGCCTCCTTGGCGGCCCCGGCCGCGCCGTGCGACTAGGATTGCGGTTCCTCGCCGCGAACACGCTTCGTCTTCGAAACACCGGGCAGCGCCAGTAGTTCTGGCATTGCAGCAAGGCCTTTTGTCTTCGCCAGCGGCCGCAGAAGCCCGCGAACGGCGCGTGAGGCAGCGACCGTTCCCTGATCTGCATATGCCTCGTGATTGCGCTCGATCTCTGCAAGATCGTAGCGATAGTTGACCATCAGGCCGTGCGCCTCACGCAGCCCCTTTTCGGATGTATCGCCCAGCCAGTTCAGCCGTTCGAGCCGCGCGCCGTTTCCGAGATGAAAGCGCGCAACCTGATCGACGGGGCGTTCATCGCTCGAGCGCGCAGAGAGATAATAATAGGCGGCAAGCCCCATCAGCGCCGACTTCAGTTCGTCCGTGCCGGGTGCATCCTTGACGGCATCCTCGACCCAGCGCGGATCGCGCAGGCGCGTGAGCGCCTTGCGGTCCTCGGCGCTGACCGGCACGTCGCTGCCGCTTGCCAGCGCACGATCGACCCAACGCGCGAAACTCGGCGCCGGCGATAGCGTCACGAACGTCTTCAATGTCGAAACATCCCTCGCCAGGTCTTCGACCACCTGCTTCAGAAGGAAGTTGCCGAACGAGACGCCTTTGAGGCCCTCCTGGCAGTTTGAGATCGAATAGAACACCGCCGTCGTCGGTGGCGCATCATCGTCGGTTGAACGGCCGTCGAGCACGGTCGAGATCGCATCGGGCGTATCGCGCATCAGCGCGACTTCGACGAAGATCAGCGGCTCATCGACCAGCGCCGGATGAAAGAACGCAAAGCAACGCCGGTCCTTCGGATCGAGACGGCGGCGCAAGTCATCCCAGCCGCGAATTTCGTGCACCGCTTCGTATTGAATGATCTTTTCCAGGATCGCCGCGGGCGTTTGCCAGTCGATGCGGCGAAGCACGAGAAAGCCGCGGTTGAACCATGAGCCGAGCAGTCGTTCGAGATCGCGATCAACGGCAGCCAGCCCCTCGTCCGACTTGATATGACGAACAAGGTCAGCCCGCAGCGCCACAATTTCAGCCGTTGCTCCCGGCGCCAGGTTGAGCCGCCGGAAAAATTCCAGTCTCGGGCTGTAGGAGGCTCTCTGCAGCCGCCCGAGCGTTTTCTCCGATGGGTTGTCGAGGTAATTCCGCGCCGCTTCGGCGACGTCGGCGGCGTCAGGTTGCAGGTCCTCGGCGAGAAAATGATAGAACGCCAGCCGCTCTTCGCTGCTCGCCTTTTTGAGCTGATTGAGGAGCTGCCGCGCGATTGCAACGCCTGAGGCTTCGCCCCGTCCCGACATCAGCGCCCGCGACAGAACCTCGATCGATTCACCGGCGCTGTCGCGGAACAGCGCTTTCGGCAGCAGCGCCCGCCCCTGCTCGGCAACTGTGGCCATCAATTCCTGAAAGAACGAGACGTTGACGCGGTCTGCCATGGGTGTGGATCGGGCTCCTGTCGTTAACGTTTGCTTAACCGTATCGGTCGAGCATCCCGTCGTTGCTTGTATAGGGCATTTTCCCCATGACCGATCGCTTTTCAACCGGCTCACCGTCGTCGAGTCTCGGCGCGGCAAATAACGACACCGGCCGCGTGGCCTTTTGCGGTCCGTATGTGCTCTCCGCGATCACCGGCTACGGCATTTCGAAGATCGAAGATGTTATTCGCGAAGGTCGCGAGTTGCCTCCGCACCGCAAGCCGGTCGTGCGCGGAACCTATTCCGACGAGGTCGAAGCCGCGCTCGCCTATTTCGGTTACCGCATGGAGCTGAAAGAAAGCCACATGCACCGCGCCAGGAAAGAACGGCCGACGTTCTGGACGTGGATGCAAAAACCCAGAAGTGCCTGGGCCTATTACATTTTGGCCATTCACAAGGGTAAGGAAGGCCACTGGATTCTGGTGAAGGGCGTCAAGATGTGCGACACCTTCACCGAGGGCAAATGGACGTTCGTGGTCGACGGCCCCCATCGCGGCTGCCGGATCATGGAAATATTCGAAGTGCGCAAGGCCCACGACGCCTGACTTCCCTCCTGAACCGCCGGTTTCCTTCCATGAACGCCGCCTGAACCTACGCGTCAGGGCTTATTCAAACCTTTGAGCCTATGGTCCTTCCAACACTGGTTGTGGGGGACTTGGCAAAGGAGAAAGGCCGTGTCCGAATTTCTGCGTTCAGGCGCCATCATGCTGATGGCCGTCGCGGTAATGGCTGCAGGCGTTATCGTCTTTTTCTACGGTTGAGCCGCAGCACTTGATATGGCGCAAGACAGGCGCCCGAAACGTCTTGTCGCGACCTGCAAGTTACGCCACTTAAAGGGGGGCCTTTCCGGGCCCCTTTTTCATTGGCGACACGCGGCACCTCTTGGCTGATATCTCATATTCTCTCATCAAAGATGCGCAGGCGCGCCTGACCGATTACCTGACGCCGTCGATCCGGCTCGGCGTGACGGGCCTGTCCCGCGCCGGCAAGACGGTCTTCATTACGGCGCTCGTCCGTAATCTCGTCAGCGGCGGCCGCCTGCCCTTTTTCGCCGCCGACGCCGAGCACCGCATCGTCCGCGCCTACCTCGAACCCCAGCCCGACGACAGCATTCCGCGCTTCGACTATGAGGCGCATCTGGCGGACCTGCTCGCAACACCGCCGCGCTGGCCCGAAAGCACCAGGCGCATCTCGGAGTTGCGCGTCACCATCGAATACCGCTCGGCTTACGCTCTTAAGCGCCTCGCCGGATATTCGAAGCTGCACGTCGATATCGTCGATTACCCCGGCGAATGGCTGATCGACCTGCCGATGCTGGAGCAGGACTTCCGCGCTTTCTCGGCTGGTGCCCTGGCACTCGCGCGTTCGCCGTCGCGCGCCGAGTATGCCAAGCCGTTTCTGGATTTTCTCGCCGGCACCGATCCGGCCGCCGCCGAAGACGAGCAGATCGCCATCACCGGCGCAAAGCTCTTCACGGCTTACCTGCGCGCCATGCGCGACAGCGGCGCCCAATCGACACTCGCCCCCGGCCGCTTCCTGCTGCCGGGCGAACTCGACGGCTCACCCCTGCTGACGTTCTTTCCGATGCCGCTGACGTCTGAAGAACGCCCGCCCCGTGGCTCTCTCGCCGCGATGATGATGCGCCGCTTCGAGAGCTATAAATCATCTGTCGTCAAACCGTTCTTCAATGATCACTTCGCCCGGCTCGACCGCCAGATCGTGCTGGTCGATGTGCTGACAGCGCTGCATCGCGGAGCCGACGCCGTCGGCGATCTCGAACGCGCTATGACCGATATTTTGCGCGCGTTCCGCCCAGGCGCCAACTCGTGGCTTTCGATGTTCCTCGGACGGCGTATCGACCGCGTCCTGTTCGCGGCGACAAAGGCCGACCACCTGCCCGCCTCCAGTCACGACCGGCTCGAAGCCATCCTGAAAGAAATCGTCGACGAAGCAGTGAAGCGCGCCCAGACCGAAGGTGCGGGCGTTCATGCGCTTGCGTTGTCAGCCCTGCGCGCCACCCGCGAAGCAACCGCCAAGCAAGGCGGCGAAAGCCTACCCTGTCTGCGCGGCACACCGATCAAAGGCGAACGCATCGGCACCGTGACGTTCGACGGAACGGCCGAAGCCGCAATCTTTCCGGGCGACCTTCCCGCCGACCCGGCCGCTGCGCTGAACGCGGCGCGCCACGCAAAATCGGCCTCTCTTGAACTCGTCCGCTTCGCACCGCCGAAGCTCATCGATACACTGCCCGACGGCAAACCAGCCGCATTCCCGCATATCCGGTTGGACCGCGCACTCGATTTCCTGATCTCGGACTATCTCTCATGAGC
Organism: Hyphomicrobium sp. MC1; assembly: GCF_000253295.1. Classification (NCBI taxonomy): domain Bacteria; kingdom Pseudomonadati; phylum Pseudomonadota; class Alphaproteobacteria; order Hyphomicrobiales; family Hyphomicrobiaceae; genus Hyphomicrobium; species Hyphomicrobium sp. MC1. The sequence continues at coordinate 1,831,686 of NC_015717.1, read as the reverse complement.
TTCGAGGACAACGCTCCGCCGCCGCGAAAACCCCGTGTCTTCAAGGCAGACGACATCACCGAAGATACGGACTTCACCGCCGACGACATTCGCGACGGCGGCGCCGTGACGTCGCGGCGTTCGGACGTTCCCGCGCGGCGTTTGTCGGTCAACGATATCAATCGTGGCTTCCGCTTCGGCAGCGTCATGCTTTCGGCAATGGCGGCGCTAGCATCGATTGCGGCAGGACTCTGGTTCACGCGCTTCGTTTCCATCGCGCTCGAACGCCAGGACTGGATCGGCTGGGTCGCCTTCGGCCTCATGGTCATTATTGGACTGGCGTTGCTCGGCATCGTTCTGCGCGAACTCCTCGGGTTCCGCCGCCTTGCACGCCTCGCAAAACTGCGTTCCCTCGTCCGCGCGACGCTCGCCAAGCCCGATGTCGCGGCCGAACGCAAAGCCGTCTCTGCCTTGCTCGCCCATTACCGCGGCCGTCCCGATCTTTCCTGGGGTTTGGCGCGGGTCAAAGACCATTCCGGCGATGTTCTAGAGCCCGGCGAATTGCTTCGCCTATCGGATCGCGAGCTGCTGCGTCCGCTCGACGGCGAAGCCCGCAAGGTCATCCTGGCATCCGCGAAACGCGTCGCAACCGTGACCGCGCTTTCTCCCATCATGGGGATTGCGATGGGCTACGTGCTTGTCGAGAACGTTCGCATGTTCCGCGCGATCGCAAGTCTTTATGGCGGACGCCCGGGTCTTCTTGGCGCCCTCCGCCTCGGACGCAACGTCATCGGCCACATCATCGCGACCGGCGGCATCGCCATGACGGATGACTTGCTCGGCCAATTCGTCGGACAAGATGTGCTGCGGCGACTGTCGCGGCGTCTCGGCGAAGGCGCGTTCAATGGTGCGCTCACCTCACGCCTGGGCGTAGTTGCCGTCGAGGTGATCCGGCCGCTCCCCTACCTCGACTCCGAACCCCTACGCGTGCGCGAGATCTTCAACGAATTGGTCCGTTCGCTGCGTGGCGCTGACAAGCAGGCCGAAGGCTAGGCAAGAGCATCTGCGAGAGGACGGCTCGCTAGGCCGCTGCAGCGTCCGGCAGCGGACTGAGTGCGCCGGGCGTCGTCATCTTCCGTTCCCAATCGCGCGACCTGTGCCCGGCATCGACCAAAACCGGCGGCGGCCTGCGGTCTTCATTCGTCGCCAGCGCCCACCGCTCGATGGGACCGGCACGGCGTGACGTCAGCCAGCTTACCGGTCCTGCCAGAATGAGCCCGCCGATCACCGGCGACATCCAGGCGAGAAGCGCCGGGGAAACCGTGTATGTGATGGCCCCGACGATGCCGCCGATGGCCGTCTGCCAGCGCGCAAACCACATCGCATCGTCAAACGTGATCGCACCATCGTTGCGCTTCTGCGGCTTCCATCCGGAATCCCGTCCGGCGAGGATTTCGGCGGCGCCGACTGTCTGCGTCACCATGAAGATCGGCGCGATGAGCATCGAATAGACCGTCTCGATCAGCACCCCGATTGTCACCCGAATGGCGCCAAAGAAATTCCGCTCCTTGCGCATCTGCTTCCAGGCGAGCAGCAGGCCGAGGGCCTTAGGCAATAGAACAACGACCATCGTACCCATGAACAGACGCAACGCAGCGCCGGGATCGATCGTCGGCCAGATTGGAAACAACGTCTTGTCGTCGCGGAAGTAGCTCGGAATCATCTGCTGGCCTTGCAGCGCCAGCACGACACCGACGATGAGCGACATCGCCCAGACGCCCGAAATCAGATAGGAAGCCGCCCCCATGCCGAGATGCAGGCGGCCCATCGGCGTCAGCCCCGGCTGCGAAACGATGGCCAGATGCTGGAGGTTGCCCTGCGCCCAGCGCCGGTCGCGCGCCACCACATCGATGATGTTCGGCGGCATGCCTTCGTAAGACCCTTCGAGCGATGGCATCATGTGCACGCCATAGCCCGCGCGCTGCAGCAAAACCGCCTCGACGAAATCATGGCTCATGATGTGACCACCGAACGGCTTGCGCCCGGGAAGGTCAGGCAGCCCAGCCGCCGAGGCAAACGCCGCCGTGCGAATGATCGCGTTATGGCCCCAGTAGTTGCCCTGGTCGCGATGCCAGAACGCAATGCCCGCGGCTACCGCCGGACCGTAGGTGTTGCACGCGAATTGCTGCAGGCGCTGCAGAAGCGTCTCACCACCAACCAGACGCGGGACGGTCTGAATGAGGCCTGCCTTGGGATCGCCTTCCATCGCAGCGGCCAGCGAAACGAGCGTGCCGCCCGACATCACGCTGTCGCCATCGAGAATAATGAAAGACTCATAAGAGGCCCCGAAACGCTCGACCCAGTCGGAGATGTTTCCAGCCTTGCGCGCCGTGTTCTTCATCCGGCGGCGATAGTAAACCGACGCGATATCGTCGAGTTCGAGCGCAAGCGCCCGATAGACGGCCGCCTCTTTCGCGCCATCCTCGTCGCCACGCGTATCGGAAAGCACAAACACGTCGAAATTGTCATTGCGGCCGAGGTCTGCGAGTTCACGCACCATCGCTTCGATCGCACCCGCGATCCGCGCGGGGTCTTCGTGATAAACCGGAAACAGTAACGCCGTGCGCCCGGTCAGTGGCGACGACGGTGGCGGCGGCTCGATGGTATCGGGCTGCTCGCCGATGAACAGCGGCAGAAATCCCAACGCCGCGCTCAGGCTGCCGATGGCGATCCATCCGAACGCGATCGTCGACAGAATGAGAAAGAGAAACTGGACCGGCGTGATGACGACGAACGACAGGATGCTGAACAGCTCGTGCCCAAAGGCGGCGGTCAGCACTGCAGCGCCAGCAAAGATCGCCGTACGCGGCACCCAATATCCGCGCCGCCGAACTTCAGTGCTCGCGTGCGCCGGCGTGGAAAAATCCTGCGTCGGCATATCGAGCGGCGCCGTCGGCGGCAAATGCCGCCACGGTCCCGCGTCGGGCGATGTTTTGGAATACGATGTGACTTCCGGCATCTCGCCTATGAAGTTCTCGTTTACGGCTTTGTCCATCGATAGAGCCAGGTCTCCGAGACGGGTTGATCGCCTGCCTTCAGAACGCAACGAAGTTCGATGAGTTCATTGTCGCCCGTGGCCAGATTAAACGAGACACGAACGCCGGAGATTTCAGGATTTCGCTGGACATTGATGTTGGAAATTTGACCAGCGCTCGCAGACAAATCCACGGCTGGCAGATCCTTCGCGTCCTTGACCGACGGTCCTGCCAGATCGATGACGAAAACAATGATGCCTGGCTTTTTGCCATTTCCCACACGCGTCTTGACGACGCGGGCGCCGGCCCAGGCTTCCGGGACATCCCTGCCCCAGTAGATCTTGTAGTTAAAGAGATGCGGACCGCCAGCTGCCAATTGCTTTGATGGTTTCCAATAGGCGGCGATATTATCGTGAATCTCATCTTCGATGGGGATCTCGACAAGCTCGACGAACCCTTCCCCCCACGGACCTTCCGGCTCGACCCAGACCGAAGGCCGACGCTCGAAATGACTTTCGAGGTCTTCGTAGTTGTGGAAGTCGCGGTCGCGCTGCCAAAGCCCGAAGCCCTTCGGGTCCTTGTCCATGAAGGCGCTGAGTTGCAGGGTCTTCGGATTGTTTAACGGCCGCCACAGCCGCTCGCCGCCACCATTGATCATGGCGAGCCCTTCACTGTCGTGAACAGCGGGGCGAATGTCTTCGACCCGCCGCTGGCTCGACTGTCCATGGAAGAACATGCTCGTGAGCGGACCAATCCCGACATGGCTCAGGGCAACACGCGGATACAAAGTTGCCTCAACATCCATAACCGTCGTCTCTCCCGGCGAGATCGCAAACCGGTAGGCGCCGGTCGTCGACTGACTGTCGAGTAACGCATGGATGACCAGTTCGGTTGCGATCGGCTTCGGCCGTTCAATCCAAAAGCTACGGAAAAATGGGAACTCTTCGCCGCCAGGCTGCGCGGTATTGAGCGCCAGGCCGCGAGCCGATGCACCGTAGACCTGCCCACGGCCCACGGCTCGGAAGTAGCTCGCGCCTTGGAAGACCGTGTACTCATCGAAAGCGTCGGACCGGTTGATCGGCCCGTGGATACGAAACCCGGAAAATCCGAACGGCGCCGCATCGGGGCCCGGACCAATCAGCGGCCCAAACGAAAACAGCTTGTTGTCCGCAACCAGTCGAACCGCCTTACCGGCGTCGACGATCCACAGATCGACCGGAACGTCATAGAGCCAGCCCATGGCAAACGGCTGGATCTGGAAATCGAGATGATCCCCTTTCCAGATCGCCTTCTCCGGCCGGAAGCGGATATCGCGGTACTGGCTGTAGCTCAGCTTATTGAACGGCGGCGGCAGATCCATCGTCGGCTTGACGAACGGCTGGTCCGAAAGCCGCTTGGCCTCGGTTTTTACCGTCGTCGTTCCGAAGGTCGTCCCCTGCTGGCTCTGTTGTGGCGCCGGCGACGCCCCATCCGCATAGGCATCCGTTACAGCCAACGCCATCTTGGCGAGGCCCATGGCAAAAGTTCCTGCGACCGCCTTCTCAAGCAGTACCCGGCGATCGACGATTTTTCCTGTCATTTCCGATATCAGCCAAACCTCGAGGCGCGCACGTTCCAGCCGCAACGCTATCGCGAGACAGCACTGACGAACAGTCCACGACTGCTATCCACCGATTGTGGCAGATTTTCCACTCGCGAGACGTTGGCGTGTGACTTTCTCGTCAACGAATTATGAAGTTAGCAACCCGCCATTCGTTGCATTCTACCGGGCAAAACCACCAATAAAATCCCCTCGAAGGATTTTCCTCGTCAACCGTCTGCGGCCATAGGTTGCTCATACCCAGCCTTTGGCTACGGCAGTCCCAGACGTCAGACGCGGATGCCTACATCGGGAAAGCCCTCTGGTCGACGTCCCTGCTGGTCCGCAAGCAGGTCGATTTCCTCAGACAGTTTTTTTGTCACTGTCCACATCGCGTTGTTCGCGCTTCCGCCGATTTACGACCCTGCGGTGGTGGGCTTAAAGGTCCCCGCAGCCGGATCAGCCGAAGCTGGACTCGCTTTTTTGGGGTGGATAAACGGCAAAGCGCTCATCGACGTCAGCCTGCTTGCTCGACGCCATGCAGGACTGATTTCGCCACGCGTTCAGACGCACCGATCCCTTCCAGGGCCAGCGCAATGAACGCTTCGTGCTCGCGAGTTAGGCAACCCAGCCGGAAATGGTTGTCGTGACACACCTGTCGGCGCTTTTGGTAATAATCTCGGCCTTTGCATCTCGACGATGTCCTCAAAATCGGTCAAAGAATGGACATGCGGACGCCGTTTATCCACATGGCGACCACATGAATCACCAGTGATTTTTCCTTCCCCGCCGGCATGACGAGGAAGTCACTTCGTCCGAATTTAGGTCGGCCCGTGACCGCCGTGTGGCAGCATCAACGCTCGTGACTTTTCCGTCACAAATCCCCGCAATTCCACAGCGGAACGCCCGTCCACTATTCCCCGACCGAATCAGATCTGCTTAAAACATAACCCTGAGCGGTGATTCGGGGGGAAACCCGTTGGCCGCAAAGACGGGTTTGAGGACGGGTAAAATAACACCACGGAAAGAAGAGTGTTGGGCCGGGCGCTGGCGCTCCTGCCTGTCATTCCTCAAGTCGAAGCAGACGGGAGTAGTTCTATGAACAAGTACAGTCTGAGTGCCCTGGCGGCGGCAGGCCTGATTGCGGGCAGCCTGTCAACCGGCAGTGCATCGGCAGCTGATCTCGGGGGGAACTGCTGCGCAGACCTCGAGGAGCGCATCGCAGAATTGGAAGCGACGACGGCACGCAAGGGCAACCGCAAGGTCTCGCTCACCGTGTCGGGCTGGGTTGGACAGCAGGTTATGTGGTGGGACGACGGCTCTGAGTCGAACGCCTACGTCACAGACCTCGGCTCAACGCTCGGCAGTCACGTGAAGTTCACCGGCCAGGCGACGATCATGCCGGGCTGGACAGCGGGTTACGTTCTGCACATCGAAGCCATCGGCTCCGACAGCTTGACGACCAGCCAAAGCCAGCCTGACGGCAAGAACGCTCTGACCGGCACGTCTAACGGCGTCTCGACGCTGCAGTCGTTCTGGTTCATCAAGAGCGACCAGCTGGGTAAGGTCTCGGTCGGTAAGCAGTCCGACGCGGCTGACAACGCAGCAATCCTCGTTGACGGTTCGGGCTCGCTCGTCCCCGCCAACTGGGTGGCGTTCGACGTCAACAGCTTCGGCATCCGCACCAACAGCGGCGCTCTGTTCGGCCACTGGGGCGGCGACTACTGCCAGAGCGCAGGCGGCGCCTGGGGTGACTGCTTCGGCGTTCCGCGCAACGTCGTTCGTTACGACTCGCCGAGCTTCGGCGGCTTCTCGGTGTCCGCATCGTGGGGTGAAGACGACATCTGGGCCATCACCACGCGTTACGCCGGTGAATGGGCAGATTTCAAAGTTGCGGGCGTTGCGTCTTACGCTGAAAGCACCGACGAGGCCCTCAACGGCTTCTCGGGTGGTTTCGTGAATAACGCGACCCAGCGCTACTTCCAGGCTGGCGCATATGTCGAGCACATCCCGACGGGCCTGTTCGCATACGGTGCTTATGGCCACGACGACTATGACTTCGCTGGCTCGGGTCAGTCGGAGACGTGGTACGGCAAGGGCGGTATCCGCCAGCGCTGGACGCCGCTTGGCCACACGATCCTGTACGGCGAATACGAGAACATCAAAGGCTCGGGCGTCTTCTCCCAGTCGGAGAACCTGCTCGGTGGCCTCGATGCAACCCACGATCGCACGCAAGTCATCGGTGGTGGCGTTGTCCAGGAAATCGACTCGGCTGCCATGTCGATCTGGGTGAAGTACCGTCACCTCGATTACAGCGACAACAACGATCTCGGCATTGGCTACAAAGACTTCCAGTACGTTGGCATGGGCGCTTTGATCAACTTCTGATCCCCGGCCAAAGCCACAAAATCGAAATTGAAGGCCGCCCTCGCCGGGCGGCCTTTTTATTTGTGTGCATATGAATTCCCTGATGCGTGGAAAACCCACAGTGCGTCTTCCATGGCCCGCACAAAAATAATGCCTTCAAAAACAGCTATTTAGGCTAGTTTTCGAGCATCTGCCCAACAATCCGGCTAGTTGCCCCTGCGCCACATTGTCGGATTCGTCGCGGTCGTTTCGCAAACCGCAATTGTTGCCAACCCACGAATCACGGACTTTCCCGGCAAGCGGCGAAGTCACTTGGTAGGTGTTCCGCCGTGGATCGCTTTTGATGCGGCCGACAATACGGCGAACGCCAAGTACCGCGTCTACTACTAGAAGTGATTGAAGACGGGAGAAGGTAGAATGAGGAAGATGAGGGTAGGCGCTTTGGTCGCTGCAGGCGTCCTCGCTGGCGGTTTCGCCGCGACGAACGCTTCTGCGGCAGACTTGGGCGGCAACTGCTGCGCAGATCTAGAAGAGCGCATTGCAGAACTGGAAGCGACCACGGCGCGCAAGGGCAACCGCAAGGTCTCGCTCACGGTGTCGGGTTGGGTTGGCCAGCAGGTCATGTGGTGGGACGACGGCGCTGAGTCGAATGCCTACGTCACGGACTTGGGCTCCACGCTCGGCAGCCACGTGAAGTTCACCGGCCAGGCAACAATCCTGCCGGGCTGGACAGCGGGTTACGTTCTGCACATCGAAGCCATCGGCTCCGACAGCTTGACGACCAGCCAAAGCCAGCCTGATGGCGTTAACGCTCTGACCGGCACGCACAACGGCGTCTCGACGCTGCAGTCGTTCTGGTTCATCAAGAGCGACCAGCTGGGTAAGGTCTCGGTCGGTAAGCAGTCCGACGCAGCTGACAACTCAGCGATCTTGGTTGACGGTTCGGGCTCGCTCGTTCCTGCCAACTGGGTGGCGTTCGACGTCAACAGCTTCGGCATTCGCACCAACACTGGTGGCCTTTTTGGACACTGGGGCGGCGACTACTGCCAGAGCGCAGGCGGCGCCTGGGGTGACTGCTTCGGCGTTCCGCGCAACGTCGTTCGTTACGACTCGCCGACCTTTGGCGGCTTCTCGGTGTCCGCATCGTGGGGTGAAGACGACATCTGGGCCATCACCACGCGTTACGCCGGTGAATGGCATGACTTCAAGGTTGCTGCCGTTGCGTCTTACGCTGAAAGCACCGACGAGGCCCTCAACGGCTTCTCTGGTGGTTTCGTGAACAACGCGACCCAGCAGTACTTCCAGGCTGGCGCATATGTCGAACACATCCCGACGGGCCTGTTCGCATACGGTGCTTATGGCCACGACACCTACGACTTCAGCGGCTCTGGCCAGTCTGAGACCTACTACCTGAAGGGCGGTATCCGTCAACGTTGGGTTCCGCTCGGCCACACGGTGCTCTACGGCGAGTACGAGCACATCAAGGGCTCGGGTGTCTTCTCGCAGTCTGAGAACTTGGGCCTCCTCGGCGCGACCGAAGATACCACGAAGGTCTGGGGTCTCGGCGTGGTTCAGGAAATCGACGCGGCTGCCATGTCGATCTGGGTTAAGTATCGTCACCTCGACTATGACGATAACAACACCCAGGGTCTTGCCTACGACAACTTCGACTACGTCGGTATGGGCGCTCTGATCAACTTCTGATCTGAAGCCAGACGATCGAAATACGAGAAGCCGCCCCTTTGGGCGGCTTCTTTGCGTCAGAACGTGCTTGCGGCGCTCCGCTCATTGTCTCGACGCCCCAAAACACCTAGTTTCGCCCCATGTTCCAGGCCTTCTTCACCGAGCTGCGCACAGCCAAACTGCCGGTCACGCTCAAGGAATATCTGACCCTTCTCGATGCCGTACGCTCGGGCATCGCAGGCGGCCACGTCGAAGATTTCTATTATCTGGCGCGCGCCACGCTCATTAAGGACGAGCGCAATCTCGACCGCTTCGATCAGATCTTCGCCCATGTCTTCAAGGGCCTCGAAAGCCTGCCCGACGCCGCCGAAGCCGAGATTCCGGAAGAATGGCTACGCCGCGTGAGCACGCTTCACCTCTCAGAAGAAGACAAGAAGCGCATCGAAGCGCTCGGCGGCTGGGACAAGATCATGGAGGAGCTGAAGAAGCGCCTCGCCGAGCAGAAAGAACGCCACCAGGGCGGCAACAAATGGATCGGCACCGGCGGCACGTCGCCCTTTGGCGCGTATGGCTACAATCCGGCTGGCGTCCGTATCGGCCAGAAGGAAAGCCGCCATCGCCGCGCGATCAAAGTCTGGGACAAGCGCGAGTTCAAGGACTTGGCCGGTACGGCGGAAATCGGCACACGCACGATCAAGGTTGCCCTACGCCGCTTGCGCCAGTTCGCCAGAACGGGCGCTGCGTCCGAACTGGACCTCGACGGCACCATCCGCGGCACCGCCGAAAAGGGCTACCTCGATATTCGCATGCGGGCCGAGCGGCATAACACCGTCAAGCTCCTCATGTTCTTCGACATCGGCGGCTCGATGGACGATCACATCAAGGAAGTCGAAGAACTGTTCTCAGCGGCCCGCTCGGAGTTCAAGCATCTCGAATACTATTACTTCCACAACTGCCTCTATGAAGGCGTCTGGAGGGATAACGCCCGTCGCTACACCAACAAGATCGACACTTGGCAGGTCCTGCACACTTATCCGGCCGACTACAAAGTGATCTTTATCGGCGATGCCTCGATGAACCCCTACGAGATCACCGTTGCCGGCGGCTCTGTCGAGCACATGAACGAAGAACCGGGTGCGGTCTGGTTGAAACGCGTTGCTGACATCTACAAGCACACGATCTGGCTCAATCCTGTGGATCCAAGCCACTGGGATTGGACACCCTCGATCGGCATCGTGAGCAAGCTGCTTGGCGGACGCATGTATCCGTTGACGCTCGACGGCCTTGACGCCGGTATGCGCGCCCTGATGCGCTGACGCCCCGTTTCGGCCCAACTCGTGGCCGATGACCCTTAAAGTTGTATTGCGACTCGTTTGTCTCAAACCGTGGGAAATGGCGCCTGGGCCATTGACCGGCTGCGGCGACTAGGCCATCTCAAATGCGATATCGGGGGTGGGGGGAACATTCCCAATGAGAAACGCCAAACTGATCCTGATTGTGGCCGCGACCGTAGCTCTCGGCGGCTGCGGCGCCTCGCTGCCGAAACTGCCGACCACCGGTTCGCTTCTGGGCGGCTCGAGCACGGCAAAAGAAAACCGCGACCCGAACGATCCCGTCGCCCGCGCCATGGGCGTCGCCGCGACCTCGGCCCGTGCCCTGAAATGCGGTTACAATTTCGACCCGGGCAAACTGAAGAGCCAATACCTCGCCTACGAAACGGCATCCGCACCCACGCTGGGCGAGAAATTATCCAACGTCTACGACACCGCATTCAACGGCGTGACGAAGGCGATCTCCGCGAAGGAGCAGGAAGAAGACTACTGCACGCCTGATCGCACGGCCCGGATTAAGGAAGCACTCAATCGCAATCTTGCCGGCGATTACACGCCTCCTCCCTCCGAAGCGCCAGAAGACAGCGGCGGCTTGTTCAGCGGCTTCGGAAACAGCGGCACCGGCGATGAAACCAGCGAGAAGATGAAGGAAGTCTTCCAGTAATACCGCAGTCACGCTTCTCGGAGCGCATGCGTGCAACAGATTCTATGGGCTGAAATCGCGATCAAGGGGACAACCGGCGTCGTACTGATCGTGGTCCCTCTCATCGCATTGGCTCTGGCCGGCATAGAGAAACCGAACTCCGGACTCTGGCCGCGGCTCACCGGCGCGCTGATACTCGCAGTCGCGGTCAGCATCTGGATCGGCCTCACGTATCCTGAAGCTCGCGGCTCCATCGGACCTGCCGCGCTAGTGCCGATCAATCTGATATCTGCAGCAATTCTGATTGCGGCGCTGGTCATGGGCGCCGCTGCCCCGACGCGCCGCGGCAAATTGATCGTCGCTGCCGGTGCCGTCGTCCTGCTTGCCCTTGGATTTCTGGAAATCGCCCACGCCTGAGCGTGGGCGGCAGCGAACGTTATTTCACGCCGAGCTTCTTCTGCAGGCTCGAAGACGACGTCGTATACTGGAACATCACCTTCTTGTCCGGATAGACGATCCGTTGTGCGGCCTGCGCCATCAGCGCCCCCTCGTGGAAGCCCGACAGAATGAGCTTCAGCTTGCCCGGATAGGTGTTGATATCACCGATGGCGAAGATGCCATGCTCGCTCGTCTCGAAACGCTCGGTATCTACGGGGATGAGATTCTCGTGAAGATTGAGGCCCCAATCCGCGACAGGGCCGAGCTTCATCGTCAGACCGAAGAACGGCAGCATGGCCGTGCAGGGAATTTTTTCGCTGCCTGAGGCTGTTTTTACTTCGAGCGCCGACAGCTGCCCGTCTGCCCCCTCGAGCGCAGTCACCTGCCCGATCATCAACCGGACGGACGCCTCTTCCACCATCTTGCGCATTTTTTCGACGGAATGAGGGGCTGCCCGGAATTCGTCGCGGCGATGGATCAGTGTTAGGCTCTTTGCGACTGGAGCAAGGTTGAGCGTCCAGTCGAGCGCGCTGTCGCCGCCACCGACGATGACGATATCCTTGCCGCGCATCGATTCAATCTTGCGCACCGAATAGAAGACCGACTTGCCTTCGAAGTCTTCGATGCCGTTGAGCGGCGGGCGCTTCGGCGTGAACGATCCGCCGCCGGCTGCAATCACGACGACCTTGGCAATGAATTCCGTGCCGGCATCCGTAATGAGGTGAAAGCGGCCGTCGGCGTGCTTCTTCAAGCCGTCGATACGCTCGCTGAAATGGAAGACTGGGTTGAACGGCTTGATTTGCTCCATCAGCCGTTCGGTCAATTCCTGTCCCGTCACGATAGGCAGCGCCGGGACATCATAGATCGGCTTTTCCGGATAGAGCTCGGCGCACTGACCGCCAGGCCGATCAAGAATATCGACAACATGCGCCTTGATATCGAGAAGGCCTAATTCGAACACGGCAAAGAGCCCACACGGACCTGCGCCGATGATAACGGCATCGGTCTCGATTGGAGCGCTCACTTCGGAAGAAGCGGATGCAATAGAAATCGTTTCGGCCATCACGATCGTCCGTTGAATGTCTTTGATCAGAACTGCTTTGCGGGCACGCGGACGACCAGACCGTCGATCGCATCGGAGATCTTGATCTGGCAAGACAAGCGGCTGCCCTCGCGCACGTCGAACGCGAAATCCAGCATGTCCTCTTCCATGTCGCTCGCTTTGCCGACCTTGTCGCGCCAAGCGTCGTCAACGTAGACATGACAGGTCGCACAGGCGCACGCGCCTCCGCATTCTGCCTCGATCCCAGCAATATCGTTGAGCTTCGCTGCTTCCATGACGGTCAGACCGTTTTCCGCTTCCACCGTCTGACTCTCGCCGTCAGGCTGGATGAACGTAATTTTCGTCATGGTTGCGCGTGTGTCCTTGAGGCTTGAATGGGCCGTTGAGAACGACCTCAGACGGATGGGGATCGTTGGTTAGCGGGCACACTTAATTGGACGCCGCTAGTATTTCAAGCCGAACGCGGGGGATGCGGCGGGAGGGCCACAGAAGATCGGCTCACCGCTAGGCTTTACACGCCGTTTCCTTGACGAAGGTACTGGCTTCGGCGGCGGCGGCCTCAAGTTTTGCGATCGCCTTGGACCAAGCACCGGTCTTCATGTTCGCCGGAAGCGTCTCCGCTTCCTGCGCCAGCGCAGCGATCCGCCACGCTCCAACAGCCCTGCTCGATCCCTTGAGGGCATGCGCCGCGATTTTCCAGTCCCGCTCAGTCTCTGCCGACCTCAGAGAGGCAATGGTTTCAGGCAGCTGCGCGAGGAAAAGCCCGAGAATTTCGGCCTCAAGAGCCTTGTCTCCAAGGGTATATCGCCTCAGATGAGCGAGATCGACCGGCACGTCGATCGGCCTGTCGCTTCTATCCGGGGTGTGCAGATCATACGATCGAGCCCGCGGAGCATCCATACGTCACACCTAAACCGATGGCGGTCAGAACGGCGCATTCCCGCCATCCCGGCCGCAACTTTTGGGGATAGAATAGTCGCAGAACCGCAATAACTCTGGGTAAATCGGACCGGAGTGTTTCGGCCAACGTCATAAACGGCTACTTAACCTACGACGTGAGGCCGCAGCCGCATCGGAGGAGCGCCTGCCGCCGCAATCCGGCCGTATTATCGGTCCCAATTCGCTAACCCCCTAAGATGCATAGACATTTCTTATGGTTACGCATGTCTTTCCATTTTGCGGGCAATTAAAACTCTTATAGGGTGCGAATGGGAGTTCCGGTGGCCTGAAGCGCACGGGCTTGTGCCGCGTACCGGATCGAGTGGGGGACATTGCGCAATGTCGCAAGATCAGATTGCGAAACTCATGGCTATTGCGGGCAGAACACCGCCCGTCGAACCGTCCCTGGACGGCATCCCTAGCGATGCGCAAACCGCGACAGACGCCAAGGAGCCTGCCTCAAGACCGGCGCCCTCCCTTCCCCCGCCGCTGCTTTCAATCGATGCCGCCCAGGCGCCAGCCGCGACAGCCGCAGCATTAGCTCTTCCCGCGCCGGCGCCGATGCCGCCGCCCGACAAAGAACAGCCAGCAGACGAACCCACGACCGAGCCGCCAGCCCGCCGCGTCGCGCGCCGCCGTCCGGCAGGACCCGTCCGTGGTAAAATCGCCGCCAACGACGACATCCCGAGCATCGGCGGCCTGATCTATGCGCTCGAACAGAAGCCGTCGAACAAGGTCTTTCGTTACGCCGCCATCGGCAGCGCCGTCTGGGCCGTCGTCGGACTGATCGTTGGCGCCTTGACGCTTGCACCCGGATGGCAGGCAGGCGAGCCCCTGTCGTCGCTCCTGCTGCATCCGACAACGTTCTACACCGCGACCGCCATCATCGCGCCGATCGCCATCATCTGGCTGTTAGCCCTTCTGTCGTGGCACATCGCATCGCTGGCACTTAAATCCGCGACGATGAGCGAAGTCGCCATTCGCCTCGCCGAGCCCGACCGCACGGCCGAACAATCGATTGCGAGCCTGGGCCAGGCAGTCCGCCGTCAGGTCTCGTTTATGAACGACGCCGTGTCCCGCGCCCTTGGTCGCGCCGGCGAACTTGAAGCACTCGTGCACAATCACGTCGCCGAACTCGAACGCTCTTACGAGCACAACGAGCGCCGCATCCGCGAGCTGATCAACGAGCTCGGTGGCGAACGCCACGCGCTTCTCGACACTTCGACCAACGTCACCGAAACGCTGAAAACGCTCGGCACCGAAATTCCGACGCTGATCGAGAAGCTCTCGACACAACAGCTAACTCTCCGCGGCATCATCGCCAACGCCGGCGAAAACCTCGCCAACCTTGAAGGCTCGCTCGCCACCGCGACGGGCCGTTTTGAGAATGCCGTCGGTTCGCGCACGCTACAGCTTCAGTCGGTTCTCGAAGACTACACCACCGCCTTCTCGAGCGCGCTTGGCGCCCGCACCGAACAGATGCGCGCAACGTTCGACGGTTACATGCAGACCCTCGACACGACGCTCGGCAACCGCACTGAAAACCTCCAGACCGTTTTCGAAGAATATGCGCGCGCGCTCGACACCACGCTGTCGAACCGCGCCCAAGCCCTCGACATCCAGCTTGTCGAACGCACGCGTTCGCTCGATGAAGCCTTCCAGAAGCGGCTTGAGCTGTTCGACGATCAGATCATGCGCTCGACGACTGCCATCGACCACGCGGTCAGCGAAAAGGCGTCTCTGCTGACGAACGCCCTGCAGCTCCATTCGCAGACCTTCCGTGAAACGATTGCGCAGCAGGCGACAGAACTCGACGATTCCGTCGTAAACGGCATCAACGCCGTCCGCCGGACGAGCGAAAACATCACGCGTCAGACGATGAAGGCCATCGACGGGCTTTCGAAACAGTCGGGCATCCTGCAGGACGTCGCCGACAATCTGTTCCAGCAGATCCACGGCGTCACCAACCGCTTCGAGAACCAGGGCGAGCAGATCCTCAAAGCCGCCAACGTCCTCGACACTGCCAACCTTCGCATCGAGTCGACGCTGCAGACGCGGCACGCCGAGCTTTCGCACACCATTGATCGCCTCTCCGGCAAAGCCGACGAATTCGGCCGCACCATCGCCGGTTATTCGTCGAACCTCGAAGGCTCGCTCGAAAATATCGAACTCAAGGCCCGTGCCATTGCCGAGGAGCTGCGCGACACCGCCGAGAGCCGCTCGCGCGCCTTGATGGCCGAACTCGATCGCGTCAAGCATGAGACCGAGGCCCAGAGCGATCGCGCGCTATCCGATCTCCGTCATCGCTTCCAGAACGTATCGGGCGAACTGTCTCGCGAATTCGAAACGCTATCGACCCGCCTCTCATCGGCATCCGAAGAAACCCGCCTCCGGGCAGCCGAGGCCGCCGCCACCCTGGCGAGCGAGCAGGCCCGCATCCGCGAAGAAGCCTCTCGCCTCCCGACTTCGACGCGCGAGACGGCAGAATCGATGCGCCGCGCCCTGCAGGATCAGTTGCGCGCCATCGAACAGCTGACGCAAATTTCCCAGCGCGCCAACGCACCTCGCGAAATCATGCGCCCTGAACCAGCTCCCGCGCCCGCGCGTCTCGCGCCGACACCGTCTCTGACCTCCGCGCTCATCCAACAGGAAAATGCGCCGAGCCGCAGCCGCACCAGCGTCCAACAGGATCAACGCGAGGGCTGGTCGCTCGGCGATCTCCTTGCCCGCGCCTCGCACGAAGAAGACCACGCGCCGGTCCGCAACGTTCCGCCAGCGCCCGAACCTGCACCTCCACCGCATTCGGCTCCCCCTCACTCGGCCGCTCCGGTGCGCCTCGACGTCGGTATGATCTCCCGCGCGCTCGATCCGCAGACGGCCGGCGCCATCTGGAACCGCATTCGCGCGGGTCAGAGGAACGTCCTGGTCCGCAGCATTTACGCTCCGGAAGCGCGTATGCTGTTCGACGAAATCGCAGCCCGCGCCCAGACCGACGCGGACCTGTCGCAGTCGATCTTCCGGTACCTCACCGACTTCGAACGGATCATCAAGGAAGCCGACACGCGTGACCCGTCGGGCCGCACGGCCCAAAGCCACCTCGTGTCCGATACCGGCCGCGTCTATCTCTTCCTCGCGCACGCGGTTGGCCGGATTCGCTAACCGGCAAAGGCCGCCATGTCGCCTGTCTGCATGTCGCCTGTCCGCATCGAAGCACGACACGAGGCATGGCCACTCAGGGAAGCCTTCGTCATTTCACGCGGTGCGAAAACCGCGGCCGATGTCGTCGTCGTTGAAATAACGGACGGCACGCACCGAGGCCGCGGTGAAGCCGTGCCCTATGGCCGCTATGGCGAAACAGTCGATGGCGTCCTCGATGCCATCCGAACAGCCGCCGACCGCTTTTCAACACACGCCGACTTGCTTCACGAGCTGAAACCCGGCGCGGCCCTCAATGCCCTCGACTGCGCCTTCTGGGACCTCGAAAGCAAGCAGACCGGCGTTCCGGTTTCAAAGCGCGCTGCTCTTCCCGAACCCGCGCCGAAAGTCACCGCCTTCACCTTGAGTCTCGCCGCTCCTGAGGAGATGGCTGCAAAAGCCGCTGGCGTTGCCCCTCTCACGCTCTTGAAGCTGAAGCTCGGCGGTGCCGGCGACGACGCACGCATGCGCGCCGTCCGGCAGGTCCGCCCAGACGCGCATCTCGTCGTCGATGCCAACGAAGCTTGGACCGCAGAAACCCTGACATCCCTGCTCGCAGTCGCTGCTGAATGTGGCATCGAATTGATCGAACAGCCGCTTCCCGCCAGTCAGGACGGCATCCTCCGCGACACTCCCCACCTCGTCCCTATTTGTGCCGACGAAAGCGTTCATACCGCCGACGATATCCCGCATCTCATCGGTCTCTACGACGCCGTGAACGTCAAGCTCGATAAGGCGGGCGGCTTGACAGGTGCAATCAGCCTCGTCGCAGAAGCACGCCGCAACGGTCTCAAGATCATGATCGGCTCGATGGTCGGAACATCACTCGCCGTTGCGCCCGCGATGCTGCTGGCACCGTATGCCGACTGGATCGACCTCGACGGCCCGCTTCTGTTGGCGCGGGATCGCGAGCACGGCCTGCGCATCGACAACGGCATCGTTCAGCCGCCAAGCCCTGAGCTGTGGGGCTAACCCGCCTTACACTGGATCCGCCGCCGCCATCGTCGAGCCGCTGCGGTTGCGGAGCAGCCAAAGCGCTGCGCCAAGCGCCACCATCGAGATCGCGACCATCCCGAGATATGACAGCGACCCGGCGCGCACGTAGATCCATCCAGCGACCAGCGTCGCCGCACCGAGCGCGACACCCGCAGCCATTGTCGCGTAGAGTGATTGCGCCGTGCCCTGCTTATCGCGCGCCACGTTTTCGTGGATGAAGTGGATCGCGCCGATGTGGCAAGCGCCATAGGTCGCGCCATGCAGCAATTGCAGCGGAATAAGCATCGCAAGTGGCGGCTCGAACGCCATCCCCGACCAACGCACAATCGACGCCAACGCGGCAAGCGCGATCATGCGTAATGATCCAATCCGCGCGACCGCCCGTCCGGAAACGGAAAACAGCATGACCTCGGCAAAGACGCCGACGGCCCACAGCGTTCCGCACCAAGCAGCCGAAAGGCCCTGCTTTTCCCAAAGCAGAATTCCGAATGTGAAAAACGCCGCGTGGGCAGCCATAACGAGACCAGCCGCCACGAGAAACAAACAAAATTGCTTCTGGCTTAGGAGATCGTGCAACACGGACGACCGCCACAACGGCAGCGCTGGCTTGATCGCATCTTCAAATCGCTCGTCGGGAGACAGGAAATGTCCGGCAGCAACAGTCAGAACGCACCCGAACGCAATCAGCCAAATACCGGCTCCACCGCCGAAAGCGTAGATCACCAACCCGCCGATAAAATTTGCCGCCACGAACGATAGCGATCCCCACAGCCGCATTTGCCCATAGTCCAGGCCACGGTGGCGAACACCCGTCACCGCGATCGTCTCGATCAGCGGCATGATCGTCGAGTTGCAGAGCATCAGGGCAATCGCGAACAACAGCACCGGCCAGAACGACGATGATGCGGCCAGTGCCAACACCAGCGCGATCGTCAGCCACGCAAGCACCACCAGATACCGGCGATGCGCTCCACTCCGATCTGCTGCCATCGCAACCACGGGTGACACGAACACACGCAGGAACAGTGGCGCCGCGATTACCGTGCTGATCTCGCCGGCAGACAGTCCGCGCCAGTTCAGCCAGACTGGAAGAAACGGCGTGTGCATGCCGTAAAAGACGAACAACGCACCGTAAAATAGCGCGACGCGCATCGCGAAATTGCGCTTTGCGTCATCCCCGCTGACCATGCCCGTCCTCGCATCTCTATGCTCATGCCACACTATAACGCGGAAGGCGTAGCGCTGCCCGATAAGTCCTGTTTAGTTCAGCCGGAGGTTGTGTCTTCGCCACTTGCGAATCGCATACCCGTTGAGGCGATTTTTTGCGGAGCACAACTGGCATGCAGGCTCTCACTTCGCCCGTTACCGACGATATTGAAACCGAATACCGCGCCATTGAGGCGACACTGCTCGAAACCGCTCGCGGACGCTGGTTCCTGGCCGAGCACGGCCGCCGCGCGCGCCGCCTGGACAGCGCCCTGCTTGAAGACGCCATTCGCCGTCTACAAGGCTCCCTCCGCGAGCCGCCGGCGCTGCTCGGCCAGCTCAAGGCCGAAATCGAAGTCGTCCGATCCCAGATGGCCGAGACCCGAGCCGCCCTCCTGGCACGCCCGACGATGGATGAAAGCGTGCTGCCGACACATGCCATGCTCAAGGCTGCCGAAGACATTCACGATATCGCCTGGTCGCTCCAGGCCAATCCGTTTGATCCGCAAGGCTGCGAGCAAATCGCCCGCAATGCCGGTAAGCTCTATGCCATGAGCCAATCGCAGGCCGCCCAATCGAACCGCGTCGTCGCCGCCGCGAGCGCACTTGAAACATCGGCTAACAAACTCGAAGGCGTTCTCGAAAGCATCCTGCACGAGTTGCAGGTTGATGAGGCCGATTAGCTGCCGGGCATAGTGACACAAAAAAAGCCGGGCTCCATGCCCGGCTTTTTTGTGGCTTGGCTGATCTTACCACCTCGTCCGCATGCCGAACGAGACAAGATCGACCGCAGCTTGCGATTCGCCTTTGAATTCCAAGGTTGGGAGTGGGGCGAGGGTGCCTGTTCCTTCCGGCGTACTAATGTCTACACCGCCGTCCTGAATGAAGATGTGCGAATAGCCGATATCGAACGTTGTTGCTTCGGTCCATTTATAGCTCGCGCCGACACTCAGCCAAACGCGATTATTGTCTGGAATTTGGACGATCCGCCCCGTCGCAGAATCGATGGGCGACATTTCGTAGGCGACACCGGTTCGCAACGTCAAATAGGGCGTATAGTCGTATTCTCCACCAACTGAAAAAAACCAGCCGTCAGCCCAGTTCGTCGGCAGATTGAGCCCACCCCCGATCGATGGCAACGATAGCGGGAGGTTCTTGAATCGGCTCCAGTTCGTCCACTCTACGGTACCGAGCAGCCGCGTCGTCGGCGTTATGACCTGCCGCCCGCTGAGAGTGACGATATCTGGAAGGTTGACCGTAGCGGTCCCCGGCAGGCCGCCAAGGGCACTGAAGGATCCATCAATGTTATGGGTCAGCTGGGATCGATAGCCGAGACCAATGGTTGTCCCGGTAAATGGCTCAAGGGTGACACCCGCGGTACCTCCGAATGCCCAATCCGCCCCGCCGAACCTATCGAGTTTTTGCGTCAGTAGATCGCGGAATTGAAGCTTCGCCTGCGCCCATTCTATTTGAAGTCCAGCACCGATCGTGATTCCAGGCGCGATGCGATAGGCGATCGTTGGGTTGGCATTGATCGTCAAAAGCTTGGTCGTCACGCCGAGATAGGAACCCGGATAGTTCACGTTATCGGGCTTCGTCGCAAGGCCGAACGGCGAATTCAGCGCGAGACCAACCCAGAGGTCTTTGTTGATCTGGAGGGCGGCATAACTTGCACCGCTCACCGCATCGATGCCTATGTTGCCGCTGCTCCCGGAGCCAACCAACGGATTGCTAACGTCCACATTCGCGTAGGGAAGAATCAATGTGTAGGACGATTCAGTGTTCAAACCCGGAAACTGGGCCGTCGCCGCCGGGTTCCAAAACATCGAGCCGAGGCTGCCGCCTGCCGCCGACCCTGCCGAAGCCGAACCCAGAAACACGGTCGATTGCTCGTGAATATCGAAACCGCCGGCGGAAGCCGTGCCTATGTGCGCCAGCACGGCTGCCGAGCTAATTCCCAAAAGGCGGCACGCATTTTTTATTATGTTGATTTTGCTCAAAGACAGCATTCGTGACCCCCAGGACGACTCAGCGCCTTCCCCACAAATGCCACAATAGCTGCATCGCCTCCGCGCCACATCAGGGTTTCAAACATGAAACTCAGTGTTCGGATTTGATGCCTAAGCGCTGTGCTTCCTGGGCAACAAAAAACCGGCCCGCCGAAGCGGACCGGTTCTTGCCAAGCCGAGTCTCAATCCCTCGAAACGTCGCTTGGCGCTCCCCCCGGAGTCCTTAAGCGGCGGACGTGCCACCGAAATCGCGCGCAAGCTGCCAAAGTCCTACTGATGGTGCAAGACTTGACTCTTTACGCAGCAGGCGAGTCGGTGCTGGACGATGCGCCCTCGCAACAGATCGCATATTGGAAACCCAAAAACGTTGAACCCCGAAAATCAGCCTACAGTTTTCTGAGTGCGAAATTGTGGTCGATCGGACCGTTGCGACCTTTTCCAACATGCAAGTGCGAACCCGACGATAACGCGCCCCAAACGAAGTCCTTGGCATCGGCGACAGCCGCATCGAGAGGCTTGCCGAGAGCCAAACCGGCCGCAATCGCCGCCGATAATGTACAGCCCGTGCCGTGTGTATTGCTTGTGACGATACGTGGCCTACGAAACGACGCATGCGTTTTGCCGTCGAACAACATATCGATCACATCCTCCCCGCGCCCATGGCCGCCTTTGAGCAGAACAGCCCCGCAGCCGAACTGCATAAGCGCCTCGGCTTGTCCGCGCATGTCAGCCTCGGTCGTCGCTTCCGGACGATCGAGCAAACGGCTGGCCTCGGGAAGGTTGGGCGTGATGAGGCTCGCGCGCGGAATTAGTGCGTGGCGCACGGCATCAATGGCATCCGGCTTCAGCAGCACATCGCCGCTGGTCGCCACCATGACTGGATCAACGACGACAGGCGCGGCGCCCGTCTCTCCTAGAAGCGACGCCACAATCTCGACGGTCGCAACATCTCCGAGCATGCCGGTCTTCATCGCGCCAACCGAAAGATCCGATACGACAGACCGGTATTGGGCTGCGATGAAATCCGGAGGGATCGCAAACACACCAGATACGCCGGTCGTGTTCTGCGCCGTCAACGCCGTTATGACGCTGGCGCCGTAAACGCCGAGCGCAGCAAACGTCTTGAGATCGGCCTGAATGCCGGCGCCGCCCGACGGGTCCGAGCCAGCAATCGTCAGCGCAATCGGAGGCGTTTCAGCGCTCATGGCATCGACAGCGTTCAGTGCGCCCCTTGTTTCAAAATCTCGGCCCCGAGATCGGCCGGCGTAACGTAGGATTCAATCCTGCCGAGTGCCGGAAAGTTTTCGATCATCCACTGACTGAACCAGTTCTGCGCGCCGAACACGAACAGCAAGCCGGTCACGACGAGCAGCAACCCCATCACCCTCTCGAGCGTCACGAAATGCCGTTTGAACTTCTGCATGAAGCCGAGAAACGGCCTGACAGCGACGGCCGCCAAAATGAACGGAACCCCGAGCCCCAGCGAATAGATCAAAAGCAGTTTGACGCCGGTCGCGAGGCTGTTCTCGCTCGCTGCGAGCGTCAGCACGGTTGCGAGCACGGGCCCGATGCACGGCGTCCAGCCGAACGCAAACGCAAGCCCCATGATGTAAGCACCGAAGAAGCTTGCCTCCATCTCGGCCGCCGAATAGCGCGCTTCCTTATAGAACGCGTGAATTTTCAAGATGCCAAGGAAGTGCAAGCCGAACAGGATGATGACGACGCCGGCCGCAGTTCCGAGCGCCGCTCGATAGGACAGCAAAACCTGACCGATAGTGCTTGCACCCGCACCGAGGCTGACGAACACGGTCGTAAAGCCAAGCACGAAGAAAACAGCGGACGCGACGACGCGCAACCAGACGCGCCGGTCGATCTTGTCTTCCCCTGTCAGCTGATCGAGGGTCGTGCCGCCGATGTAACCCAGATAAGGGGGCACCAGAGGCAACACACATGGCGAGAGAAAACTTACCAGTCCCGCGAGCGCGACACCGAGGTAGATATGGACATCTGCCAGCATGCTGCCTTCTTTCAAACTGCCCGCGGGCTAATGCACTTTCTCGCGCGTGAGCGCCGCGATGCCGGGCAACTCACGCCCCTCGAGCCATTCGAGGAACGCGCCGCCCGCGGTCGAGACATACGTGAAATCGTCCGTCACACCGGCAGCATTCAAGGCGGCGACCGTATCGCCGCCGCCGGCAACCGACACAAGCTTACCGGCTTTCGTCAATTCCGCGGCAGCGCGCGCCAGCGCAAATGTGCCCTCTCCGAACGGCAAAATTTCGAAAGCGCCGAGCGGACCGTTCCATAGCAGCGTTTTCGACGCTGCAAGCACATCGGTGGTGCGCGCAACGGACTTTGGACCAACATCCAATATCATAGCGTCGAACGGCACCTCGTCGACCGCCACCACTTCATTCGCCGCACCTTCTTTGAACTCGCGCGCGATAACGGCATCGACCGGCAGAATGATCTCACAACCCTTCTGCTTGGCTTCCGTCATGATATCGCGCGCCGTCGCATCGAATTCAGGCTCCGCAAGCGACTTGCCGACCATCACGCCGGACGCCTGCAAAAACGTATTCGCCATGCCGCCGCCGATGATCAGCTTGTCGACCTTCGCGACGAGGTTCGTCAAAACCGGAATTTTAGTCGACACCTTCGCCCCGCCGACCACGGCCGCCGTCGGGCGCTGCGGTATTTCCAGCGCCGTTCTGAGTGCGTTGATTTCTTCCATCAACAGCGGACCTGCGAAAGACGGCAGGAAGTTGGTCAGTCCTTCCGTAGATGCATGAGCGCGATGTGCACACGAAAAAGCATCGCCCACGAAAATGTCGCCGAGCTTCGCGAGCTCTTCGGCGAATTTCGGATCATTCTTTTCTTCGCCTTTGTGGAAGCGCAGATTTTCGAGCAGCGCGACGTCACCGTTCTTAAGCGCGCCGACCGTCGCTTGTGCCTGTTCCCCGATACAGTCCGGCCCGAATGCAATCTGCCGCCCCAGAAGCTGCTGCATCGCGTCTGCGATCGGCCGCAGCGACAAGTCCGCTTCCGGTCCGTTCTTCGGCCGTCCGAAATGCGAGATGACGATAACCTTCGCCCCGCGATCAGCCAGCGCCTTCACGCCCGGCAGCACGCGCTCCAGACGCGTCGCGTCGGTCACCTTCCCGTCCTTGACCGGAACGTTCAGATCTGCCCGCACGATCACGCGCTTTCCTGCGACGTCGATGCCGTCGGTCGTCTTCAACTTATCGAGGTTCATCAAGACACCATTACGGTTTGCGCTGCGCCTGCGTTTCAGTGCATCACGAAGTTTTTCCGATCGCCTTGCGCGCAGCCGCGACCGCATGCGCCGCGGTAATGCCGAAGTGCTCGTAAAGCTTCGAGGCCGGCGCCGAAGCACCAAACCCATGCATACCGATGAACACATCCGATTTGCGCAGCCATTCGTACCAGCTCTGCGGTACGCCTGCTTCGATCGCAATACGCGGTGCATCTCCCAAAACTTCGTTCTGATAGCTTTCGGGCTGGGCGCGGAACAGCTCGAACGACGGCATCGAAACCACCGCAGCCTTGACCCCATCCTTTGCCAAAGTTGCAGCGGCTTCGACCGCCAGACCAACTTCTGAACCGGTTGCGAGAAGCGTCACGTCGCGCGCGCCTTCCGTCGGTGTCAGCACGTAGGCACCCTTGGCGCTGAGGTTCTGATCGCCCTTGGTGCGAAGGTTCGGTACGGCTTGGCGTGAAAGCGCCAGCACCGACGGTGTGTCGGCCGTGACGAGAGCCAACTCCCAGCACTCAGCCGTCTCGATGCCATCGGCCGGACGAAAAACGTGCAAATTCGGAATGACGCGCAGCGCGCTCAAATGCTCGACCGGCTGATGCGTTGGCCCGTCCTCGCCGAGGCCGATGGAATCGTGCGTCAGAACGTAGATCACACGCTGCTGCATCAATGCCGAGAGACGGATCGAAGCCCGGCAGTAATCGGAAAAGACGAGGAACGTGCCGCCATAAGGCACGAACGAGCCCGACAGCGCGATGCCGTTCATCGCTGCTGCCATGCCGTGCTCGCGCACGCCATAGTGCATATAGTTGCCCGCGAAGTTGTCGGGCGTAACGGACACATGATGTTTCGTGCGGGTGCCATTCGATCCCGAAAGATCCGCAGAGCCGCCGATGACCTCAGGCAGCACCGGAATGAGCCGCTCGATCGTCATCTGCGACCAGACACGCGTCGCGCGCTTGGCGCTGTCGGCCGCGAAATCGTTCTTCGCGGCGATGATCGCATTCGTAACTGTGGCCTTGAGATCGCGCCCCGAGACCAGCGCCTTCGTCGCGTCATCCGCTTTGGCTTCGCGCTTCGTCCAGTCGTCACGCATCTTCGCATGGCGGCTTCCGACAGCACGCCACGCCGACAAGATGTGTTCAGGGATTTCGAAGGCTTCGTATGGCCAGCCAAGCTGCGCGCGCGTGGCCTTGATCTCATCCGCGCCCAGCGCTTCGCCATGCGCCGACGATTTTCCAGCTTTGTTCGGCGAGCCATAGCCGATCTGCGTCTTGCACGCGATTAACCACGGCTTCGAAGGATCGGCCTTTGCCGTCTTGATCGCCGCTGAAATCGCCGCCGCGTCATGACCGTCGACGCGGATCGTATTCCAGCCAGACGCCTCGAAGCGCTTCACCTCGCTGTCCGACACGGCAAGGCTCGTCGCGCCGTCAATGGTGATCGAGTTGTCGTCCCAGAACACGATCAGCTTGCCGAGCTTCAAATGCCCGGCCAGCGAGATCGCTTCCTGGCTGATGCCTTCCATCAGGCAGCCGTCACCGGCGATGACATAAGTGTGGTAATCGACAAGATCTGAGCCGACCCGCGCCGCGAGCAGCTTCTCCGAAATCGCCATGCCAACCGCATTGGCGATGCCTTGGCCCAGCGGCCCCGTCGTCGTCTCGATGCCTGGTGCATGACCATATTCCGGATGGCCCGCCGTCTTCGATCCGAACTGCCGGAAATTCTTGATCTCCTCGATCGTCATTTCCGGATAGCCGGTAAGATAGAGGAGCGAATAAAGAAGCATCGAACCGTGACCAGCCGAGAGAACGAAACGATCCCGGTTGGGCCACTGTGGCGCGCCGGCGTCGAACTTCAGCGCTTCGGTGAAGAGGACCGTGGCAACGTCCGCCATCCCCATCGGCATGCCCGGATGCCCAGAATTGGCAGCCTGAACCGCATCCATCGAGAGCGCGCGGATGGCGTTAGCCATATCCTCGAGGCTCGGCGTTGAGGATGTCTCCGCCACGACTTGAGCTTTGCTCATTATCTTACTTAAGTCCGTTCCGCTAAGCGCCGCTGGCGCGCTGTAAAGTGGTGGGACATTTACCGGGGGATTGCAGCGGCGTCTACCGCGCGCGCAAGGGTAGCGCACGGCAAAAAACAGGGCGTTTCAGGCCCCGCCGCCCCGCGACGGACCAAGTGTCACGCTCAGGACGCGATACCGCCCGCCTTGACCTTGCTCTCCCGCTGGCCCTTGGCGTCGCGTTGGGCC
Organism: Hyphomicrobium sp. MC1; assembly: GCF_000253295.1. Classification (NCBI taxonomy): domain Bacteria; kingdom Pseudomonadati; phylum Pseudomonadota; class Alphaproteobacteria; order Hyphomicrobiales; family Hyphomicrobiaceae; genus Hyphomicrobium; species Hyphomicrobium sp. MC1. The sequence continues at coordinate 1,805,686 of NC_015717.1, read as the reverse complement.
TTCTCAGCCTGCGCCAACTTGGCCTCCTCGACCTCGTCCTCGCGGAAGAGCTTTTCGAGCATGGCCTGAGACGTCCGAGCCCGTTCCAAGAGCTTCTCGACATCGGTCGCGAGCTTGTAATCCTCGTTCAGACGCCGCTCGTCATGCTCGCGAAACGTCTGCACGGTGCGGTTCGCCACACGCTCAGAATACCCTAGTCCAAGCATCAGCGTTCTTGTGAGATCGAGAGAGGCCAGAAACGTCTCGCGCCGCATCGCAGCAACGCCGAGATCGAGCAGCCTGTAGGCATGCATTCGATCCCGCGCTCGTGCATAGATCGGCACATGCGGATAATGCGTCTTGACGATTTCCGCCGCACGCATCGACGCTTCGACATCGTCGATGGCCAACACGAAGGCTTTCGCTTTGTCGGTTTGCGCAGCCTCCAGCACTTCCGGCCGACTTGCATCGCCATAGAAGGCCTTGTTGCCGAACCGTTTGACGAAATCCACCTGCTCGACGCTGATGTCGAGCGCCGTAAACGGCACGCCTTTGGCGCGCAACACGCGGGCCACTATCTGGCCGAACCGGCCGAAGCCAGCAATCACCACATGCCCATCGTTGTCAGGCAGCGGATCGAATGCCCGCATCTCGACCTTCGACTTCTTCGAAAATAGCCGGTCGACGCCCAGCAACAGCGGCGTCATCGCCATCGACAGCGTTACGATGACCGCCATGATCTGCGACGAGCCACTGCCTAGCACACCCGCCGCTTGCCCAACCGACAGCAAAACGAATGCGAATTCACCGCCTTGCGAAAGCGCGAACGCAAGCCGTCGCGCCGGTCCCGAGTCAAGCCCCTGCCAGCGTCCGAGCAGATACAGAATGACCGACTTGACCACGATCAGGGTGAGAGTTGCCGATATGATCAGTGCCGGCGCCGAAATCAGCAGCCCGAGATTGAGCGACATGCCGATCGCGGTGAAGAAGATGCCAAGCAGCAAGCCCTCAAACGGCGCAATGTCGGCTTCAAGCTCATGTCGATAGCTGCTCTCTGCGAGCAGCGCGCCAGCGATGAAAGCACCGAGAGAGGCTGAAAGCCCCACAGCTTCCATGATCAGGGTAATACCGACGACCGTCAGCAGCGCTGCAGCGGTCATCGCTTCCTTGACGCGCGACAGGGCCACGAGGCGCAGCAACGCATCGAGAACATACCGACCTACGACCACGACCAGAACGATCGTCCCCAAGCCCTTCGCGAGCGCAAAATAATCGATCCCAGTATGAGTCTTAACTGCCGACACGGCGAAGTACGGCGCCAAAGCGATCAGCGGAATGGCCGCGATATCCTGAAACAACAGAATGGAGAACCCTAAACGGCCGTGCCGGGTCGAGAGCTCGCCGTTCTCTTCCATCACCTGAAGTGCAAATGCTGTCGAAGACAGCGCCAGCGCCGTCCCAGCAAACAGCGACGGCTGCCATTCGCTGCCCAGGAAGAAAATGCCGACGCACGCCAGCGCAAGGCCTGTAATGGCGACTTGCAGTGTTCCGAGCCCGAAAATGGCCTGACGCATGGCCCATAGTCGCCGCGGACGAAGCTCCAGACCGATTAGGAAAAGCAATAGAATGACGCCGAATTCGGCGAAGTGCAGAACCTGCTCGGCGTCCTGCACGGAAAACATGCGCCCAATTCCGTAAGGACCGAGAATGACCCCGGCAACCAAATAGCCAAGCACAGCGGCTATGCCGAGCCACCGTGCAAGCGGAGCAGCAAGCGCCAACGCGGCCAACAAGATTGCCAGTTCATTCAGTGTCACATCGTCCCCCGTTGTCGCGGTACCCTCGCACGCTCAAGGCAATTTAAGCAGAGATCTGCAATACGCCACCCCACGCCGTTGTATGACAACCCAAATCTGGACCACCAATGAACGTGGACTGACTGACGCGCGCAGAATTTCACGTCTTGTCTCGCAGCAGGTGCGACACATTGAAGTCAATGGATTATTGGCCGCCGCCGAAGGAAATCCGCCGGTGACGAATTCGGAGATTTCAATCCGAAATTCTAAGGCAGCGGGTGCGCATCGACGACGAGGCCGCCGATCTCTTGCCAACCGTCAGTACCATCGCGAAACCATGAGACATTGGTATAACCGAAACTCAGCGCCCGTTTCGCGGCATTCCAGCTCATCCAGCAGTTTCGGAGACAGAAAAAGACCAGCGGTTTTGCCTTGTCCCCGGCAGTGAGCTTTTCCAGATTGTGCTTGAAATAATTCTCATACCCAGATGACAGCGCCCCATAGCCGACATTCGGCAGCCAGACCGCATTTTCAATCGTCATGTGCGTTGTCTCCCGCCAGATCGTACCGGGCGGCAACCCTGCGGGCTTCGGCGGATGCGGATAAACGTCGATAAATACCGTGTGGCCCTCGGACCAGACTTTCATGGCCTGGCTGCTTGATAGGACAGTAGCGCCCTTCAGCGTCAACGGCACCGGCGAACGATATTTGTCGGTGCGATAGCTATTCGGTTCGGGCGGCGGCGGGCCGACGGGCGATGGCCCGGAGACGTCTTCGGCCAACACGCGATCGGCGGAGCCGATGGCAAGACTGCCGAACGTGCTTGATGCCGCGATCACCGCCGCCAGAAACTTTGGCAAGGCCGATTTCAGCGGCATCCGCGGAACTCCAATTGCAGCCTAAAGAATAGGCCCCGCACCATCGCCAAACGACGAGCGGGGCCGATATCACTAATGCGTTTTGTTTAGGGCGTCGCAGCCGCTGGTGCTGGTGTCGTCGCGGCCGCATTCGACGGCGCCGGCAGATCGGTTTCCGACTGTCGCGGCTTGGTGACCATCTCGGTCGATGTATCATCATCGACAAGCAACGGCACGCCGTAGTCGAGCAGCACCTTGTCGATGTCGGCGCGACGCTTGCGAATCACCTCATTGAGTCGCCGCTTCCAGTTGTCGTCGCCGTTGCGCACGCCCATCGTGATGCGGAACGCGATACGTGCAGCACCGTTGTCTTTGACGAGGGGGACGACAACCAGCGGCTCGCCATCGCGCTTCGCCCAGTAGGTTGCCATCGGTCCCCACAGAATACCGGCTGCAATGTCACCCTTACGGATATCATTCATCATGTCTTCAGCCGGGTTTTCATAGCGGCGATCGACGATCATCGGATAGCCGTGGACGTTGGCCATCAGTCCGTATTTCGCTGCGAGCGTAGCGCCGGCCGAGCCCTGCTGCATGCCGATGCGCTTTCCCTGAAGACGCGGATCGCTGAGCGATTCAACGCCATCAAGGCCGGTACCCTTCTTGTAAATGAGCGCCGAGGTCGAACGATAAATGGCGTTGGTGTTGAGCACCATGTCGTCGCCCTGCCCCCAACCGATCACCAGATCGCAGCGCTTGGCGTTGAGCGTCATGCGAATGAAGCCCGTTGCCTTGGGAAACCACGTATAAACGACAGGAAGTTTCAGTTCGTCGCCGATAATGTTTGCGATCTTGTTTTCGAAGCCTTCGCCTTTCTGGTCCGAAAACGGAAGATCGGCCGGGTCCGCGCAGACGCGAAGCTCTTTACGATTGACGAGGTCGGCCTTGGGAGTTTCAGCGGCCTGCGCCGCACCTGCGAATGCAAAGACCATCGACACGGTCGTCGCGATCACTCCGAGCGCCAAAGTCGGCGCTGAGAAGTTCGAAATCTTGAGCGCTTGTTTCCTCACGTGAGTAACCTTTTTGTTATGGCGGCGTGAACGTCGCGGCCCTTGATATGGACTGGGGGCACGTCGCGTTCGCGACCCGCCCCCGATCCATTGAAATGCCGATAGTCCTGGACTGCATCACGCGACACCGACGCGCGGCGCAGGCTTCTCATATGAGAAGGTCGGAAAAAACTTCCAGACCTCAGCCGGTGCAGTCGTCGGCAGCTTTTTTGGCTTCCGGCGAGATGTCTTCACGGCCGTTCGGGCGACCCGGAGGCATTGCCCCTGTCGAGCGCGCCTTGATGTACGTGTAGATATCGTCGATGTAGCACATGATGTTCTTGTCTTCGCCGAACGACGGCATGACGAACTCTGTGCCGCCGCGGTTCACCTTTCGGCCACTCGAAACGGTCGCAATGAAGGTATTGTAATCCATCGTCTTCAGCGAGTCGGCGAGAGCGGGAGCAAACGTGCTGCCCAAAGCGTTCGGACCGTGGCAGACGTGGCAGGCGTCATGATAGCGACGGAAGCCGTTCCAGGTACCCCAGTCCACCATGTAGTCTTTCGTTACGACCGGCACAGGATCGCCGTCCTTGTTGCGATAACGGCCGTCTTCGAATTTGATGCCATCCTTCTTCGCCAGTTCACTGACAGGGTTCGGATAGACGGCATCGCCATCGGGCTTGCGCGAGCCCGGAGGCGGGGCGTTCGGATCGTCCGGATTGGGAGCGGCATCTTCCGCAACTTGCATCAGCTTCGCAGCGGGAGCCGCTGCGTGTGCTTCGTCAGTCTTCGTTTGCTCCTTCGCAGCGGCAGCGCCTGCAGCCCCGAACGTCATCAATACGACTGCAAGTGTCTTAATCAACTTGTTCACGAGGATCCTCTTCTCCTGGATTGAATTGCGTGGGTCGCCACCGCCCATTGGTCTTTTTTTATGGAGCCCTTTTTCCAAATGGACCCCTTGTTGCTGTCCGATAGAACAGTGCGCGGGATAAATACCTGCGCAAACTTGCCTGTTAGACTATTACAAATTGTCGCCCTCGTAGCAGATTGTGCCATTTTCTTGAAAGATGTTTTTTCGGCCACTGCATTAATTCGGCGCAATTTTCACGGCAAAGAGCCGGCACGGGTTGCCCCGCACCGGCTCCTTTATGTCTAGGCTCGAGCCTATGGGAGAGCGAACACGGTGAGCGAGCCACCGAGGTTCGTGTACTCCGAGAGGCCAGCGTAGCCACCGACGGCGCCGAGACCATCGGTCGGGTTCGTCAAGCCAGCGGCGAGACCGATACCGGCCCAGCCACCAACGCCCGAGAACACGGCAACGTACTGCTTGCCACCCTGCTCATAGGTCATGGCGTTGCCGATGATGCCCGACGGCGTCTTGAACTTGAACAGTTCCTTGCCGGTCTTCTGGTCGACGGCTTTGAAGTAGCCTTCGAGCGTGCCGTAGAAGGCAACGCCGCCGGCCGTCGTCAGAGCACCTGACCACACCGAGAACTGCTCAGGCTTCGACCAGACGATCTTACCCTTCGTTGCGTCCCAAGCGATGAAGTTACCCATACGCTCCGGCTTATCCGGGCCAGGGAACATCGAAAGCGTGGCGCCGACGTAAGGCTGACCAGCCGTGTACGAGACCTTGAACGGTTCGTAGTCCATGCAGACGTGGTTCGTCGGCACGTAGAACAGCTTCGTCAGCGGCGAGTACGACGCTGGCTGCTGGTCCTTAGAACCGAGAGCCGCAGGGCAGATGCCCTTCGTGTTGAAGTCCGCGCCGTTCGCAAACGTCGAGTACTTCTTCACGCGGATCGGACGGCCATAGTTCGGGCTCGACTTGTCGAGATCGATGCCAGTCGCCCAGTTGACGACCGGATCATACTTCTCGGCAACGAGCGGTTCGCCAGTGACGCGGTCCCAGGTGTAGCCGAAGCCGTTACGGTCGAAGTGAACCGCAACCTTGCGCTCCTGACCCTTGATATCGAGGGTGGCCAGGATCGGCTCGTTGATGCCGTCATAGTCCCACTCGTCGAACGGCGTCATCTGGTAGGCCCACTTGGCGATACCGGTGTCGACGTCGCGAGCGAACATCGTCATCGACCACTTCTGATCGATCGGCTTGCCATCCGGTCCCGCACGCTGAGCGGGGTTCCAGGTCGAGGGGTTACCCGTGCCGTAGTAGATCAGGTTGAGGTCCGGATCGAAGGCCATGTAGCCCCAGGTCGAACCGCCGCCGATCTTCCACTGGTCGCCGTTCCAGGTCTTCAGAGAAGAATCCTTACCGACCGGCTTGCCGAGCGACATGGTCTTCTCCGGATCGACGAGGATGTCGGAGTCGGGACCCATCGAGTAGGCGCGCCACACCTTCTTACCGGTGTTGATGTCGTAGGCGGTGACGTGGCAGCGAACGCCGAATTCAGCGCCCGAGATACCGATGATCACCTTATCCTTCGTGACAAGCGGAGCACCCGTGCCCGTCTCGCCCTTCTTCGGATCGCCGTCGACGACCTTCCACAGTTCCTTACCCGTTTTCGCGTCGAGAGCGACGAGAGCGGTGTCAGCCTGATGGAGGAAGATCTTGCCTTCAGCGTACTGCACGCCACGGTTGACCGTGTCGCAGCACATGACCGGAATAACCGACGGATCCTGCTTCGGCACGTACTTCCAGATGATCTTCTGCTCGTCAGCGAGATTCAGAGCATAGACGATGTTCGGGAACGCCGAGTGAAGGTACATCACGTCGCCGATCACGAGCGGGCCGCCTTCATGGCCGCGAAGAACGCCCGTCGAGAACGTCCAAGCCACTTTCAGCTGACCGACGTTTTCGGTCGTGATCTGGTCCAGCTTTGAGTAGCGGGTACCAGCATAGTCACCGGACTGTTGCGCCCAGTTATTCGGATTGCTCGACAACTTGATCACATCCTCGTTCGCCCATGCGGACGCCGAGAATGCGGCAGTTGCGAGCAAGCCGCATGCGAATGCACTTTTGCGCATCGCGCTTCCTCCGTTTAAGACAAATGTCTTGCCACGCTTGCAAGTCGATCCCGCGGACTGCCGATATCTCCCAACTCCGATCTCAGGTTTTGCGGGATTTTTTCCCGTCTTTGCCCGGCCGCAGCAGGAGTCTTCACGAAACCGTGTAGAAACCGGTAGTCCGCGTGAACGGGGGGCATGTAGACACTTTTTTTTTCAAGCCGCAACACGAAGTGCGACGATCATTCTCGTGCGGCAAATTAGGACAACCCTTCTGACCCAAAAAACCCCTGTGTTTATGGGGGAAAATTGCGGCGCAGCAAAAATGGTGCGCTGCACGTCTAATTGTTCCCGAATGTGAAAATCGCGGCATCCGATCACAAAAACTCGCGCTTTCGTGAAGGGCGTAAATTCAAATGCCGCGGAAAGAGGCGCATACTAGGAGCCGTAATCAACTGGCTCGCATGCATGATCGATTATCCCTTCCCCATTGGAAAACCTTCCCGAAAAGACTTTCTGCGAGGCGCTGCGCTGACAGCACTGCTGCCCCTCCTGCCCCAGATCTCGCGCGCCGAGGCTGAACGGATCGGAGTTCTTGAAATCGCTCCAGGAATTTTCGTTCACGTCGGCAAATATCAGCTCGTGAACAAGGCCAACCGGGGCGATATCTCCAATCCGTGTTGTATCGTCGGCTCGGAGGCGGCAGCCGTCATCGACACCAGCGGATCATTCGCTATGGGAAGCGATCTCCACGCCGCCATCAAGCAGATCACGGACAAGCCCATTCGCTACGTGATCAACACGCACATGCATCCCGATCACGTGATGGGCAATGCTGCCTTCAAGGCGTCGAACCTGGAATTCGTGGGCCATTACAAGCTTCCCGCCGCACTTTACGCGCGTAAGGAAAGCTATCTGGCGAATGCCCGCGAGCGCCTCGGCGAAGCCGCCTTTAAAGGCACCGAAATCATCCCGCCGACGGTGCTCGTCAAAGACACTCTCGAACTCGACCTTGGCAGGCGCGTCCTGACGCTCAAGGCCCGGCCGACAGCTCACACCGACAATGACTTGACGATCCACGACCAACCGACCGGGACGTTCTTTTTAGGCGATCTCTTGTTCTCGGGGCACATTCCGACGCTCGATGGCTCGATCGTCGGCTGGCTCAAGCTCATTCCCGAATTGATGCAGGAAAAGGCCGAGCGCGCCGTCCCCGGCCACGGGCCAAAGTCCATGACGTGGCCTGACGCCATCCTGCCCGTGCAGCGCTACCTGACAGTCTTGGCAACCGACGTCCGCAAGATGATCAAGGACGGAAAAACGCTCGAACAGGCCGTCGCGACTGCGGCTCAGTCCGAGCGGGATAAATGGGCCCTTTTCGACGAGCACAATCCGCGCAACGTCACAGCGGCCTACACCGAGCTTGAGTGGGAATGAAAGACGATGCTGTGCCCGGCGGCGGGCTCCCCTTTGGGGAGTCGCCGGGCACAAACATCAAAAGCAGCGCAATTCGCCTTCAACCTGCGCGCGGCGCAGGTTTTTGACCTTTTCCTGGAATTCCGGCGCGTGGGTCCACGCGACGTTCTCGCCGCCCTTCAGGCCGACTGAGATGAGCGTCTCGGCTTCTTCATACTGCGCATAAGGCAGAATGTTTGCGATCTCGTCGATCGAGCACGAGCACTTTTCGAGCATCGGCCGCGTCTGACCATTGACGGCCATGCACGCGTAAACATAGTCGGCGCGTGCAACGGTCGGATAGTCGTTGGCCGGCAATTCCTGCGCCCACAAGTGCGTCGTGAAACCTGGAACGAGAATCGCCGCAATCGCGAGAAAACCGCTCACGCCGACATTCACAAGACGGCTTTTCATTTGACGTCTCCTACACCATCAAGGGTCAACGTCTCTTTGAGCGACGGACCTTTTTTGTCGTTGTTCGTATAGTCCGAAACCATCTTCGCAAAATAGCCCGGGATCTTGTCCGATAGCGCAATCGTGAAGACCGAGCCCTCGAAGCCGTTCATGCGTGCCTTCGCCGGATCGTTGATATAGGGCGTGAGGCTCACGCGAAAACCATCGACGGATTGCCCTTTGTAGTCGATCTTCACCGGCGCAATCTTTGCGTCCTGCGCCAAGCTCTTCTTGAACATGTTCTTGAGATAGGCGCCGTCGCCACCGGCAAGAAGCCTGAAATGCGCCACCGCATCGTCGAGATAGACGACGAGCAGCGGATTGCCGTCCATGTCGGTGATTTCTTGCGGATCCCTCGCGCGGTCACCCGAATAGATCTGCAGCCGAACGTTCTTTTTGCCCGGAGCGCCATCGCTCTCGACCGTCAGCGTAATGTTATCGGAAAAGCCGGGCCCTAAAGTCTTCGGATCCGATGGTGCGCGCTCGAATTTGTAGACTAGGTTTGTACCTGGCGCGACGGACGCAATGTGAGGCCGTTCGAACAGAATGTCGGCCGGCTTTGGAGTTTCCTCCGCCGATACGCTGGCCGACGCCATGCACATTACCGCAAGAGCTGCCAGACCGGCATAACGGAATGAAAACTTTGACATAAAGGGCGATCCTCCTAGATCGTCTAGGTAATTTTTCCCGGCTATTTAGCGGGACATGGATCGCTTGAACAGAGATTGAGAGAAATCTGCCAAACACCGCAGGGCCGCTTGCCGGGTTGCAAAACATCCCGAAAGTTGCCGGAAGAACGGCAACTCACAACTTACAAGCCGGTAACCCTACAAAATTTAACGAAGAAACTTACCGAAGGCGCGCGGCCCGTCAGCGACGGCTGCCCTCCCCGTAACGACGAGCTTCACGGGATCGATGCGAAGCAAAACGTCTTCACCCCAGCATGAGACGTAAACATTCTTTTCCCCGGCATCGGCTTCAATACCTTCCGCATGATCGCACGTGTCGATCCGCTTGACCGGAGCGAGCGTTGCCAGATCGAAAACCGTAACCGTCCCTCCGTATTGGTCCGTGACGAACCCATTCCCCTGCGCAAGCGCCACAGCATATGGCCGACGCCCCGTCTTGACGCTGCCAACGACTTTCCGCGCTGCAATATCAATGACGGTTGCGTCGTCGCTCTTCACGTTCGCGGTATAGGCACGCTCGCCGCGCGCGTCGATCGTAATGCCGAAAGGACGCTTGCCGACCGGAATTGATGCCAGCACCTTACGGCTCGCAACATCAACAATCGAAATCGCATCGCTGTCGCGATCCGCAGACACGAGCAATTTTCCGTCGGGCGTCACGGCGAGCCCCGATGGTGAGTCGCCAACCCTGACCTCCCCAACAACGGTCAGGCTCTTCGTATCGATGATGCGAACTTTATGCGTATACCAGTCGGCGACGTAGACTTCCGGCCGCACCGGATTGGCAGCAATTCCGAGTGGTCCGCCATCTAGGAAAAGCCGCCGCTTCACCTTGCGCGCAACAGCATCGACCTCGATCAGCTCCTTGCTGTCGGGCGCCGTGATGTAAGCCGTCGCCTTATCGGGAGAAAGCGCAATGCCGGCAGGCTTGCCGGTCACGGTCAGCCGCGCCGTTTCCTTCATCGTATCGAGATCGACAAAGGACAGCGTATCGGACGTCTGATCCGTCAACAGTGCTTCGTGCGCCGACGCGGGCAAGGCCATCGCGCATACCGCGATCAGGCCTTGCCCAAGTTTCAAAAGGCGCAATTTATGTGCGTTTTTACGCACTCAGCCGCCGCTCTCGACCTTCTTCTTCAGGTCCTGGAGACCTTGCTTGTAGAGGTCAGTCACGGCCTTGAGCGCCACTTCGTCCGTCAGGTTCGGCGGCGGATCGTTCAGCATGTAGCCGCGATAGAAACCACCCCACCACGTCACCGTGGACTTATCGGCGCCGTCAGCTTCAACCGTAATGTGCGAGGAGTAATCGTTGACGGGTAGAACCTTCACATCGACCTTCGTGATCTCGTAGGCGTACATGTGATCTTCCGGGTTGTACTTGTCGAGCATCTCTTCGACCGTACCACCGTTCTTGAGTGTGAGCGTCCGCGTGGCGTTAACTTCGTTGCCGCCCTTGCCTTCGGTCTTGGCGACGATACCGAGCCAGCTCATGTCCTGGAAGTTACCGACGACCTTCCAGACTTTGTCGACGGGCGCGTTGATCTCAATTGTTTCCGTAACCTTCTGGCGGCTCGGACCATGTGCCCAAGCTGCCCCAGCGAGCGAGAGCGGCGCCAGTCCGACGATCGTTGCGGCGATCACCAAGCGTTTCAGCATGCATTTCCTCCGGAGATTTCTGGTGTGGGACCCAGCCCTGAGCCCGACAACGAGCGGGCGGACATTATGCGTGTTCAGGATGGACGGAAAGACGGCAAAATGTGTCGCATTCGATCTGCCCCTTCGCTGTGCTTGACCGTTAGCGTCGCGTTGTTTTACCTGCGCCGGCGTACTTTGGTCGAATCCCGCGGCCGAGAGGCTCTGGGTCCATGAGGAGCTCGATTTGGAATCCGAAAAGTCGAGGAACGGCGCGAACCATTTTGAGAACGTCGCCTGCCCGTTTTGTGGCATCCTTTGCGATGATCTCGATATCGGCCCTTCCGGTGATGGACTGAAAGTCCTCAAGAACGGCTGCGTAAAATCTGTTGCTGGTTTCGAGCGGCCGCTCAGCGAGCCGAAACCGCAGATCAATGGCAAGGACGTTACGCTCGACGAAGCCGTCGCTGCCGCTGCCCGCCTCATCAATGAGAGCCGTCTGCCGATCTTCGGCGGACTTGGCACCGACGTCGACGGCATTCGCGCGGCCATCGCCCTCGCTGAAAAAGGCGGCGGCATCGTTGATCACGCACTGAGCGATGGACAGTATCGCAATTTCCGTGTGCTCCAATCGACGGGCTGGGTTTTGACGACGCTGACGGAAGCCCGCAACCGCGCCGATCTCTTCATCGTTGCGGGTAGCGATATCCATCAGCATCACCCGCGCTTCTTCGAGCGCATCGTGTGCAACGAGGCCTCGATGTTTGCCGATGATCCGCCGAAGCGGACCGTTGTGTTCCTTGGCGATCAGCTCGACCAGTCCGCAGTAAAAGGCAAACGCATCGGCGAAGTTCTGTCGTTGCCCGTTGAGCCCGATCGCATCGCCGAAATTCTCGACGCCATGCGCGCCATGAACAAGGGCGGCACCGTCTCGGGCGATAGCATCGGTGATCTGCCGCGCGCCGCTGTCGAAGATCTCCTCGCGCGTTGTAAGGCAGCGAGCTACGGCGTCATCATCTGGGCGCCGCCGAGCTTGACCTTCCCGAACGCTGATCTCACCGTCCAGGCGATCTCCGAGTTCGTCAAAGAGATCAACCTGACATCGCGTTTCGCCGGCCTCTCTCTTGGCGGCCATGACGGCGCAACGTCCGCCGGCGCGGTGTGCAGCTGGCAGTCAGGCTTCCCTCTGCGCGTATCATATGCATCGGGCAAACCGGATTATGACCCCGAGCGCTATTCGGCAAACCGTTTGCTCGCGGCGAAAGAAGGCGATCTCCTGTTGTGGCTCTCGTCGTTCTCGTCGAACATTACGGAGCCTGAGACGGACGTCCCGACGATCTTCCTCGGCGCACCTGGCATCAAGCCGTCGCGCACACCGAAGGTCTATATTCCGGTGGGAACGCCGGGCGTCGATCACGCCGGCACAATGGTGCGCGTCGACAATGTCGTCTCACTGCCGTTGAGACAACTTCGCCAGTCGACGCTTCCGCGCGCGGCTGACGTCCTCGAAAAAATTGAAGCTGCCCTCTAAGGCACAATTCCGAGATCGCGAATGCTCATCAAGCTCACCGGCGGCAAAGTCTACGACCCCGCGAATGGGGTCGACGGCGAAGTCCGCGATATCTTCATCGAGGATGGCCGCATCGTCTCCCCGGATCCGAATGCCAAGGTCGCGCATGAATACGCGCTCCATGGCAGAGTGATCATGGCCGGCGGCATCGACCCTCACTCGCACATCGGCGGCGGCAAGATGACGATCGCCCGCATGATGCTGCCCGAAGATCATATGCATGACACCGTTGCACGCACCGATCTGACGCGCGCGGGCGTCGGCCATGCCGTTCCGTCGACGATGCTGACCGGCTATCGCTACGCCGAGATGGGCTACACTGCGGCATTCGAGCCTGCGATGCTGCCTGCCAACGCCCGCCAGGCGCACATGGAGATGGCCGACACGTCGATCATCGACAAGGGCGCCTTCGTCATGCTCGGCTCGGATGACTTCTTCCTGCGCCAGCTCGCAGGCAAGAAAGACTTCTCCGCGATCAAGGATTACATCGCCTGGACGATGCACGCCGCGCAGGCGATCGCCGTCAAGGTCGTCAATCCCGGCGGCATCAGCGCCTTCAAGTTCAATCAGCGTAAGCTCGACTTGAACGAAAAGCACGTCTACTACGGCGTCACTCCACGAGACATCATCGTGACGCTGGCGCGCGGCCTGAAAGAACTCGGCGTCGTCCACCCGCTGCACATCCACGGCTGCAACCTCGGTGTGCCCGGCGGCTATGAAACGACGCTCGATACGATCAAAGGCGCGGAAGGCCTGCCGATCCACCTGACGCACATTCAGTTCCACAGCTACGGCACTGAAGGCGATCTCAAGTTCTCGTCGGCCGCCGCCCCCATCGCCGAAGCCATCAACGACAATCCGAACGTCTCGTGCGACGTCGGTCAGGTCATGTTCGGCCAGACGTGCACGGCATCCGGTGACTCCATGCGCCAGTTCGTGACGTCTCGTTCGGCTACACCGAAGAAGTGGGTCGTGATGGACATCGAGTGCGACGCCGGTTGCGGTGTCGTGCCGTTCAAGTATCGCGACAAGAGCTTCGTCAACGCGCTGCAGTGGGCGATCGGTCTGGAGCTGTTCCTGCTGGTCAACGATCCGTGGCGCCTGTTCCTCACAACAGACCATCCGAACGGCGGTCCATTCACCTGGTATCCGCACCTCATTCGCCTGCTGATGGACAAAGCCTTCCGCAACGACATGATGCAGAAGATCAACCCGGACGCGCTGAAGTATTCGACGCTGGCCTCGCTCGATCGCGAATATTCGCTCTACGAGATCGCGATCATGACGCGCGCCGGTCCGGCTCGCAGCCTTGGCCTGAAGGATCGCGGTCACCTGGGCGTCGGCGCCTGGGCCGACATCACGGTCTATGACGATAATCCCGACCGCGAGGCGATGTTCACGACGCCGGAATTGCTCTTCAAGAACGGCGAGCTCATCGTGCGCAACGGCAAGATCATCAAGGTCATCAACGGCGCAACGCACGTCGCGCGGCCGTCGTACGATCCGTCGATCGAAAAATCTCTCAAACCTTACTTCGAAGATTATCACACGATCCGCATGGATAATTTCCGCCTCTCCGATGACGAGATTATCAATGGTGGCCGCGGCTCGCTGATCATCCAACCGACCGGGGCGCGCGTAGCATGAGCAAGACCGTTAACGGTATCTCGATCGACGATACGTTCGCCGAAGCCTTCGGCATGAGCGGCACCGGGATCATCATCACGGCCGACTCGATGAAGTGGGCCAAAATCGCAGCGACGGTTGCGACAGGCTTCGGCACCTCCGTTATCGGTGCCGGCGCTGAATGCGGTATCGATAAGGAACTGTCGGAGGACGAAACGCCTGATGGTCGTCCCGGCGTTCGCATCCTGATCTTCGGATTTTCGCCCGACGCCCTGCTCCCGCAGGTCCGCAATCGTATCGGCCAGTGCGTGCTGACGAGTCCCGGCTCGGCTTGCTATGCGGGCCTCAAGGCCGAAAAGACGATGCCTCTCGGAAAAGGCACGCGTCTATTCGGCGACGGCTATCAGACGGCTAAAAAACTCGGCGATAGCCGCTACTGGCGCGTACCTGTGATGGACGGTGAGTTCATCATCGAAGAAGACACCGGCGTCACGACGGATGCAGTGGGCGGCGGCAACATGCTGATCGTCGGCCGCGACCGCAAAGGCCTGCTCGAAACGGCCGAACACGCTGTCGAAGAGATCGCCAAGATCGACGACGTCATCACGCCGTTCCCCGGTGGCATTGTTCGTTCGGGCTCGAAGGTCGGCGCGAAATACGCCGGCATGCACGCTTCGTCTAACGACGCGTTCTGCCCGACGCTGCGCGGCACGATCAAGCACAGTGAGGTATCGCCCGATACCCTCGCCGTGCTCGAAATCGTCATCGACGGTCTGACGTCCAAAGCCGTCGCCGATGCCATGCACGCGGGTCTCAAAGCCGTGACGGATGTCGGCGCCAGCCGCGGCGTTACGCGGATCACCGCCGGCAATTACGGCGGCAAGCTCGGACAGCATCATTATCATCTGAAGGATCTGATCTGATGAGCGGCCTCACGCTGCGCTTCAAGGCGCCCGCGACGGAGCGGATCACTCTCGACGGCATCACGCCCGCCAAGCTCGCCGCGCTATCGTCCCACGAGATCGGCAAGCTGAATGTCGGCATCGAAAAAGGCGGCGTCGCCCTCGGCGATGCATTCGATATTTCCGGCAGCGTCGGCGATACCCTGACCATCGAAGGCGCAACGTCAGAGATTGATTTCGTCGGCGGCGGCCTCGATAGCGGCACGATCCGCGTCGTCGGCGACATCGGCTCGTTCGCGGCGCGCCTGATGACCGGCGGCAAGATCGAAGTTCGCGGCAATGTCGGTGACTATCTGGCGTCGGGTTCCACCGGCGGCATGATCCTCGTTTCCGGCAACGCCGGAGACAATCTCGGCGGCGTCGCGACCGGCGATCGTTTCGGCATGCTCGGCGGTACCGTTGTCATCGAAGGCAACATTGGCGCCCGCGCCGGAGACAAGATGCGTCGTGGCGTTATCGTCGTCAAAGGCAAGACCGGCCCTGGCGCCGGTTCGCGTATGATCGGCGGCACCATCTGGGCGGAAGGCGGCTTCGGTGCCGAACCCGGTCTTATGATGCGCCGCGGCACACTGATCGGCCCGAGCGTCGAAAGCCTGCTGCCGACGTTCGTCGATTGCGGCAAACACGATCTCGTGATCCTGCGCGTCATCGCCCGCTATCTGAAGGAAACGCTTGGCCATCTCGCGCCTAAGCCCATGCCCTTGTTTGTCCAGAAGATTGGCGGTGACACCGCTACAATTGGACGGGGCGAAATCCTGTTGCCGGCGGCTTAAGCTGCCGCCCTTTGCGGTCGGCCGACATAAGAAACGGATTCCCGGTGCGGAGCGTCTCAGTATGATGACGCTTCAAAGACGCATCGCCCGGGAACCTCGCCATGATCGCCCTCATTTTGTCGGCTTGCTTGACGAACGATCCAAACGTCTGCCGCGAATATAAAATCCCGATTGATGCGGACGTCGACGCAAGAACGTGCTTGGCACATGCCCAGCCACAGTTCGCCCGATGGTCTGCAGATCATCCCGGCTGGACTGTTAAGCGCTGGCATTGCGGTCCGACCAGCGAAGATAAAATCTGAGCTATCAAGCGGCCTGATTATCAGCCGTCTCGATCATCGGCCGGACGTGGCGACCGAATACTTTTGCGAAGCCACGCTGCTGACTTCGATGACGAACTTTTGCCGGATCGCCCGCTCGAAATCACCGTAACCCAGCGCCGGCAGCACGAAACTGCTCGGACCGCCCATAACGTGCGCGCGATACCATTGTTCGAGCGGTGGCTTCCCTCCCGGAACGGCCTTCGGCAGCAGCGCTGAATCCTCGGGCGTGTCGAGCAAGATCGGCAATCCGTTGATCGTCACGCCATTGCTGACGAGTTCATTGCGGACTTTGTCGATCGGCTCCTCGGCATTGCAATTGTCGGGGCCGTCGCCCGAAACGTCGATGATGATGCGCGACGCCTTCGCGGGAATCTGCGGCACGATCTTGTCGTTCGCAGATCGCAGCATCCGCGTCATGCATGTGAATTCGCCGCCCTGCTGCGGCAGGGATCGCACGCGCTTCGCCGCAGCCAAGGCATCAGCCTTGTTCGCAATCCTGATCCACGGAATGACGAACGACGGTGTGTCGGCCCACGTCACCATGGAAAACAGAATGCCGCCCGCCGAACCGCCGGTAATGGCATCGATGACGCCGGGATCTTCCAGCGCCTTCGCAATACCTTCCATCTGCAGCTTATAGCGGCCTTCGTCGACGGAGTTCGACACGTCGACAGACACAACCAGCGCCGTATCGACCGGCGGCCCTTCTTGCGCGTTGGCAGACGTCACAGCGAAGCCAACACCGGCGACAATAGCCAAGATCGCTGCGATGGTCGCTCGTCCCTGTCCGACAAAATTAAAAATGCGAGGCTCCTGCAGGCGCGAGCGCGGCGCGAACGCCGAATTCCTACCAAGCTAGCAAACAGGCATGATTGCGCAAGCCATCTGCGCCGGTCGTAATACTCGCGCTGCTACGCGCCATTTCCTCGCTGAAGAGGCATCCTTGTGCATCGCCACATATTTTCCCGCCGCGCGAGAGATCTCGGACTAGGCCAAAAGGTCGATCAGGCTCACGACGAAACGCTAGTAAGCGTTCTTGCCCGTCAGCAATGAAATCGGCGTCATCGCGATGATGTAAAGATCGAGCAGCACCGACCAATGGTCGATGTAATAGAGGTCGTGCTCGACGCGCCGGACAAGCTTCTCGTGGGTATCGGTTTCCCCGCGCCAGCCATTGATCTGTGCCCAGCCGGTAACACCGGGCTTCATGCGGTGGCGCGCGAAATAGCCCCGCACGACATTCTCGTAGAGATCTCGCTCCGCGCGCGCACCCGTTGCATGCGGCCGCGGCCCAACGAGAGACATCTGCCCCTGCACAACGTTGATGAGCTGCGGCAGTTCATCGAGGCTTGTGCGCCGAATGATCCGCCCGACACGAGTGACACGCGGATCGTCGCGCGTAACGAGCTTGCTCGCCGTGGCGTCCTGCTGGTCGACATACATCGAGCGGAACTTCAGGACTTCGATCAGCTCATTGTTGAATCCGTACCGCTTCTGCCGGAAGAAAATCGGTCCGCGGCTTTCGAGACGAATCGCAATCGCGACGATCGCCATGATTGGCGACGCCAGAATCAACAGCAGCGAACCGATCAGCCGATCTTCGACCGCCTTGAGCATATGATCCCAGTCGCCGAGCGGCTTGTCCATCGCCGCCAGCATCGGCACCTGACCGATGAAGCTATAGGCTCGCGAGTTGATCCGGAGCTTTGAATTCAGCGCCGAGATCCGTACATCGACTTGCAATGCGAACAGCTTGTCGAGAATCTGCATCAAACGTTCTTCGGCGCGCGCCGGCACCGTAACGATCAAGAGATCGACACTCGACTTGCGGCAGAAGTCTGCCAGGTCTTCGAATGTCCCGAGCCGCGCGACACCTCCGAAGTCGCCGGCTGAGCGATCATCTTGCCGGTCGTCGAAGATACCCAGAATGCACAAGTGATTGTCCGGGTCGTTGTTCAACTCGCGGATAAGGTGCTCCGCATCCTTACCGCCGCCAACGATGACCGTTCGGCGGACCAGCAGGCCGGCGCGTGTCAACCGACGAGCCACCAACGCCGCAACGAAACGCACGAAACACAAAAGGACGGCTGACAGCTCCATCCATCCACCGACGTCCTCCGGTGACACCGATGTCTCACCCGCAAGAAAAATCACACCCGATATCGCGAGCGAGACGACGGCAACGGAAATCAGCACTTTCCAGACTTGCTGAACAAACTTGCGGAGAGATGGAATTGTATATGACCACTGCACGCGCAGCGCGGCAATGAACAACCCGGCCACAAAGACCGTCGCCCAGAAGCTGCGCCACGTCGGCGTGAAAGATTGATGAAGGAGTAAGTTGACCAGCGGCCAAGCGGCCATCACCGACAGGGCGTCGGCGCATGCGACGGCGAATAGCAATTTTGGCCTTGAGGCGTTGCCACGACGGTCGAAAAACAGCGACCTCAGCCGAGGCGCCCACTCCGACACGGGCGCCGAAGCATCCTTCTCGAAAATGGATCGGGCTCGACCCGTTTCCTCAATCATTGCGCAAACCGCGTACCCGCCAACTGCCAAAATGGGCATACGCGCATGCCAGTGAGGCTCTGGTAAATGAAAGCGCCGGAGGCATCCGTAGAATAGAAAAGGGTCACAAAACAAAATCGGCACGGCAAAGATAACGTAATTGTGTGCCGCAAAATGATACGCTCGGCCGCGATCCTTTGATCTCGACATCAATCCCCATGCGCGGGCTGTTCCCTTGGGAACAGGTAACCAGGCCACCTCTTCCTACCTTATGGCTAACGGAGAGACGTTCCGTTCGTCGGCCTTCCCGATCCGACGCAGCCGCGCCCCCACGCACGTCCCTGAATCCTCAGACCTGCGCGCGAAGGCCCCGCCACTCGACGGCACGAAGGCCGAATGCACTCGCATCTGATCAAGGAGACAGCAATGTCAAAACGATTCTTATTTCCGCTGGTCGCCGGAGCTTTCGCTTTGGCTGCCGGCGCCTGCGCCGCGGTGGCGGGACCAATAACGCCACTAACAACCCTGACGTCAGGCAACGTTCAAGGATTCCTCATCCCAGTGCACGCCGGTGGCGGTGGCGGGTTTGGAGGCGGTGGTGGCGGCGGCCACGGTGGGGGCTTCGGTGGCGGCGGAGGTCACAGCGGAGGCTTCGGGGGCGGAGGCTTTCATGGCGGTTTTGGCGGCGGAGGGTTCCATGGTGGTGGATTCCATGGTGGCAGCTTCGGGGGCTTCCACGGCGGTCACTTTCACGGTGGACACATGGCGGGACGATCGCACGTCCGCACCCAGTCTCTGGCCCGCGCGAACCTAAATCACGGTCGCCATTTCCATCACGGACATGGACACGGTCATCACCACCGTCACCGCTTCTTCATCGGCGGCTATCCCTACTTCTATTATGATGACGGCTACTATGATGACGACTATGGCGATGATTGTTGGTGGAGCAGCCGCTATCATCGCTGGGCCTGCCCGGATTATTGAGCGCAACTGATACCCATTTTGGCCAGCGCCCCCGAACCTTTTCGTTCTGGGGCGCTTTCCCTATCGGCCGTCAAGCGATGGTCTTGATTGGCCGTTAACCTGTATTCTGAGGTTTTCGAGCCACACGCCCTGGCAGAGACAACGATTACGGAGCATGCGCTAATCAATAGGCAACCTGATTGAGATTATGTTGGAGGCCTCTGTTTTCTCGCATCAGCTGCATATTTAAGGTCTGACAAATGTTCAGTTTGCGTCTTCAGTGGAAGCGTTCGATCGTCCGGTTGGCAACCATCGCGTTATCAACCCTGGCCATCAGTGCCGCCTTCACCCCCGCAGACGCCGGAAAACGCAATCAGCGCCCTATCGAAGAGACGGCCCGGGAAACCCTATCCGGCCCTCCCGTCATCGCGATCGTCTCCATCAAAGATCAACGCGTCACGGTCTACGACGCAAACGGTGGCTCCATGAGCGGCCGGGTATCAAGCGGCCGCGACGGCTACGAAACTCCGGTCGGCGTCTACAGCGTTCTTCAAAAAGAAGAAGAACACTATTCGAACCTCTACGATGACGCCTCGATGCCCTTCATGCAGCGGATCACATGGTCAGGCATTGCCCTGCACGCCGGTCAGTTGCCTGGCTATCCCGCGTCCCATGGCTGCGTTCGCATGCCCGACAGCTTTGCCCAGCGCCTTTTCCCGCTGACGAAACTCGGCATGCGTGTCGTTGTTGCTTACGACGACGTTGCGCCGGTCGAGATTTCTCACCCGCTGCTGATGAAGCCGACGCCGCTGCAATCCGTCCAGACCGCGACGGCCATCCCGATGTCGTACCAGGATCCGATCGTGAACGATCCCGATTCCAGCCCGACGTTCTCTCCCGACCTCCGCGCATGGCCGGAACGCCAAGTGGAACTCAATGCCCTAAAATCAATCGCCGACGGCAAGCAGATCCTTGCCGACGCCGCCCTCGATCAGGCCAAGGAGATGGAGCAGATCATCGCCGACAAGAAGGCGCCGCGAGACAGGGCCGCGAAAGCGCTGCGCAAAGCCGAAGCGGCCAAAAAGTCTGCCGACAGCAGCTTGGCCGCGATCGACAAGCGCCTGTCGAACGCCAAGTCCGATAAGCTCAAGAAGAAATGGACAACAGAGAAAGAACGCGCCGCCAAGAAATCCGATGAAGCTGCTGCAAAAGTTGCCACGGCCACGGAAGCTTTGCAGGCCGCTGAGGCCGAACTGCAGAAGGCAACAGATCAGGCCGCCCCGGCATTAGCGGCACGAGATCAGGCGGTTGCCGTTCTCAATGAAGCCAAACGCAAGGCGTTGCCGATCTCCGTCTTCATAAGCCTGAAGACGCAACGGCTCTATGTCCGTCAAGGCAATGAGCCCGTTTTCGACGCGCCCGTCACCATCGCCGATCCGCAACAGCCTATCGGTACGCACGTCTTCACGGCGGTTGGATACAAAAATGGCGGCAAGGACGTGAGCTGGACGGCTGTTTCGCTCGAACACAACGACAACGCCGATTATGCGTTTAACGAAGACCGCAGGTATAGGCTCAACGATGCTGGCACGCCTCCCCCGACCAACGTGGCCGAAGCGAGCGCAGCACTCGATCGCATCACTATCTCGCCGGATGTGTCCGCCAGGTTGAGCAGCGCCGTATGGCCGGGATCGTCGCTGATCGTCTCGGACGAACCGATGAGCAAGGAAACCGGAAAAGCCACAGATTTTATCGTCCTCATCAGCACGGAACCTCAGGGCGGCATCAAGAAGCGGCCGAAACAGTTCTTCCGCAACGATAATTTCATGAGCGACAGCGCCGACTACTACTACTACGGCTATGATCGCTACGGGCGCCGGGCCTATCCTCGCCAACGATCAATGTTTGGCTGGTGGTGAAACGATCCCAAATCTTGGCACGCCTGCGTAGCGGCACGGATCGATTTCAAAGTGGCTCTGCCGGTCCGCGGCCCGGTAGGTTGCAAGCACGGCCGTTATCGGCGATGCCATGACATTCCCCGTGCGAATTGCCCTGAGGGTCGCTCCGACACATGCAGGCGGCTATTCCTTGAAATTGCCGCGAGAAAGATATTGCCTCCCAGAATAAGGGGCCGGGAGGAACCACAATGAACGCACACGAACGTCTGCCGAACGATATTACCGCATTGGGGGTTATTGAGCAGCTTCGGGACGCCCTGAAGTTTGCCGACAACGAGCTTCAGAAACGCTGCGTCATCTCAACCAAGGTGCGGGAGGCCCTCGACTTAGCGGAACGCATACTTGCGAGCGCCCAGAACCGGTACGACTGACCGGAATAGGCATTGGCATAGTCGAACGACGGCCGGCGACGGAACGGCTGCCCCGCGCAGAGATGCCCTGTGACTACACCCGATCATATGCTCGGATCGTCAGCGGCGAAAGCAGCCAAGGCGCCAAGACCGCCGCATGCGAGCCATCAGCACCGAGCTATGCGACAGAAGTCGATCCCAGACGCCCAGGTTCACCGTCTCGTCGAACAACTCTTCGAATTCAGCGCGACGGCTGAGGCCTAGTCGGCTTCGATGCGGGTAATAAAAGACCAGGGCGGGCGAACGCCGCCACCAAACCTTGAATTCTGCGTCCGACATATTTTTCGGTGAGACCGGCCAAAGCAGGCCGCCGATCTTGGACATATCGGCCGTGATAAGATCGTACACTGCGCTCGCGATACCTTTGCGCTGACAAGACCGCGAAACCTCGGCGCTGCTGATGACGCAGATGCCGTTCTTCGGCTTTACGATATCGCAAAACCCGATCGGCTCCTCGCCGATGATAGCCGACAGCTCCGTTCGGAAGACACGATAGACCACACCGACGTCGGAGATTCCACGGCTCACGAAGAAAAGCCGCTGGCTTTTCGTCATCAACTCAACGATCGGCTCCTGGCAAATAAGCGTGGCCAACCGCTTATCGACGTCCTCCGATTCCTGAAGTGTCTTCGTGCGCTGCGCTAAGAGACGGGAATATCTCGCCTCAGCCTCATCCAATCGCCCCGAAACGATCACGACGGGAGTATCCTTTTGCAATACGGATGGTTTTTAAAGTCAGCTTAGGAATGAGAACCGATTATTGCGCCCCCAATCGCTCCCGATCCGTTAACGTCGGGGCCTAGCTCCTTCGACCGGTTAAAACTTCGGTTTCTGATGATGCACGCATCCTGGAACGACCGTTAACGCTGCCCCACCCGGCCCTGTCCCGCCTCCGATCCAGCGGAAACTGCCGGAACGAATCCGTAAAGCCGACCGTTTTTCAGGTTGAAAGCGCCAGCCGAAGATAAACGGCGGGCCTCGCCCGAAAGCCCACTACCGCGACATTTCGGCGACCCGGCACGCGTAATCGTCGCGTTGGTGACAAATCCCCTAAGAGCCTGTAGAGGGGGCATCGATTGTCTCTTTTTGTGCGCCGCGTCGGGATAGACTTCCGCGCCGGCGGCAATCAAAAAGCTCAATATTTCGGCCGGGCCAGTCGTATACCGTGATTGGGCGTCGGACGGCGTGCGTGCCCATTTTGCCTGTTGCGGCAGACATTCCCGTTCCTGGCAACTGCAAAAGGACTACGGAAGTTGCAGCCTTCGAATAAACGGAAGAAGCCAATGCAAGACCGATTGCCAGAAAAAAAGCCACCGGCCAACGGTGGCCAGGTCACGCCTTCCGATAAAAAGCCGCTGCTTTCGAAGCGGGGCATAGGCCTTCTTAGCTTTGTCTGTCTCCTCGCCCTCATCGCTGCCGGCTACGCCTATTGGCAGCACGAAACGCTCTATCCATCGACGGACAACGCCCAGGTCGAAGCCAATATAATCCAGATCACGCCGTTGGTGACAGGCCTCATCATGGACGTGAAAGTCAAGGAATTCTCGACCGTCCAGCAAGGCGACGTTCTGATCGAGCTCAATCAAGCGCCTTTCCGCGCTACCCTCAAACGCGCTGAAATTCGCCGCGACATCGCCAAGCAGCAAGCCGCCCAGGCGACCGGCCCCCAGGCCGCAGCCGCCAAAGGCAATGCTGAAGAGGCCGATATCGCCGTCGCCGAAGCCAATGCTGAACTTTCGCACGCGACGATCAAGGCGCCGGTCGACGGCACGGTCGGCAAAGTCCGCGTCCAGCCCGGCGAAGTCGCGAAAGCCGGCGTACCGCTCTTCCCGCTCGTCGATACCTCGACGTGGTGGGTCGATGCGAATTTCAAGGAAACCGACCTTGCCCGCATCAAGCCCGGCCAAACGGCGTCCGTGTGGCTTGACAGCGATCCGTCGAAAAAGTTGACCGGGAAGGTCGAAGCCGTGAGCCGCGCCAGCGCCTCGGCGTTCTCGCTGATGCCTTCGGAAAATGCGACGGGCAGCTGGGTCAAGGTCGTCCAGCGCTTTCCCGTCAGGATCGCCCTTACGGTCGAATCTGGCGACCTGCCGCTGGGCGTCGGCGCGTCTGCGTCTGTAACCATCGACACCACGTCCGATGGAGCGGGTAGTGCCACCAAATAATCAGGTCGCGGCCCCAGCCGACGCCGCCGCCGGACCGAGCAGGCTGCTGAGTTCGCTCGCGGTGCTGCTGGCGGTGCTGATGGTCATTCTCGACATGACCATCGTCAACGTCGCCCTGCCCGACATGATGGGCACCCTTGGAGCGACGCCCGATCAGATCACCTGGGTTTTAACGTCCTATATCGTCGCCGAAGCCATCGTCATTCCGATGAGCGGCTTTCTCGCTGAGCGCTTCGGCCGAAAACGCGTGCTGACAGTCAGCGTCGCAGGCTTCGTCGTGTCCTCGATGCTGTGCGGCCAATCGCATTCACTGATGCAGATGGTCATCTTCCGCTTGCTTCAGGGTGCATTCGGGGCAAGCGTCGTCCCTCTCTCACAAGCGACGATGGTCGACAGTTTCGAGCCGGAGAAGCGCGGCAAGGCCATGGCGATCTGGGGTATCGGCGTCCTGCTCGGCCCGATCATGGGGCCAACGGTCGGCGGCTTCATCACCGACCACCTCGGTTGGCAATGGGTATTCTACGTCAACCTTCCCATCGGCATCATCAACCTGCTTCTGATCTCCGCCTACATCAAAGCGACGCCCCATTCGGGCTCGCCGATTGATTGGCTCGGCGCTGCGCTCCTGGCAATCGGTGTCGGCAGCCTGCAAATGCTGCTCGACCGCGGCAACAGCGAAGGCTGGTTTGCATCGCAAATGATCGTCAGCCTCGCGCTCCTATCCTTCGCATGCCTAACCTGGTTCACGGTTCGAAGCTTCAATCGGCCGGACGCCATCCTGAAGCTCAATCTTCTGCGAGATCGCAATCTGGCGACGTCGACATTCCTGATCATGGCGTTCGGTGTCGGCATGCTGAGCACCATCGCGCTGCAGCCGCTGTTCCTGGAACATTTGCTCGGCTATCCGGCAAGCACCGCCGGTCTGGTGATGGCGCCGCGCGGTATCGCCGTCGCCATTGGCATGGTCGTGGTCGCAACGCTGATCCAGCACATCGATTCCCGCTGGCTGGTATTCGTCGGACTGACACTGTCCGCCGCCGGAACCTACGTGACGACGACATATAACCTCGACGTCGATCGCTTCTGGATTATCGCGCCGAGCATCGTCCAAGGCATCGGCATGGGCATGATCTTCGTGCCGCTCTCGACACTCGCCTATCAAACGCTACCGAAAAACGCTTCGGATCAGGCCGCGAGCATCTTCAACATCGCACGTACGATTGGCGGCTCGCTGGGCATCGCGATAGGCGCAACGATTCTGACGCGCGCGACGCACGAGAACCTTCAGACCCTCTCGGCCGGGATCAATCCCTACAATCCCGCCCTGCACATGTGGCTTAACTCGACGGGACTGTTGCCAACCGATCCGCGTGCGATGCAGATTCTGGGCTATGAGTTGACACGCCAATCGACAATGATCGGCTTCATCGAAGCCTTCGGCTTCGTAACGCTGAGCTTCCTGTTGCTTATTCCATTCGTGCTGTTGCTGCGGCAAACCGGCGCCGCTTCACCCTTCGGGGACGTCGGCAAGCACTAGGGCGCTTGCCGAGCTTTCAGCACCCTGGCTTATCGCTGCTGTGTCTGATAGTTCGGATTGAACCACACCGGCACCTCTTCCGCCGGCAGTGGCGGCCGTCCACGGATTGCATCCGCCAGCTTCTCGGCCATCATGATGGTCGGCACGTTGAGGTTACCACTGACGACATCCGGCATGATCGACGCATCGACCAACCGCAATGCTTCGACGCCATAAACCTTGCCCGTACCGTCAACGACGGCCATCTCATCGGTTCCCATCCGGCACGAGCATGACGGATGATAGGCGCTTTCGGCCTTCGCACGGATGAAGGCGTCGATGGCGGCGTCACTCGTTTCGGATGGCCCCGGCGCCAATTCGGCACCACGGTACTGGTCGAAGGCCTGCTGCGAAAAGATCTCGCGCGTTAAACGGATGCCCGCCCGCATCTCTTTGCGGTCCTGCTCCGTCTGCATGTAGTTGAAGAGTACTCTTGGATACTCGCGCGGATCGGCTGATTTAAGCTTCACATAGCCCCGGCTCGTCGGTCGCATCGGCCCAATATGCGCCTGGAAGCCATGCCCCTTCGCCGCCGACGTGCCGTCGTAGCTGATGGCCATCGGGAAGAAGTGATATTGTAGATCGGGATGCAAAACGCCGGCTTCACTGCGGATAAAACCGCCGGACTCGAAATGGTTCGTCGCGCCGAGGCCCTTCCCCGTCAGCAGCCACTCGATGCCGATCTTCAATTTTGCCAGCGGATTATTGGCGCTGTAAATCGAAACCGGCTTGGTGCATTCGTACTGGACGTAGGCCTCGATGTGGTCCTGCAGGTTTTCTCCAACGCCCGGCGAATCCTGCACGACCGGAATGCCGTGTTTTTTCAATTCATCCGCATTGCCAATACCCGACAGCATCAAGATTTGCGGTGAATTGATCGCGCCGCCGCTGACGATCACCTCGCGCGTTGCGCGCGCCGACTGCAGATTGCCGCCATGGCTGAACTCGACGCCGACGGCACGACGTCCTTCGAACAGGATGCGCGTGACGAGCGTTTTCGCCTTGAGTTCAACGCCGCCACGCTTCTGCGCTGGCCGCAGAAACGCCTGAGCGGCGCTCCAGCGACGGCCTTTGTAGACCGTCATGTCCATGCGGCCGAGGCCTTCCTGCTGGTAACCGTTCATATCCTCGGTCACCGGATAGCCCGCCTGCCGGCCTGCCTCAATGAAGGTATCGTAAAGCGGATTCGTGCACGGCGCAGTCGTCACATAAAGCGGCCCGGAATTGCCGCGATACTTATCGCCGCCCTTGAGCCGCGTCTCGGCCTTCTTGAAATACGGCAGACAGTTGAAATACGACCAGTCCTGCAAGCCCTGATGACGCGCCCAAGCGTCGTAATCGAAGGCATGACCTCGAATATAGATCATGCCGTTGATAGACGACGAGCCACCGACGACGCGTCCACGCGGACAGTACATCCGCCGATTATCGAGATAAGGCTCCGGCTCCGACTCGTACCACCAGTTGTATTTCGTGCCGGC
Source organism: Hyphomicrobium sp. MC1 (assembly GCF_000253295.1). Lineage (NCBI taxonomy): Bacteria > Pseudomonadati > Pseudomonadota > Alphaproteobacteria > Hyphomicrobiales > Hyphomicrobiaceae > Hyphomicrobium > Hyphomicrobium sp. MC1. Next base: position 1,778,491 of record NC_015717.1, on the reverse strand, counting down.
CAGCGGATACGCGAACGCCGACGGCATATGAATGAAAATGCTGTTGTCTTGCGGCCCGGCTTCGAGAACGAGAACGCGAACCCCTTCGTCTTCCGTCAGGCGGTTGGCAAGGACGCATCCCGCCGACCCGGCACCGACGATGATGTAGTCGAAGTCTTGGGTTTTGCTCATCGTTCCTTGGACCTCAGTCTTTCTGTCTTAATCTGACGATGCGTCATTCGTACGGGCACTGCACATCGCCCAGTTCCACATAGACGCTCTTCAACTGCGTGTAGTGCTCGATGGCGACCTGGCCGTTCTCGTGGCCGAAGCCCGACTCCTTGATGCCGCCGAACGGCATCTCGACGGGCGTGATGTTATAGTTGTTGATCCAGCAGATGCCCGCTTCGAGGCGCGCAGCGACGCGATGCGCGCGTGCAAGATCGCGCGTAAAAAGCCCCGCGGCCAATCCGAAGCGCGTCGCATTCGCACGCGCTATGACATCGTCCTCGTCGCGGAACCGCAAAACCGACATGACCGGCCCGAAGATTTCTTCTCGCACAATGCTCATCTCGTCCGTGCACTCGGTGAAAACGGCCGGACGCACATAGTTGCCGCGATCGAGCGGAACCTCATCAACTCGTTCGCCACCGTAGCAGAGCCGTGCGCCTTCCGCCTTTCCGGCCTCGATGAAACTCAAGACCCGTTCCATATGCGGCCGCGAAATCAACGCCCCTACTTGTGTTTCAGGATCGAGTGGCAAACCGATGCGCAGCTTTTTCGTCCGCTCCACCACCATATCGACGAAGGCATCGTAGATGTCGTCGTGGACAAACACGCGCGTGCAGTTCGTGCATATTTCGCCCTGCGTGTAAAAATTTCCGAGCATCGCCGCGGAAACGGCCTGCCGAAGATCAGCGTCCTGGAACACAAGAAGTGCCGACTTGCCGCTGAGCTCCATCGTTGTACGCTTCAAAGTAGCGGCCGCCGCAGCTACGATCTTCTTGCCAGTGCCCACCGAACCGGTCAGCGAGATTTTCGCAACGCGCGGATCTGTCGTCAGCATTGAACCGGTGCGTGCGTCTCCGTGCAAAACATTGAAGACGCCATCTGGCAACCCTGCTTCCGTGTAGATCTCGGCAAGCTTGGCGGAGGTCGTCGGCGTCATCTCCGACGTCTTGAAGATCATCGCATTGCCGCATGCCAGCGCCGGCGCCGACTTCCAGCACGCGATCTGGATCGGATAGTTCCATGACCCGATACCGACACAAATTCCCATCGGTTCGCGGCGGGTATAAACGAACGCATTATTCAGTGCGATCTGCTCGCCGTGCAACGTGGCCGCCACCCCGGCGAAATATTCGATGCAATCGGCACCGCTGACGATATCGACGACTTCCGCTTCTTGAATTGGCTTGCCGGTGTCACGAACCTCGATCTCGGCCAACTCGCGATTGCGGTCGCGAAGAATCCGTGCCGCCTTGTTCAGAACACGCCCACGCTCCGCACCGGACATGCCAGACCAGCGAGCGAGTCCTTCTTTTGCTGATTGCAGCGCAGCATCGATTTCAGGCGCAAGCGCGATCTCGACCTGTGAAATCAACTCGCCCGTCGCCGGATCGACATTCGCGAACGTCTCCCCGTCCGATGCCGCAACAAAACGGCCCCCGATATAGTTTTGGAGAACTTTCGCCATCGACCACACTCATTGAATTTGCCCATGCTGCAAACCGAGCGCGGCACCCTTCGCTCGCAGCAACTTCCGGCGCCAAAACCTGCGCCGATCACCCATCACGCTATGCCGGTCCAGAGGCCTGAAAGCATTGTCAGATACGACACAAATGTTATCCCCCGCGACAGTCGAAACCGCACTGGAAGACCGACGAAAGTCGAACGATCTCGCGCTGCAACCGCCTTCTTTTGCAGCACCGAAAGCCTCTTTCTGCGGCAGGAATTGAACTTTCTGGAACTTGTCAAAACACGGCGCGGTGCTAAGATTTTCTCATGATCTGCTCGATGTCATACTCAGGCGTAACGATCACCCCGCCTCAGTCTTTGACTAGAAGCGGAGGCCATAGATTTGCGGAGCATCCGGGAGCTTTTGCTGCGTGAATGAGGTTCCGTCGAAACTCAGAACGATCCGTCGGATCGGGTTTCTGACACTGAATGAATACACCATGATCGCGCTTTCGAGTGCGATCGAGGTTTTGCGAATGGCCAACCGTTTGAGCGGGCAGGACCACTATTCGTGGACCATCCTTTCCGTCGACGGCAAGCCGACGTCCTGCAGTAATGGCCTGTCTTTCGCCGACGCTAAAACCTACGATGATGCCGGCGATCTCGATATGGTACTCGTCTGCGGCGGCACGCACGTCGAGCGATACGTCAGCGACAAGCTCATCAATCTTCTCCGCCGGATATCGCACGATGGCATCGTGCTTGGTGGCCTGTGCACCGGCACCTACGCGCTCGTGAAATCCGGCCTTCTCGACGGCTACAAATGCACCGTCCATTGGGAAAACATGGCGGGCCTTCGCGAATTCCATCCACGCGTGCAGTTCCAGGAAGAGCTTTTCGTTATCGACCGCGACCGCGTCACCTGCACGGGCGGGATAGCGCCCGCCGACTTGATGCTCTCCGTTGTGAAAAGCGCATTCGGTAAAACGCTGGTTGCCGATATTTCCAACCAATTCATTCTGGAACGCGTGCGCGACGGGTTCGACCGCCAGCACATCCCGATGGCGGCGCGCCTGGGATACAACAACAGTGCGCTGGTGGACATCGCCGCACTCATGGAAGCCAATTTCGAAGAACCGCTGACAGCTGTCGAATTGGCAAAATTGGCGGGCCTTTCTTTGCGCCAAGTCCAGCGCATGTTCCAGGTTTCGCTCGAAACGACACCGACAAAGTACTATTTGCAATTGCGTCTCCGGCGCGCCCGCGAGCTGCTAGTGCAATCGCAAATGTCGATCACGCAGATCGCTATTTCCTGCGGTTTTCAATCGACTTGCCATTTCAGCAAATCATATCGGGCCCTTTACGGACGCACGCCGCGCAGCGAACGCCAGCCCCAGACGGTCCCAGCCGAATTCAGCGCGCCGCCGCTGCCACGACAGCGTAAGTCTGTGGTGCGCGCACGCGTCCCTTCGATTTAGATCGGCGCTCGCGAGCACCGGAAGACCGTCGATTTACGCAGGATCAAATGGACACCCTTCGCGAAAGGAGTGTAGCCTGAGGCGCGTAAGCGCTAGATCGCGTCGCAATTGCAAAAATAGATAGCCCGCCGCTGCTATTAGCTGGTGGGGTCGCCCACGCCGGGTGGCGCCTTCAACAGGCAACCGACAGAAGGGCGATCCGATTTCAGATCCCCAGCAAGCGGACTGTTGTCCATCACGCCTGCCATTGCCAACAACAGGAGTTGTCATGACACGCATAGCGATTGGGGCCACTTTTGCCCTCGTCCTGGCCGCAACAGCGGCGCACGCTGCCGACAGTACCACTTGCAAAAAAGTCCGCTTCGCCGACGTCGGCTGGACCGACATTCAAGTGACGACCGGACTGACCAGCAACATTCTCGAAGCGCTCGGCTATGAGCCCGAGGTCAAGACGCTCTCCGTTCCCGTCACCTACGCCTCGTTGAAAAACAAGGACATCGACGTGTTCCTGGGCAACTGGATGCCCAGCATGACCGCCGACATCAAGCCCTACATCGACGACAAGTCCGTTGAGGTGCTTGGCGTCAACCTCGATAACGCCGGTTACGGTCTCGTCGTCCCCGACTACGTCGCCGACGCGGGCGTCAAAAGCCTTAAAGACCTCGGCGCCCATAAAGATCAGTTCGACGGCAAGATCTACGGCATCGAAGCTGGCAACGACGGTAATCGCATCATCAGCACAATGATCGCCAAGCCGGAGAACAACCTCCAGGGCTTCGAATTGGTCGAAAGCTCCGAAGCGGGCATGCTCACCGAAGCCGAAAAGGACATGAAGAAGAAGAAGTGGATCGTCTTCCTCGGCTGGACACCCCACCCGGTCATGGGCGCCATGAAAATCCACTACCTCGACGGCATGGGCGATTCCGGTTTCGGCGCTGCAACCGTCAGCACCAACGTTCGCGCCGGCTACGAAAAAGAATGCCCGAACGTCGCCAAGTTCCTGAAGAACGAAAAATTCAATCTCGCCATGGAAGGCGCTATGATGGAGCCGGTACTGAAAAGCGGTGCCGATCCAAAGGCGACCGCGCTCGAATGGCTCAAGAAAAATCCTGAAGCCGTAACACCGTGGCTGGCAGGCGTAACCACGTTCGATGGTGGCGACCCACAGGCTGCGCTGAAGGCCTACCTCGCAAAGTAGGGGTCCTGTCACTATCCGCCCGGCAAAGGACTGGACGGCTGCTTCACAAGCGGCCGTCCGTTGCCGAATGAAGCTTGAGCACTGGGAATGGCGCAGATGGACCCCGTATCGAAGCTTGTAACTGCCTGGAAAATTCCGGTTGGACAATTCGGCAAAGCGATCTTCGACTTCGTCACTGACTATTTTCAGTGGTTTTTCGATGCCATATCGACGGTTCTCGAGACGTTCGTCGACGGAACGTCCGATTTCCTGCTGCAAATCCCGCCTCTCGTTCTGGCGGTTATTCTCGCCGGCCTCGCCTATTGGCTTCGGCGTTCCGCCGTTCTCGCCGTCGGCGTTTTGATCGGCCTGCTGTTCATTCTGAACCAGGGCTTGTGGAAAGAGACAGTCCAGACGCTCGTGCTGGTTCTGTCGGCCACCGCGCTCTCAATGATCATCGGCGTGCCCATCGGAATTTGGGCTGCGCATAAACCTCACGTCTGGCGCATCACACAGCCGATCCTCGACCTGATGCAGACGATGCCGACCTTCGTCTACCTCATCCCCATTCTGATCCTGTTCGGCCTCGGTGCTGCGCCCGCGCTGATCGTCACGATCATTTTCGCTATGCCCGCCCCCGTGCGCATGACGTATCTAGGCCTGACCTCAATCCCCAAGCCGATGCTGGAAGCCGGAGAAAGTTTCGGCGCCACGAAACGCCAACTCTTATGGAAGGTGGAGCTGCCCGCAGCGCTTCCGTCCATCATGGCCGGCCTCACCCAATGCATCATGCTGTCGTTGTCGATGGTCGTCTTCGCCACGCTGATCGGTGCACCAAGCCTCGGCAATCCGGTCAACCGCGCGTTGGCCAACCGCAACATTCCGCTGGGCATCGAAGCCGGCCTTGCAATCGTGATCCTCGCCATCATCCTTGATCGCGTCCTTGCCATTAAACCGGAGGTCCGCAAATGAGCGTCGCGGTCGATTTCAAAAACGTCGATATCATCTTCGGCAAGGACGTTGCCCGCACGCTCGCTATGGTCGATGCCGGCGCGACGCGGGCTGAGATCCTCGCCAAAACGGGAGCCGTGCTCGGCGCCGCCGGTGCGAACCTGACGGTCAACGAGGGCGAGATTTCCGTTCTGATGGGCCTGTCCGGCTCCGGGAAATCGACCCTCCTGCGCGCAGTCAACGGCCTTAACAAGGTCTCGCGTGGTTCGCTCCTGGTGAAGGACGGCGACCGCATGGTCGATATCGCAACCTGCGATGCAGCAACCCTCCGCCACATGCGACAGAATCAGGTCGCGATGGTGTTTCAGCAGTTCGCGCTGCTGCCGTGGCGTACCGTGCGCGAGAATGCCGGCCTTGGCTTGGAGCTGGCAGGCGTTCCGGCCGCCGAACTCAAGGAGCGCGTCGATCGCCAACTCCATCTCGTCGGGCTCGATAGCTGGGCCGACAAATACGTACACGAACTTTCAGGCGGCATGCAGCAGCGCGTCGGCCTCGCTCGCGCCTTTGCGACGGACGCCCCAATCCTGTTAATGGACGAGCCTTTCTCCGCGCTCGATCCGCTGATCCGCACCAAGCTGCAGGATGAGTTGCTGCAGCTTCAAAAGACCATCAAGAAAACGATCATCTTCGTCAGCCACGATCTTGAAGAAGCGCTCAAGATCGGCAACCGCATTACCATCATGGAAAGCGGACGCATCGTACAGTCGGGGACGCCGGAAGACATCGTCCTTAACCCAGCCGACGATTACGTCCGCGACTTCATCGCTAACGTCAATCCGTTGTCCGTGCTGACGGCCTGGAACGTCATGCGCGACAAGCGCGACCTTGAAACAGCCGGCGACAACTGGCTCTGGCTCGACCGGCGGCAAACGACCAAATTTAGGATCGACGGCACGGGCAAAGTTGAAGCCGCCGAATGCCGCGGAAAACAAGCAAGCTGGGTGACGTGCGGCGAAATCGAAGAAACGCCGTCCGACGAGTTCTCACCAGTCTACTGGGCAAGACCCGGTACCAGCCTTAAGACCGTGATCCTCGCGATGCATAAATCGGGCACAGCTCCGGTTGCACTGTTCGATGATGACGACCGCTTCGTCGGTTCGATCGGCGTCCGAGACGTACTGCAGGCCATTCTGCGCCGTTCAGATTGATTTTCCGGCGGAGGCGCTGCCCACGACCTCAGTTATTTTTCGATCGTTACATCACTGAGCGGCTTGCTGCAGCAGATCAGGATCATGCCCGCATCGACCTCGCGTTGCCGGATGCCGCCGCCATGTGTCATCACCACCTGACCGTCGACTTTCTTGCTTTTGCACGTACCGCAAACACCTTTGCTGCACGAAAATGGCAGACGCAGGCCAGCGGCCTTCGCCGCTTCGAGAATGAATTGATCGGGACGGCAATCAATCGTGCGGCCCGACTTGGTGAACTCGATTTTGAAGCCGACGCTCGGCACAGATTCTGCCGCAACGGCCGCCTGCACTTCCTCTTGCTCAACCGGGCTTAATCGTTCGAACGAGAAGCTTTCTTCATGATAGCGTGCCATGTCGAAACCGGCGGCCGCCAGCATAGCGCGAACATTCGCCATGTACGCTTCAGGGCCACAGCAAAAGATTTCGCGCTCTGACAGATCCGGTACCATCGACTTCAAGAGCGGCAGCGTCAGAAAGCCTGTCGGCGCGCTCCAGTCGCGTTGCTCGCCGATATTTTCGCAAACGAATGCCGTTCGAAATCGGTTCATCCCATGCGCAATAGTGGCAAGTTCATTGCGGAAAATAATGTCCCGCGGCGTCCGCGCGCTGTGAACGAAAACAACGTCGCGATCTTCGCCAAGATCGTAAAGCGCACGTGACATAGACATCAACGGCGTGACACCGGACCCGCCGGACAAGAATAGGTACTTCGGTGCTGCGTGCAACGTGCAACTGAATTCGCCGGAGGGTCCGAAAGCTTTGATAGCAACGCCAGCTTTCAGATTGTCATGGAGCCAGTTCGAAACCTTGCCGCCCGGCACGCGCTTCACGGTAATCGACAGCGTGTCAGGCCGCGTCGGCGATGACGACATCGTATAGCAGCGATTGATCGTCTCGCCATCGATCTCGAGTTCGAGGGTGATGAACTGCCCTGGACGAAAACGAAACAGCTTTGCCGTCGGCGTGCGAAACAAGAAGCTTTTGACGTCATGCGTTTCCGCCCGAACATGCGTGCAGACAAGCACATCGTCTTCGTCAGAATTCCACTTGCCCGGCACGGCATCCCACTGCGCCGGGCCGAGCCTGTCCTGCATCTCGCTCATGTCGTTCAGGCGCTCGCGGCAAACGGGCTGACGGTCGCCGATTCATGTCCGGTTGCCGTCCGAAGCCGCTGGAAATACCAGGACATGAACTTCTCGACCAGTTCTTCCGTATAAGGCGAATAAGGCCCAGGAACATAGGCTGCACTATACGAACCGACCTGTGTCCTCTCGACGAGCGCTCCGTCCTGCATATTGGTAGCGTGCCAAACAGCGCTGAGCGCCTTGGGATCGTAGTCCTGCCCTTCCACGGCATCCTTATGAACGAGCCACTTCGTCCGCAGCAACGTACGTTCCGCATCGATCGGCAGCACGCTGAACGTCACGATGTGATCGCTCATAAAATGGTGCCACGAATTCGGCTGTGTCCAGAACGACAGGCCACCAAGATTGCGCAGAGAAAGATCGCCGAGCAATTTCTTGCACGCAACCTTGCTGTCGAGCGTCTGGGATTCTCCCGCCTTATCGAGCGGAAGCCGTTCCGTTCGGAACGCTGTCACCCTGCTGTCGAGAAACTCCAATTCAACGGACGGTAATCCGCATGATTCCCACCTTGCATGCTCGCGCGTCGTCAGATCCTTGAACGCGCGCACATCGTCTGCATTCTCAGGGGATGGCTGATACCCGAATCCGAACTCATAGAGCGAAATAGTAAGTTCCGGATGATTGCCCTTACAGTGATAGCATTCGCGATTGTTCTCCATCGTGAACTTCCAATTGCCGTTCTCGATGAGATCTTCCTCATACGCGACTTTGCAATCGCTGATGCGGTGCGGAAGAATATAGGGCTCCATCTCGCGCCGCATCTGCTCGAAGTCGACAGGCGGATTGTCCGCAAGGCAAACGAAGATCAGCCCAGCAACATTCCCGACATGGACCATCTTCAGACCGAATTTACTCCGGTCGAAGTCATCGCCCATGTGCTCCGTGTGGATCAGATTGCCGCGCAGGTCGTAAGTCCACTGATGGTAAGGACAAACGACATTGCCAACGCTGCCCTTGTCTCCGTCGCAAAGGCGCGCGCCGCGATGGCGGCACACGTTGTGAAACGCCGTGATCGACATGTCGTCGTCACGAGCCACGACGACTGACGTCTTTCCGATCGGAACTGTGAAATAATCACCCGGCTCGGGAATGTCAGGTTCGCAGCCGACGTAAATCCACGTCCCGCCGAAAATGACCTCCATATCGAGATCGAAAATTTCCTTGCTCTGATAGAATGGCGCTTCCAGGCTATAGCCCGGTCGCCGTCTGGCTATCAGGGACCGCAGTTCATTTGATAATTGCATGTGGTCCTCCCATTGCAGGGGCTCAGCTCAAAAATCAACGAGGCGATGTTCTCTCAGATAATTCAGCACCACTTGTGCTTTATCGACGGATGTCCCCTCAAAAGCGACAACACCGCCTTTCACCTCAGACACGATCGCTGAGAGCAATCGAGCGTGTGCCGCCTTTTTTTCCTGGGCCTTAAGACGCTGGGGATGACGCGGCTCGGCTTCCACTGCCCAGCTAGGCTGGAGCATCACGCTCTCATCCAGACCAGCGCTCGGCAAAGGCACGATTTTTCCGGAAACACGGCGCACATAGGCATATTTCAAACGCACAGGCGCCAAGGGATGCACGGCGACAACGACCGGCAACGGGCAGGCCACCTGCCGCCTCTGTCCCTTCGGCAGAAACTGGCGGATCGTTGCCCCGCATCCCGACGCGCCGACTTCAATTTTAACTTCGAGCGCATTTGAGATAATCGGCCGCCCGAGCGCCTCGGCCAGAACATAAGGCAACAGACCACTGCCTGCGCCCTGCTCTGCCCGGCTCCCCGTCAGGATGATGTCGGAGTTTCTCAACGCCGCAGCCAGCGCCGAAATCGAAACACCGCCGGATGTCCCCTCCAGCACCTCGATCCTGCTGGCTCCGAGCGCCATGTAATCCTTGAGTGCGGGGTCTTCTTTTTCTCCGGCGTGAACGATGCGTAAGGCATCGCCGGATAAAGCCTTGCCAACGGCCATGGCAACCGTATCGCCGCGACAGGCGCGCGCCGCACCGCTCACCGGATGGCGACCGGCCGAAACCAGTACCGCGACGGAAATGGGCGCGCTCATACCTGCCCCTCCGGCGTTTCCGACTGAGTTCTTGCTTGCCCGACGCGCGCGATCAAAGCTTGCATCACCTCTTCCGCGTCACCAACCACCGTTAAATCCGCGCGCTTGATTATCGGCGCACCGGGATCGCTGTTGATTGCGATCACATGACGACACGCCTTGATACCCTGCAGATGCTGAACGGCGCCCGAGATGCCAACCGCCATATAAGTCGTCGCGGTCACGGTTTTGCCCGACGCGCCGATCTGCTTGCTGCGCGGAAACTTCCCATCATCTACCGCAACGCGACTGGCGCCCACCGCCGCATCGAAGCAGCCCGCCAGCTTTTCGAGCGTCGCCACGTTCGTCACGCCATTACCCGCCGAAACGATGAAGTCCGCCTCCTCCAGTGCAATAGAGCCCATTTCCGTCGCTTCAAGCCCGAGATCGCGACACACGTCCTTGACGTCGGCAGCCAACGGCGCGGACAGCACTTCTCCGGCACCAAGGAAGGGCAGATTGCTATCAACCGCGCCTGCCTGCAGCAACACGAAACGCGGCAGCGGCGCATCCGCAAGACACCCACCGCCGGACCACCCGACGGCGACGTGCTTGTCGTCGATTTCTGAAACGTGTGTCGCTGCAGAAGCACGAAGCTTCGCAATCAGCCGTCGCCCGAGATCGCCATCACCCAGCGCGTTGTCAGGCAGGAAAATGTGCTCTGGCTGATAATCATTGATGAGCGCTTCGACCACACCCTCTTCACGCCGAGGTTCGAAGCGGGCGGCATCGAGATCGTCCACGATCACGACCTTATCAGCGCCCAGCGCCGCCGCATTCTCATGAAAGGCGCCGAGAATCACGGCAATCACGCCCTTCTCCGACGCCGCGAGAATGGCAGCGGCTGCAATCGCCTCTCGGGCATGGTCGTCGAGCCGTCCTTGATAGGCATGCGCGATGGCCATATGCCAACTTGTGGCGGCGACTTGGGTCCGCAAAGGTTTCGCCCGAGGCGCTTCCGAATTTCGTGAAGCGCCAACGGCGAGGTCCCCCGCACCGGTCTCGCCGAGAACGATCCTACGCAGGCCGTTCGGTCCGATGCGATACGGACGGCGCGGATCAACCCGTTTCGCCCCGCTCATGGCCGTTCCTCCAGCGAAGCCGCGACGAGTTCCGCGATATCGAGCACTTCCGCGCGATCGCCAGCCACACCCTCCAGCATTGCCGTACATTGCGGACAGGCCACAGCCACAACTTCGGCGCCGATAGCGCGAATATCATCCATGCGCATATCCGGAATGCGCAGCTTGCCGGGGATGTCGGTCAGTGGCGCACCGCCGCCACCGCCGCAGCACCGCGCGCGAAACCCGGAGCGCTCCATCTCTCGAACGGTCGCACCGAGCTTTCGCAGAACCGAGCGCGGCGCTTCGAACTCGCCATTATAGCGACCGAGATAACATGGGTCATGATAGGTAAGTGCGCCCGCATCTTGCCGCTCGACCAATTGCAATGCGCCACGCTCCATCAACTCGTCGATCAGAGCGGTGTGGTGTACGACAACGTAACGCCCGCCAAGCGCCGGATATTCGTTGCGAAGACTGTGCAGCACGTGCGGATCTGCCGTCACGATGCGCTTGAAATCGAGCTTGGCCAACGTCGCGATGTTCTTTTGGGCGAGGGATTGAAACGTTGCTTCATCCCCCAACCGACGAGCCGTATCACCGCTATCCCGCTCATCTTCGCCGAGCACGGCGAAATCCGCGTTAGCAACTTTCAGAATTTTCACCAGCGAACGAAGCGTCCGCTGATAGCGCATGTCAAAAGCGCCCTCCCCGGCGAACAGCAACAGATCGATCGGCTTCCCAGGTTCAGCCGTCGGCGCGTCGAGGTCAATCGCCCAGTTGTATCTCGTTGTTTTTGCGTAGCCGCCTTGCGTATCGGTCTCGCGTAAATTGGCGAGAATCTCCGGCGCCGTCCCAGGGACATCGCCCTGCGTCAGGTTTAAGCTCCGGCGCATGCCGACGATCGCGTCGACATGCTCGATCAACATCGGACATTCCTCGACGCAGGCCCGGCAGGTCGTGCACGACCAAAGCGTTTGCGCCTCGATAAGCTGCGGAACGATCGCGTCATTCGGCGCACCGCGATGTGTACCAATCGCGATGCCGGGGTAGGGACTGCCCGCATAACTCACGTCGCTTGTGCCCGAGAACCCGCAGACGAGATCCTGAATAAGTTTTTTCGGATTGAGCGGTTGCCCCGCAGCGAAAGCAGGACATACCTGTTCGCATTTTCCGCATTGAACACAGGCATCAAAACTCAAGAGCTGGTTCCAGCGAAAATCAGTCGGTGCGTCGACACCATATTCGCGTTCATCGAGATGCAACGGCTTGAGAGCCGTTGATCGGACACCCGAGAACCGCTCAGGCCGCGGATGAAACGCGAGATGCAGAAGCCCCGCCACAGCGTGCTTCATCGGCTCCGCAAAGCCGATCCCGAGAACCAACTCGGCGGAGCCGATAAGCAGAAAAAATATCGCCAGCGTTGCAATCGCAGCCGAAAGCATTCCCGGCGGAACAGCCACGGCAATGAGCAGCCCCAGCGCGAACGCTGCAAGCGTGAACGGCAGTCGATCCCAGGCACCGCGTGACAGACGTGATGGCGGATTCCGCCGCCGTTGCCAAACGCAATAGACGCCGGCAAGCATCACGGCGGCGCCCAGAACGATGCCCCAATCGAGAAGCCGCGAATAAATCCCCAGCCCATAATTGATCGCAACTAACCCGATTGCGAGCACCGCGCCGCCTGCTGTCGCAACGTGCGTGTGCGCAATGTAGGGCTCGCGAGCAACGACGTGGTGAAGGTCGACGAAGTAGCGCCTCGGAACGGCAAACAATCCCGACCATGCAACCGTGGCCGGCTGTCCTGCACGCCACAGCAACGCGCGGCGCGTTATACCGAGCGCCAATGTCACCACCGACACCCAAAACAGCACGGTGATGACAGGCGCGACAGACACGATCAGAAATCCTTGCAGAGCCGGAGCGAGTCGTAGATCGCCGCGTGGATGTTGTGCATCGACACGCAATCGCCCACGCGGAACAGCACGAAACGGTCCCCTTCCGTCGGGTCGCTCAGCACAGGTTGCGGCGTATTGGAATAGAGTGCGTTGAGATCGACCTGACCGCGGTTTATCGACTTCTCTTTCAGCGACCAGTAAAGCTCCGTGTTCGGCGTTATGCCGTTCTCGATGACGACCTGGTCAACCACGCGTTCTTCAAGCTCGTCGGTATATTCGTTGCGCAGAACCGCAATCTTCTTATTCCCCTCCGCATACACACGGTCGAGCCAGAAGTTCGGCGTGGGAATGATACCCTGCGCATACATACGGCGATAAAAGATCGGAAACGTCGTGCCACCGACATCATCGCCGACCTTAACGTCCGGCGTCACGATCTCGACCGTGCAGCCGCGGCTCGCAAGAAAGTCTGCCGTGCCGAAACCCGCATGTGTGCTGATACCGTCATAGACCAGCACGTTCTCAGCAGGCGGCACTTTCTCGGAAAGAATATCCCAGGCGCTGACGGACAGTCCTTCGGCCGCGCCCCACCCTTCTACCTGCTCGACATGGCTTCGCCCGCCCGTCGCCAGAACAACGATATCCGGCTGCTCGCCGACGATCATTTCGGGCGTCGCCTCAACGCCAAGGCGGCGATCGACGCCAAGCCGCTTCGTTTCGAGATCGAACCAACGAACGATACCTGCCATCTGCTCGCGCTGCGGTGCTTTCGATGCGAGATTGATCTGCCCGCCGACAGTTTGGTTCCGTTCGAACAAAATGACGTCATGTCCGCGCGACCGCGACACGCGCGCCGCTTCAAGTCCAGCCGGCCCGGCGCCAACCACGACAACACGCCGCTTTGTGCCAGTTGTCGGCGCGATGATGTGAGGCATAGTGGCTTCGCGCGATGTTGCCGCGTTCTGCACGCACAGCGTATCCGATCCCGAATACATGCGATCAATGCAATAGTTGGCGCCCACGCATTGGCGGATCTGATCTTCCCGGCCTTCGCGCACTTTTTTCATGATGTGCGGATCGGCAATATGCGCGCGCGTCATGCCGACGATATCGACCATGCCGTTTGCCAGAATTCGCTCGGCCTGTGTGATATCGCGAATGCCCTGCGCATGCAGGATCGGAACCTTCACGACCGACTTGATGCCCGCCGCCAGATGCACAAACGGTTCAGGCGGTAACGCCATCGGCGGCATGCAGTTGGCAAGCGTGTTGTGCGTATCGGCGCCCGAGCCGATGACGCTGATGAAATCGATAAGCCCCGTCTCGGACATGGCTTGCGCAATTTCCTTCAGCGTCTCGTGATCAAGGCCGTCGTCATGAAACTCATCGGCGCACATGCGCATGCCGACGCAATAGTCACGGCCGACAGCTTCACGCACGGCCTGCAACACCTCGATCCCGAACCGCATGCGATTGGCGAGACTGCCGCCCCATTCGTCCGTTCGCATATTGGTGCGTGGTGACCAGAATTGATCAATGAGTTGCTGATGCGCGGCTGAAATCTCAATCCCGTCGAAACCCGACTTCTGCACGCGCTTCGCGGCTGCTGCGAAATCGCCGATGATCCGCCAAATGTCTTCGATCTCGATTGCCTTGGCATTGCCGCGATGCACCGGCTCGCGCACACCCGACGGCGACACCAGATGCGGCCAGGGGTCGCCTGCATAAGCAGAACGCCGCCCCATGTGCGTCGCCTGGATCATGATCTTCATGCCATGGCGATGAACCGTGTCGGCCAAACGCGCCATCGGCTCGATCACGCGATCCGTCGTCAGATTTACGGGCTTCCACGCCCCTTGCGGCACGTCGATCGAAACAGGGCTCGACCCGCCGCAGATCGCCATGCCGAGACCGCCCTTGGCCTTCTCTTCGTAATAGCGGATGTAACGGTCGCCGGGCATGCCGCCTGCATCCGCATAGACCTCGGCGTGCGCCGTCGAATAGATGCGGTTCGGCAATGTCAGCTGATTGAGCTTGATCGGGGTGAAGATATGCGGATAAGCCGCCATCGCCTGATCCTTGCGCCGCTTCGCGTCAACAATAAACGACCGTCGCGGCGAGGCCGCCAAGCGACGTTTCTTTGTATTTCGATTGCAAATCGTGACCGGTCTGCCGCATCGTCTCGATCACAGCGTCAAGCGAAACGAGGTGCCCGCCGTCATCCATCATTGCGAGGCGCGCGGCGTTGATCGCTTTCATCGCACCCATGCTGTTGCGCTCGATGCACGGCACCTGCACCAGGCCGCCGATCGGATCACAGGTCATGCCGAGATTGTGTTCCATGCCGATCTCGGCCGCGTTCTCAATCTGCTCTGCCGTAGCTCCCATAACGGCGGCAAGCCCGGCGGCCGCCATCGAGCAAGAGACACCGATCTCACCCTGGCAGCCCATCTCTGCGGCAGAAATCGAAGCGTTCTTCTTGTAGAGCATGCCGATGCCCGCTGCCGTCAGCAGGAAGGTGACGATATGATCGTCACGGGCGTCGGCATCGGGCGCCGCATCGCAAAAGCGCGTATAATAGGCAAGCACCGCCGGAATGACGCCTGCCGAACCATTGGTCGGCGCCGTCACCACGCGCCCGCCCGCCGCGTTCTCTTCGTTGACGGCTATGGCGAAAGCGCTGACCATATCCATCGCGCGAAAATCAGCCGTGAGCTTACCATCGACATCGCTCGCCTGCCGATAGAGCGCCGGGGCACGACGCTTCACTCTGAGACCACCAGGCAGAACGCCCTCTGTCGCAAGCCCGCGCTGCAGACAATCGTTCATCACCTGCCAGACTTTCAAAACCTTGGCTCGGGTCGCAGCTTCGTCCTGGTAGGCAAGCTCATTGCGCCAGACGATCTCGGCGATCGTCAGGTTGTGGCGCTGACAGAGCGCGAGAAGCTCCTTCGCACTACTGAAGGCATAGCGCACTGGCCGATGCGGAACCTCATCCGTGCTGCGACTTGCAATCAGCGCCGCCTTATCGAGAACGGCACCGCCGCCGATTGAGAAATAGGTGTTTCGGTAGAGCGAAACGCCAAGCGCGTCGAACGCCTCGATGATCATACCGTTCGGATGCTCGCTGAGCATCTTATCGCGATGGAACAGAAGGTCCGTTTCGGGTGTAAAGGCAATATCGCCTTCACCGCCGAACGCCAGACGTTTCGTTCGCCGGACATCATCGACGCGTTGCGCCAGCGTTGCAGGGTCCGCGTCTTCCGGCGTTTCGCCGAGCAAACCGCCGATGACGGCAAAATCGGTCGCGTGGCCGACGCCCGTCAACGCCAGAGATCCATAAAGATCGACGACAACGCGTTCAACCAAGTGCATCAGGTTCGCCGTCCGAAGCTCCGCGATAAAACTGTTGACTGCGCTCATCGGCCCGACCGTATGCGAGCTTGATGGGCCAATCCCAATGCGAAAAACTTCGAAGACGCTGTAGTTCATCCTGCCACTCCATCCCCGGCGTGGCCCGTTGCCTCGATAGCGGCAATCCCCAGTCCATACGGCGCCGCGGCGCGGGCAAGATAGCGCCAAATATAGTCGGCGAAACTGCGGCGCATTAAAAGGCAGAAGCCATTGCCCGAACGATAGGCATAGACGGATGATTTACCGAACGTCGTCCCGACAACCCGTCCAGGCTGCAAGGCCGCAAAATTGTAAACGCTGGCGTGCTGAAGTACGTCGAGCGCGTTCAGGCCCTGAAGCAGAACCTGTGTGCACCCGCCAGAATTGTCTGCGACCTGGCTTCTGATCCCCTGAAGACCGGCCTTGAGGGCGGCAATCAGCTCACCCAGCCGGGACCGTGCGCAAACGACCATCCACTCATCCGGCGAGATCCACAGCACTTTCACCCCATTAGCCACGGTGAACGTACACGGATCGACCGGAAGCGGAACGCCGATCGCCGTCGACACCTTCTCGACGAAGGCCGGATCTGCGGAGTTGCCCCGCAGGCTGACATACCCCAGCAGCGGAATTTCATTCGCCCACACACCGCGAACGTCGTCAGCGGGCTGCGCCTGAGCCGCAAGATCGAAAGCATGAAGCGGCGATTGCATGGTCGGCTCAGCCATTCTGCCGCTCTCCCTTCGGATCGACGAAAACGGGTGACACCAGTTTCACTTTGTGCGTCTTGCCGCCTGCATATGCAAACAACGTATCGCGCCCGGCGCTCCGACCGTCGTCCCCTCGCCGGTTGATGCCATCGCGCACGACGGCCATTGCTATCGACCGGCCAAGCTCGGCACTGAAATAGCTCGACGTCACATGACCTAACATCGCGACAGGC
This sequence comes from Hyphomicrobium sp. MC1, assembly GCF_000253295.1. NCBI lineage: Bacteria > Pseudomonadati > Pseudomonadota > Alphaproteobacteria > Hyphomicrobiales > Hyphomicrobiaceae > Hyphomicrobium > Hyphomicrobium sp. MC1. The sequence continues at coordinate 1,761,443 of NC_015717.1, read as the reverse complement.
GGCGTCACATCAGGTTGCTCGATGATTTGCGCCCCTTCGGCCAGAACTACAGTCGGATCATCTGTCAGCAAACCGACGAGCTGCTTGCGGTTCGGCGCGGCCGTATCGCTGCGCGCAAACGACCGTTTGCCGATAAAGCTGAACGGCTTCTTCATCGACACGGCCCATGCCATGTCCAGATCGAATGGCGTCTGCGAACCGTCCGTATCCTGGCCAACGATGATGAAACCTTTCTCGGCGCGCAGCACGTGCATGGCATCTGTGCCATAGGGCGTGATGCCGAATTCGTCTCCCGCGGCCATCAGCGCTTCCCAGACATGACGGCCATAGCTTGCATCGACATTCACTTCGAATGCCAGCTCGCCCGAAAAGCTGATCCGGAACACGCGGGCCGGAACGCCCGCGACCGTCCCTTCGCGCCAGTCCATGAATTTGAATGCCGACGGCGAAAGATCGATATCAGTGCAGACCTTCGCCAGCACCTCGCGGCTCTTCGGCCCAACCACGGCGGCTGTCGCCCAATGATCGGTGACCGACGTCATATAGACATCAAGCTCTGGCCACTCGGTCTGGTGCCAGTTCTCCAGCCACGTGAGCACGCGCGCAGCACCTCCCGTCGTCGTCGTCATCAGGAAATGATCGTCCGCGACGCACGCCGTGACACCGTCGTCCATTACCATGCCGTTCTCATCGAGCATCAAGCCGTAACGGCACTTGCCCGGCGCGAGCTGCGTCCACGCATTCGCATAGACGCGATTGAGGAATTCGCGGATGTCCTTACCCTGAAGGTCGATCTTGCCGAGCGTCGAGGCATCCATGATGCCGACGCCGCGGCGAGCGGCCAGACATTCCCGACGCACGGCAGCGTCCTGATCTTCGCCGCGACGAAGAAAATATTGCGGCCGGAGCCACTGCCCAACGTCTTCGCACACCGCACCGCGCGCCACGTGCGAAGCATGCATCGCCGTCGTGCGCCGTGGCTCGAACGTCTCACCCTCGTTCGCGCCGGCCAGCGTTCCGAACGTTACTGGCGTGTAGGCCGGACGATACGTCGTCGTGCCAACCTCAGGAATACTTTTGCCGAGCGCATCCGCTGCGATTGCAAAACCGTTGACGTTCGATAGCTTACCTTGATCCGTCCCGAACCCCAGGGCCGTATAGCGCTTGATGTGCTCGATCGAGCGATAGTTCTCGCGCACGGCAAGATGAATATCGGCCGCTGACACATCATTTTGGAAATCGACGAACGCCTTCTTGCCATGTCCTTCCGGCATGCCATCCGGAACACGGAAGATCCGTCGCGCCGGTGTGGCCTCCGGCTCATCGGTTTCCAGGCTCCGCGTTTCGGCGGCCGGCTCCTCGCCAAAGGAGGCAATCAATGCAGCCGTCACCTTTTCGGCTTCCGTCAGGGCCGCCTGCAGTCCGAACGTTCCCGTGATCGCGCCGGCACAATAGATACCAGCAGCGGTACGCCCCATCGCAGGCGCGACGAACGCCAGCTTGCTTTCGTCCCAATATGGACGGCCGCCGTCATGGCAATAAAGATGCACTGTCGGTGATAAACCGCCGGAGCTTCCCAGCGCATCACACTCGAACGACGCGCCCTGCCCTGCAACGGCGTTGTGGTTGCCGTCGAGCTTCACGAGTTGCGCGGCCTTGACCGCCATACCGCCATGCGCCACCGCAATCCCACATCCCGGTCGGACATCGACACCTGCTGCGTGGGCGCGTTGCTCCCAAGTGGTGTTCGGCTGCATTCGCGTATCGGCAAGCACGACCGAGCACCCGGCGCGCGCCAGATCGCAAGCCCCTTGGTAGGCGTAATCGTTGCTCGTCTGCAAAAGCACGCGCTTGCCAACCGCGACGCCATAGCGATTGAGATAGCTCGTCAAAGCCGAGGCCGTCAGAATACCCGGCAGATCGTTGTTGCCGAACACCAGCGGCCGCTCGATGGCGCCTGTCGCCAGCAGAATGCGTTCTGCCCGAATGCGATGCAGCCTCTGCCGCGGCTTCGCCTCATCGCGGTCTTTCAACGGCAGATGATCCTGAAGTTGCTCGACGGCCATGATCAGGTTCATGTCATGAAGAGCAAACGCGCTTGTCCGCGTCATGACCTTCACATTGGCGAGGCTCTGCAGCTCGCCGATGATCGCCTTCAGCCACGCGGCCGCCGATTCACCGCAGATGACCGTGTTCGGGGATGACAATAGCCATCCACCCAGCTCGTTTTGTTCATCAAGAAGCACGACGTCCAGCCCCGCGCGCCCGGCATCGAGCGCCGCCAGCAACCCACAGGCTCCGCCGCCGACGATGACGACCTGGGCATGGCTGTTGCGATGATCGTAGCTTTCGCTATCGGCCTCTTCCGGCGCCGAGCCGTAACCCGCAGCCTGCCGGATGATGTGTTCGAAGCGCGGCCAGAGCTTCTGATTTTGAAACGTCTTGTAGTAGAAGCCTGCGGGCATGAAGCGCGCGAAAGGCCCGCAGAAACTCTTGAGATCGAACTCCAAGGTCGGATAGCCGGTCGTGCGCCGGGCGATCAATTGATCGTACAGCTCAACCTGCGTGGCCTTGAGATTTGGAATCGTCAGCGCGCCAGTCTCGACCTGCGTCAGCGCATTCGGCTCTTCCGGTCCAGCGCCGACAATGCCGCGTGGCCGCCCGTACTTGAAGCTGCGGCCGATCATGCGCACGCCATTGGCCAGCAACGCCGAGGCCAGTGTATCGCCAGCATATCCGGTGTAGGACTTGCCATCGAACGAGAACGACAGCGGGCGCTCGAAATCGACACGGGCATTGGCATGCTTGACGCGATAATCCGTCATTGCGCGCCGCCTTCCGCATCATAGGCCTTGCGGCCTTCGGCAAGCGTCCAAGAGCCTGCTATGGTGTTCGTCGCAGTATTGCGCTTCACAACTAAAAACTTCCGGCACCCGGTTGCGTGCGACCACAGCTCCCAATGCCAGCCTTTCGGATTGGTCCGCATGAAGAGGTAGTCGCCCCAGGCTTCATCGCTGACTGTCTCAGGCGTTGGCGGGCGAATGCGAAATGCTTCGCCCGCATACCCGAACTCCTCTTCCTCGCGTTTTTCCTGGCAGTGCGGGCAGAACAGAACGAACATCGAATTATCCCGAATTAGTGTGCGACAGCAGCGGCGCCGTGCTCGTCGATCAGATGTCCCGTCGCGAAGCGATCGAGGCTGAAGGCCTTGTTAAGCGGATGCGGATCGTCTTTCGCAATCGTGTGCGCGAAGACGTTGCCGGAGCCTGGCGTCGCCTTGAAGCCGCCCGTGCCCCAACCGCAATTGAAGTATAGGCCCTTTACTTTCGTCTTGCTGATGATGGGACAGGCGTCCGGCGTCGTATCGACGATGCCGCCCCACTGTCTGTTCATCCGAACGCGCGAGAAAATCGGGAACATCTCAATGATCGCCGCGGCGGTGTGCTCGATGATGTGCGGACTGCCGCGCTGCGTATAACTTGTATAGGAATCGATACCCGCGCCGATGACAAGCTCGCCCTTGTCGGACTGGCTTGCATATCCATGAACCGCATTCGACATAACCACCGTGTCGAGCACCGGCTTCATCGATTCCGATACGAATGCCTGCAGCGGATGACTTTCGATCGGCAGCCGGATGCCAGCCATTTTCGCCAGCACGGAGGAATGGCCGGAAGCCACGCAGCCGACCCGTTCGGCTCGGATCGGACCGCGCGTCGTCTCAAGTCCCTGAATGCGACCGTTGACAATATCCATGCCGACGACTTCGCAATTCTCGACGATGTCGACGCCATACTTGCTGGCCGCTCGCGCAAAGCCCCACGCCACCGCATCGTGGCGCGCGACGCCGGCGCGCGGTTGATAGCTCGCGCCAAGCACAGGGTAACGTGCGTTCTTCGACGTATTGAGGATCGGAATCATCCGCTTGACTTGCGCTGTGTCGAGCATTTGCGCGTCAATGCCGTTCAGGATGTTCGCGTTCACGCGCCGCTCGATGTCGCGCATATCTTGCAGTGTATGCCCGAGATTGAAGACGCCGCGCTGGCTGAACATCACGTTGAAGTTCAGATCCTCGGTAAGACCTTCCCACAGCTTCAACGCATGCTCGTAGAGCATCGTTGCTTCGTCCCACAAATAGTTGGAACGAACGATCGTCGTGTTGCGCGCCGTGTTACCGCCACCGAGATATCCCTTCTCGATGACGGCGATGTCGCGAATGCCGTGCTCTTTCGCCAGATAGTAGGCCGTCGCAAGCCCGTGCCCGCCGGCACCAACGATTATGACGTTATAAGAGGGCTTAGGGTCCGCGCTGCGCCACGCTGGATCCCAGCCTTCGTTGTGGCCGAGACCTTTCGCGAAAAGCGACCAGATCGAGTAGTCCTTCTTCATCGCAATTCCCCGACGATATGGCCCGACGCGAACGTGGCGCGGCTTCTTCGGGCACGGACAGAGAGTTAGACGACCGCGCCGAATATCGGCCTTCCAGGGAAGACGCGAATTTTGCTAATTACGACATGTCACAACGGCTGCCTTGGTCAAAGGTCCGAGGACTACCTAACGCATTGAACCGGCTACATATCGCCCATGCGGATTATGCTGCCCGCATCGCCGCGATAAGGGCCACTGTTGGCGCAATCGAAATGTCCGGCTGCCCTGCGAGCTCGAGGTCACAAAAGGCTTTCGTAACGACCTCGTGCTCGGTCAGAAATCGTAAGGTCTTGGCATCTTCGGGAGCGCACAGCTGCTCAAGCTCGCCATAGCGAGCGATGACCGGCACCAGTTCCTTGCTGTAAAGCGCCATGAAGTCGGTCCAGTGCAGGCTGACGTACTTCTGCACATTATTGACGCCCTTCTGCCGGAAGACCTCGCTCTCGGCCGTATCCCCGCCGAGCTTCGCCACCAGATCGCGCATGCGGGCCTTGATCACGACCTCAAGCTCGGCTAGCACCCGCCATTTTTCCGCCCGCTCCGGATCATCGAGAGCCTCCGCAATGCCGCGATAGAGCGCCTCGCCGTAGACTTCGCCCTGGTAGGCACGCTCGACACGGCTCAGATAATCGCCCGATGTATCGACAGACATGACGACCTGCCCCTCACCAAAAAAATCAAGATCGAAGCCAAGGCTAGAGCTTGAGCGTGCCGGCCTCAAGACGCTTGGCTCGGCACGGCTAAGCTCTAAGAGGAAAAAGAAGCCGGTATCATCCAGCGGGTGCCCTGCCGTATCGCCCCGCGCCGATAGCGTCGACGACGAAGGCGAGCACGCTGGCGCTGCAAGAACCGAGCTGTCCGGTCCTTGGTATGTCTCCAAGGGCTAATTTCATAGCCAAATTCATGACCAATTGTCCCTATTGGACATCCAAAGAGACATCTTTATTTGGCTATGAAAATTGAGCTAAATGCTTTTCGGCACACAACAATTTCAACCAAGTATCTTTTCGAACTGGACATCCAAAATACCCCTACGGCCTCCATCTTTATTCATCACCTCTATTCATCGCGCTTGCCCGACTGGCTCTGTGAATCGAGGGCATCTCGCCACTGGCTCACAAACGACTGCGGGTTTAGCGAAGCGATCTCCACGTTAAGGTTAATAGCCATCATTGCCGTCTTCGCCCGGCGCAGACGGGTGCTTGATACGGCTTTCCATTTTAACCACATAAGGGCCTGCCGCGACGGTGAGCATCTTGCGAATATGTGAAGCTAGACAGCAGATTCGCAAAGGAAGTAGCTGATGGCATCACCTCAAAAACGCAAATCCTACAAAGCAAGCCGGCAAGGGCAACACGCTAGGTCGCGCCGAACGAAGCGGACAGATAAGGAAACAGCGATCGCAATTCTGAAGACGGATTTCCGTCAAAACAATTCAACGGCACCGCGGCGCAGCCTCAAACATTACGACCAATTCCACGATGAGATGATAGAGAGGCACGAGCCATATCTCCCTCTGCATTTCGACATGGTGAGACGTGCGACGCAATTAAGATACGGCTTGGAAAGAATGCACCGATTTAAGGATCAATTCTTTGCCTCGCTCGAAGAAGTAGCCGACGTGAACACTTCGGTTGATCCGGAGAGAAGACAGTGGTTCACAGACCTTCTCGAAATGATATTGCGAACCGATGGATTGAAAAAACTTTCGCAATACGAGGCTGACTTGTCGGAAGAAGTCCGGAAGAACAACAAGGAGCTTGAAGAACTCGCAGACTGGCAGCACCGCGAAGGATTTAAGCGCGGACAAATCGGCTATCAGTTCTCACAGCCATTAGGTTCGGACACACGCATTTGCTATGACGAACCTGCACCACGCGCCCCGCAAGATGCGCCACCGCCACAACTGAGTGCGAGGGAACAAGATGAAGCATCGCGGACCGATCTCGACCCTTCGAAGGGTACAATCCTAACACCGATAACCGCATATAAGACACCAGAGTAGGCGCCTCGCTTTAGGAAACTGATAGTGGAGCGGGCTCCCGCGGCCTGCTCTATATCCCCGTCCCTGCTTCCTTACGCAAAGGAAGAACCTCGTCGACATCGCCGGCAGCGCCGCGTTCGTTGTTTCCGATCGCCCTGTTGTCGTTGTCGTTGTCGTTGTCGTTGTCGTTGTCGTTGTCGTTGTCGTTGTCGTTGTCGTTGTCGTTGTCGTTGTCGACGCATGCTCAAAAGCTGGCTGAAGCGCAACCTCGACAAACATCAAAGATGAGCTAAATCAACACATCAACAAACCGCACCGCATGCAAGGCGCATCTAACCTGGATGAAAAGCACGTTGCCCCCTGAGCACCTGACAGGACCTTCTGGGCAAAACCTTACAACTCGGCGACGAAACATTTAGAGCGAGTATCGCAACCCGATAGCGGCGAGCGGGATCAAGCCCACCGCAAAAAGCCCGGCAGAGACTGAAACCATCAGCGCGCTTCAACGCGTTTGAAGCATCGCAAGTCGTGGCGCAATTGCCGCCGCCGGAGCATGAACCCCAACCGTTGGCGCAAGCAGAACCCTTTCAGGTTAGAAAGCTCGGTCGAGAAGAAGTTACGAGGATGAAGAGACTGATGCAGTCTTGCAGGACAACAGACCCGGCACCCCATAGCGAGACACCATAATTTCTACAGTAAATATTCGCTTTTTCAATGACTTAGGCCGCCAAAGCTCTACGATCATCTGCACCCATAACCTTCAAAGAGTGCACAATCGTGAGCAACAAAACTGAAATTGAAACCGACCTGATGGCCACTCTCGCCGGATCCGGCCTGATTGATGTCGCCCAGTCTCTTCGCCAGATCGAGGACGAACATCCCCAGCAACTTCCTCTCGTTGCTAAGCTCCTAGGAATAGAGCGTCGCGACGCTGCTTACATGGCGCGGATAGCTCGCACCTTCAAAGAACTGGAATTGGACGAAGAACGGCTGCTCACACTGGGATGGCCCAAGCTCGTAATCCTGAGCGACTACATCTCTTTCTCAAATAAGGACGAACTGCTCGAGCTTGCGGAACAAATGACGGCAAAAGACCTCGCAAGAAATCTTGCCCTGCAACCCGCTGGCACAAGACCTCTGGTCTTATATTTGTCCGATGAACAGTACAGGCGCCTGGAAAAAGTCGTTTTGGCCCACGGCGCGGTGCGCAGTAGGCGATCTCAATACAGTCTCTCGGGCAAGGAAGAGGCCCTTCTGAGGGCCCTTTCCCCAGAAGCCGACTAGCGGCGCGCGAAGATCCGAGGCGAGTTCGGCACTGCCAATGCAGCGTCGTGTAAAAAGCGAGAGTACAGGCAGCAATATGTTGGTCAGCCGAACAACTGACGATCACACATATCAATGGAAGGTAGGATTAAATAATCTGCGTAGCGAGTAATTCAACATGACATTTAGCGACGAACAAACACGGCTTCTCAAGGCAAAATTGAAACGGCGTCACGTGAAAACACGAGCCATGGACGGCGAACGCCTTTCCTATCTCGAAGGATGGCATGTCATTGCCGAAGCCAATCGTATCTTTGGCTTCGCACAGTGGGATCGCCAGACGCTTGCTCCGCACTGTCACTGGACGCTCCAGCGATCCGGACAAACCGTTTGTCTTTATTCGACTCGCGTCCGCGTCACAGTCAGGAGCGGCGATACCGTGACGATCCGCGATGGTTTTGGAACCGGGCTCGGACGATCAGCGCAGCCGGAAATCGCCCACGATGTGGCGATCAAGTCGGCCGAAACAGATGCGACGAAACGGGCTCTGGCGACTTTCGGCAATGCCTTTGGGCTGGCACTCTACGATCCTGAGCAAACGCACGTCACGAGAAGCAAGAAGCGTTGGCGAAAAGGCACCAAGCCCGAACTCATCGTCGTCAGCCTGAGCGGCAAAGAGTGCAGCTTTACTGATCCACTAGCCTTCAGCCAGGAAGTGCTTCGCCAAGCTGAGGAAGTGGCCACCATAGACGATCTGTATACCTTGTGGGCCCTTAATGCCGCCACGATGAAAGTGCTCGCTGCCGATCCTCATGGAGGCGAGCTTAATCAGAGAATTATTAGCACCCTGAAAGATCGGGCCCGCCGCCTAACGACAGACAAGCTTCAATCGAGTCCGGTCGCCGATGAGAGACATCCAATCTCAGATGGGCGTCCTCCCCGCTCCTTTCTTCTGCCAAAAGAAAAGCGGATCCGCGATCGCCAGCACCTGGCATTTGTGGCAAGCCAGCCTTGTCTGATCTGCGGTCGACGCCCAGCGCAGGCGCATCACTTGCGCTTTGCTCAATCGCGAGCGATGTCACTGAAAGTCTCTGATGAGTTTACGGTGCCGCTTTGCGTTACCCACCACGATCAATTGCACAGAAGCGGCGATGAACCGGCCTATTGGCATAGCCAAGAAATTTCAAATCCGCTGGAACATGCGGCCAAATACTGGGCACTATCGCATCAACAGAACAAGCCGTCGCCCAGTCAAGTTTTCAATCCTGACACGGAAGAAGAGTTCAATGAACCACCGCTCCGAAAACCAGCCACCAAAATCAGGGAATGAGCAGCAGCTTGCATTGGTTCACCCGACCTTGCACCGGCTCGGAGAGCCGCAGTGCGGCGCACGCTTACAACTGCCGCAGTGAACAGAACGGTGATTCTGTCGAACCGCGATCCGTTGCCGGATGAAGCCGGTCGCAGCGAATTGTCTTTGCCTCTCTGTGAAAAAAGCAATGCATGGGAGTTAGATAATTCCCTCAGGATATGAGCATTCAACCGACTATGGCTGCCGCCCCCGGTGGAAGCCGGACAGATCCCGATTAGCGTCGCGATTGAGATAGGGAATCGGACGATGTCGGCTTGCAGAAAGCGCTCACACGCGCTTACGAAAAGAAAATTCTTCGCGACCGAAAGCTTATGGCGGTAAAGCGCCTCATCGATCGCCGCCGCCAGTACGGCAGGCGCTTCCCATCAAAATACCCGAAGCGTCAAACGGCCCTGACCATTCTTGGAACGAACCAATTACCTCAGTTTGTGACGATGCTGCAGAAAGAAATCGCGCCTGGGTCCGCAACTCCCATAAATCGGGGCACTCTGATGGCGGGGAAAGACATTCTGGTGTCGGGGATAGGATTTGGGGAACGGCATGATAGCTTCGTTTTGACGGCATTCGTGGATCTCGTGAACGAAGGACGAGGAGTAACCATCCCCCTTTCGGCGGCGAGGTCAAAGACGCGGTCGAACGGATCGCAAAGTAGCTGGAAGCGGAAGGCCAGAGGCTGAAGACCGGATGCCATCAGGCTACGAGCAATCCCCTACTACGGCGGACGACCGCCGATTGATCCAAGACCGTATAGGGACAGCATTCGCCGCTGTGGGTCTAGGTCTGGCTTGGCTTCTCCATTAACATTGCGCAGCACCAATCCACACGCAAAGATTGTTTACATATTGAGTTTATCGCAATGGCTGTATAGCCTCGGCGCAATCAGCAGTAGCGGGCGCCAGGATGACAGCACATCAATCCAAGCATGTTGTGGCAATGTATGATCCCGTGAGCCCTTACGCATTGGGCATCGCCGGACTCGTCTCGAAGGATAGCGGGCAGCTTGTTATTGCGTCCACAAGCGACCGCTTATCAATTGACAAAAGCCTCTACCGCGGATGCGCGAACGTCTGCTGTCTTAAAGCACCGGGAAATACTCCTCAGACGCAAAGGGAATATTTCAAAAAAATAGGAAAAAGGTTCGGCAGCATTGATGCGCTTATAATTGAAGCGGTACCCTCTCATTCCGCGGCGATTGGAATAGACGAGACCATTCGGACCGCTTTAAAAAAAATACTCGACGCACTGACGGCCATGCTTCCGTTTGCGGCCAGCAAAATCCAAATGATCGTAATAGGTCCTGAATACCTTTTTCCTATCGCACACGCCGTACTGAAAATTTGGCTGCAAATCGAGGGAGCTAGGACCGGGGTGAGCTCGGCGCTTCTCCAACTCACAATGGTCTTCTCCTCAAAGAGTGCTGACGAGCCCGACAATATCGCAACGACATTGATCCAAATCAACGACGCAGTACGAGTCGGTCGCAAAATTGCTCCCGCTCAGAGTTGCGGTTGCGGTGAGATGTCCAAGGGCCGACATCCTCAGCGCGATCTTCAGTTAATCACTTTATGAACGGCGAGGGGAAAGCCCGTGGACGCGCATCGGCTCATCAAGCGCGCCGAGCAGCTTCAACGTGCAGTCAATTCTTCTTTTATGGGCGATAAGTTTTCTGGCGACGGCCAACCGCAACTCGACATCTAAGAATGCATGCTCATGGCTAGAGAAGGCGGCCAATTCCTCGCATATCTCTAGCAGTCTCAAAGGATTACTGGGCAAATGCTATCCTCCCACAAAGGCGTCGCGAACATTCTCTCACGAGTGCGGACAGCGGGGATAAGTTTTTCGCGATTGTCCGGAGCGGGAACGGTTGCCGATATATCGCGTAGCCCTTCTGGAGTTATGTCTGATGAGCCCGTGCCGATGGATGACCGACGCCGCGACGAACGCGAGAAGGCCAATCAACCCCTATTCGACGCATTCGATGCGCTGCTGGAAAGTCTCGCAAATGCGCAAGAGCGCAGCGACGGCGAAATGTACGAGCGGAAGAAAGCGCTTTTGAAAGCGTTAGCGGTTCTCATCGACGACCGCACTCGACGAACGGTCGAGGACCGTTAGAATGTCCGCCATGCTGACATTGAGCTTCTTAGCAATTCGAAACAGCTCTGCCGCACGAAATCTGCGAGCCCCCGCTTCGGAGCTTTTGTACTCGTCAACGGATAACATGGCCGACAGAGCCAGTTCGCTGACTGAAAGATTGTGATTAGTGCGAATATATTTGAGGCGATTGCCCACTAATCGATCGACGTGCGTCGTGTTCATATCATCCCCCATCGTCCAGATTCCGATAAGATAACAATACTTCTGAGGCAAATTTTGGTTGCGTCAGTTCGGAAATAAAATCACAGATGGTCTAGTCGGAACTGGCCAATTGGACTATGCTTAACGGGGAGTGAAATGAGTTTGTCACGAAATTCGTTTTCATGGACCTGAATAGTCAAGTGAATTGAATTTTGGCATGCGCCAATGCGGGGAGTTGAGTGGCGTTATGGGGCAGATAATTGCGCAAAAGGAAAAGGACGAGGTTTTGACGTCGCTCCTTTCAGTTCTCGACACATTAATGAAGGCTCTGGACGTTGCGTGGGAAAAACGCAACCAAATGCAGCGAGATCGGCTTTCTCTATTGATCTCTCAGACTGCGGAGGCAATAGACGCCTTGTCCGTGCGCCATAAATCCTTAGCGCACTAGCGTTCAAGCGCTGAGACGATGTCAGCAAGCCCGACGCCAAGGGCTTGCGAAATGGCAAAAAGCTCAACCGCATTAAACCGGCGCTCGCCCGCTTCGCTTCGCGAATAGTCCGCAAGCGTCATGTCCGCGGCGTTCGCAAGGTCGTCTTGCGTTTTTCCGTTGGATATGCGGATCGCGCGAATGCGATTTCCGATGGCTTGATCGATTTCTATATTTCTTTTGCGTTGATCGATCATTTTTCACACTTACGGCGACAGGAAACCAAGACGCCGCAGATTTCTTTGGGCGTCACGAATTCAGAATAGGACGATCGTCATTGACGTTGCACGTTTGCCCAGCCGCCGCAGGCAAACGAATGTTCGTCGTGAATGAAAGATTATTAGTAGGAAATCTGATGTCAGATACAGGGCATAATTGAAGCACTCAAGGCACAATCTCGGTTTGGCATGCCTTTCCCTGCTTCTTTAGTCTGATCAATGTCACTCTGCCATCGCGAACAACGTTTTCGTGTCGCGTCTCCCTTGGCCTTGAAAGTGGTTCGCAAGCGCCCTTAGAGGATTATGCGGCAAGCGTCCAGGAGTCCTAGGGATATCATCCTGCTAGGGATCGCGGCTTATGTCCGTTTTGTGGCTGCCTTGTGAATCTGGTTCGCGCGTAAGCGCTCAATCTCATGGATCGCCTCGGGGAACGAGATTGCGCAAAGCACGCAGAGCAACAAACTCGTCTTTGATATTTCCGGAAAGAACTTGACGCGCTGAAAGGCGGCTTGTACCCGCTGAAGCGAATCTTTGCTCATGGACCTCTACGATGCGCTGGCCTACCCCGTCCCCACTATTGGGTTAGCAGATGCCGTGATGAGATCTGGCCGAATCTCTCGTCAGCGGTTTCCTTCACGATAGCCCCCGCATCCGATCCACCAAAGAAATCAGACATTCTGGGCGTTAGCATACACGCTCTTTTCGAAGAGCCGATCTCTCAAGGTTCATGCGACGCGATTGATCGCTAAGGGCTGCTGCGGCCCTTGACGCCGCGACCCAGCGCGAGAGAACGAACGTACCGATTCCGGCACCGGCCCACCATCGGACTCTACAAGACTTTTTGTGATCGTCGCATAATGATGATGCATGGCCGTTTTAATCGCATACGTAAACAGGAGCTGCGGCTCGAGCGTTCGCCTCCTAAAGACACGAAGCAATTGTGTTCGATAACGGCGTGCAATAGTGGCATCTTCGACCTGGTGAACCAGACGGACCGCTAGAACGGCGAACATGATGTAATTTTGAACGCAACTCCACAACCAAGCCAAGCGATTGGTTCGCCAATAGGGCAATTGGTGAACCGCAAACTTGAAGCCGCCTTCGACGAACAACTTGTCGAGGCGCTCGAAGTAGGCATTCGCCGAATAGGACTGCTCGGTCACGCGCACCAACCCGTCACGCAGCATGGCCGGCGACATTCCCAATGGAATGACATTGGTGCCAAACGCATCACTGCCGGCATCGTCATTCAACCGGCCTTCCGATTTCAATCGCTCGAAGAGTGGTGTCGTTGGAATCGCGTGAAGGAGTCCAATAAGGGCATTCGCGATGCGCGCGTCCGCCAAAAAGCCGGGCAAAACCTCGAAAGCCTGCGGTTTATCGTTGTCGAACCCGACGATCATTCCGCACCAGACATCTAGCCCATGATCCTGAATGCGTCTGACGCGCTCGACAAGCGTGCCGGCACGCTCGCGGACATTCTGCATTTTTTTTGTCTCTTTCAGCGAAGCTTCATCTGGACTTTCAATACCAATGAAGACGCTTTGGAAACCTGCGCGGCCCATCAGGCACATCAGCTCTTCGTCTTCGGCCAGATCGAGCGAAGCTTCCGTGAAGAGCGTGAGCGCATAGGAATGTGCTTCCTGCCACTCGGCAATCTCGCGCAACATCGGTTTGATGGCCTTTTTATTGCCGATGAGGTTGTCGTCAACAACGAAGACGATCTTAATGCCCGCGCGATAATAGGCATCCAGTTCCGCAAGCACCTGCTCAGCTCCCTTGAGACGAGGCTTGCGCCCGAATGTAACGATGATATCGCAAAACTCGCATGTGAATGGGCAACCACGAGAAATCTGCATACTGCCGAACATGTAGTGCTGCGATTTCAGCAGGTCGAGGCGCGGCAGCGGGAGCGAGGTCATGTCCGTTTTCTCAAGCTGCTCGTAGCGACATGCATGCCGGCCGGATTCCCACTCCTTGATGAATTGCGGCCATGTCACATCCGCCTCGCCGACGAAAATAACATCAGCGAGCTCCTCAAGCTCTTCCGGCTCGACCGTTGCCATGGGTCCACCGACGACTGTGAAGATATTGCGGGTGTTAAGCTCCTCCAGGATCTCGCGAACACGCGCGCCCTGGACGGACATCCCGGTGATGCACACCATGTCCGCTTGTTCCAAACGCTCAAAATCGAGCTCTTCAACGTTCTCGTCAATGATCGTGACTTGATGGTGTCGTGGGACTAGTGCCGCAAGCAGAGGCAGGCACGCAACCGGCAGATTGGCTCGCTTGCCGAGCATCGCCATGCAATGCTCCATGCCCCAAAACGATGTATTGAAGCGCGGATTGACGATGACGATGTCGGCCATAGGTCACCTCGGAAATTGCGCAGCCAGTCGTATTCGTCCTTAAACGCGGTAGGCCAAGGACGGTTGCCCTGTTCTTACTGTGGAGTTAGAAATTTAACTGCGGAACGGTGGCTGCTGCCAGCAAACGCGTGGGCGGGCCACGACCGCAGGGTAGGCTCCTACAAAGTACCTGACGTGGGTGTTGTCAGAGCGGATGTATTCCGCCGGACCATGCCTGACGAGGAGATCGGCAAGGTAGTGGAGGATGTCGCCAGATCTGAGCCATCGAGCAACGACGATCGTCTGGCAGACTTACGCGAATTCGTCGAGCACCACAAGCATGCGGAACCTCCTGCCCTCTTGAGTTTGGCCGCCACGGTGCCGGTTTCAGATAGAAACGCGAACAAATTGCTTTGGGCTGGTTCACAGGGCATTCAATGAGGGACCGCCACCAACCAGTGCCGAGCGCGCGATTGCCATCCGGCTCGAAATCTTATCCAAGACACGCGTGAGCGCCTCGAAGTTAGCTGATGCGTTGATCACTGGTTATCCTCAAGTGATGCTGGGTGTTTATTCGCTTAGCCGCGAAAAGAGGTCTATAAGATAGCAGTTTTTTTTCGGAAGGCGATCATCCTGGCATTCACGTTAAAATTCGAGGAGAAATAGGAGAGACAGCACGGCCATGCGCGCAATCCTGCACATCGGCATTCACAAGACCGGGACAACTTCAATACAGCAGTATCTCCAAGATCACCGGCAGACATTGACGGCCGCCGGCATCTCCTTTTTTCGGGGCCGTCACATCCCTCAAAATCACGTCGAGCTTCACACTTTGTCCATTCGCGACGATCGTTTGACGCCGTTCAAGTTGATGATGGGCCAACCTGTCTCGAAAGCATACCGCGATGCGGTCATCTCAGAAATAAATACATTTAAGGCGGAGGCCGTGACAGATACAATTCTGTTCTCAGCCGAGGGACTTTCATATCTTCGCTTCCCTGACGAATTCCGCCGTCTTCGCGATCTCATCGGGCTCGATGATGTGTCAGTCATTGCATACAAACGTGCTCCCGCTGAATGGCTCGCAAGCTATGCGGCGGAGATGAAAAATATTCCGGCGCCACCGGTTATTGACGATCAGTCCTTTGCGTATGTGGAACCTAATACATGGCTGATCGATTTTGATACCCGTCTGGATCCGTTCCGCCAGGAGTTCGGAGATCTCACGATCATCGATTATGACGAAGTTTCTCGTCGCGACGGTGGCGTTATTCCTTCTTTCCTGAGAGTTTTGGGAATTTGCCATATCGCAGGCAACGACATCGCGAACTATCGATTGAACGCCCGCGCTCAGGCTCGGCCTTCGCCGGAAGTCGAAACCCAAACGGGCAAGACGTAGATCGAGCGATTCAGCGTCCGTCCGGTCGCACACCGTCCGAAATATTCAACCGTTCAAGAGTCGCGCATCGAAACCAAGTGTCTCCTGATGGTTTAAGCCGATTGCTACCGTAGATTGGACCATTCCACGTTCAGTTGGAAATACGGATGTCCAAAATGACAGAACTGCTTAAGCACTTAAGATATTGATGGCGCATTTCGTTACCATTCTGCCTGCCAGATGGCGACAAACCAGCTACGCTTTATAATTCCGGCTCTTCTCTGGACTGGGATCCAGCCGATTGCATAAGAGGGAATTTGCGGCTCATCATAACCCCAGAGAGGAACACGATGAAACAGCACGGGAAACAGCAAGCTCCGCAGAGCGCGGAACAGACCGTCAGAAAATATTTGGCAGCCACCGGCGACAGTTCCTCGGCCGAGGAGAAGATTGCATCGTCCTTGGAAGCCTGCGGGGCGCGGAACTGCATCGCCGAACCCTGCCGCAAGGGTGCATCTTGACTCATCGGAGGGCGCCTCGCGCGCCGTATCGCCAGCAAGCCGCTTCTTGCTGGCTTCAAGGAAGTCCTTCGAGCATCGGGAATAGAGTTTCTGAGCGATGCCCCCAGCCGAGACGCCTAAGCTCGATGAAGTTTGGCCGAGATCACGCTTGAGAACCCCCTACTAAAAAAAGTGATCTGGTATCCCGATTTTGCTTAACTCAAGGTTCCTGGTTGGGCTTCTCTCGACGGTGCTCGACGACTTCTTGCAACGTGGCGTGGAAGCTTTGCTCTTTGATGAGCGCCCCCAACGTCACCCCGACGCTCAATCTCGCCTTGCAGCCTTAGGATTGGACGACGCCGACCCAGAGCAGCCCCACGTCTGCTCTGAGCTTCAACCAGATGGGCCCAAAACTCTCTTAGCTAAAATCCTCTGTTCCAAAACCCTCACGCCGGACAGCTAGCCGACGACGGCCGGGTTCTAACTTATACTTCGGCACAGTGATGATAGGCAGGCCCCGCACTCCCCTTCGGGAGCCCAGTCGGTGGTAATCGGATGCTAAAACCACACCCGATAGCTAATAGTGTCATCTAAGATGTGGATGAAGGGCTTCGAGGCAGTAGACCTGCCCGCAGTAGGCGACGGATATTGATCGTCTCGAGGTTACGCTATCGCCTCAGTTTTTCGCGTACTGAGGAGGCTATGCATTAGCCTAACTTCGTGTCTCGCGGGGAGGATAGCGGAATTGCGAAATCACTTATTGATTGCAGGTACTGGACGAGCTGGAACGAGCTTGCTAGTGCGCATTTTTGATGCCTGTGGCTTCGAGACAGAAATATCAAACAAGCATGGCGCAATATTTTGGGATCCAGATGCAAACGCTGGCCTCGAAAGTCTTCCGCTCTCGGCAGAAAATCAGCCGTACGTACTCAAATCGCCCTGGAGTTACCAGTTTATAGAAGAGATATTGCAGCGCCCAGAAATAAAGCTGGATGCTGTTTTGATCCCGATACGTAACCTTGCTGATGCTACCGCTAGTCGCGTCGTATTGGAATTGCAGCATCGGTATAAACACGGGTCTCCAGATTTATTGTTGGAGACTCCTTGGGCGGATTGGGGCGTTGCACCTGGGGGAATGGTGCATTCCTTGGAACCCCTGGATCAAGCACGAGTTCTCGCGCACTCATTTTATAAATTGATCGAGCCTTTGGCGAGAAACGAGGTTCCAATAAAGTTCCTTGCATTTCCGCGGTTTGTCTCTGAACCTGAATATCTTTATCGTGCACTCGGAGATATCATCCAGACCAAAATCAGTTTGGATGAGTTTCTTGGCCGAGTACAACCGGTGCTTGATAGCAAACTTGTGCGCATAGGGACGGAAGGGGGTGACAAGCTTCATTCGGCTTTCAGCGCGAGTGCCGATTTGCCAGACTTTGCGACACTAGATCGAATGGCGTTGAAACGAGAGGTACAAAGATTGGGCATCAAACTCGCAGAAATGACGCAGATGTGCAAAGGACTGAGCGAAGAGTGCGAAAGGCTAAGAGGGGAATCCAACCTGCGGCGTACCGCAACGAGCACCGCGAGACGTGCCAAGGCCTATGTATCCAATCGAGTATTCTCGAGACTACGACTACGCAGTAGCTAGGTAAGGATTCAGACAACTTCTCGCTCATTGTTGCCAACACGATGCTCAAACATCTTCTTTTGATTCAGCAGTGATATCCCGCTCGATAGCTTCGCACAGAGGCGAGTAAGCGAGTAGTCGCTTCTGATCGGATGCCGTGCGAGCAAGAGCTGCACCCAGCCTATTGAGAGCGAGGGAGCCCCTTAAATTTTTGATCGTCTCCTTCAGCAAATCTCTCTTGAGGAATGCAAATTCCGAAACGACAGTTCGGGCGGCGTGGCATTTGAGAGCTAAAGCTTGCGAACCGGCGTAGGTTCGATCGCGACCGAGCCATTCATCTTCCGAATTTTCCCTTGCCGCAGTATCGCAACAACCAATCACAACCCCTCTTCGGTTGAGCAACCTCCCCGAAACTGCCGCTACATCTTCATGCAATTCAAAGATCTGCATTGCCTCCCAAGCGCCTTCCTCATGGCTCGGTTGGAAACGTTCGTGAAGTAAAACGAAAAGTTCAGAGTTTGACGCCGAGAGCACACGTTCTAAAGTTGCGACTGGTATCCGCCCATCGACATCTAAGTGTACCCGGTGGCGCTCCGATAACGGAAATGAAATTGGGAGCGTCGGATCTGTGCTCTCTGACGAATTCGACGTCGTAAGATAAATTAAGCAGATGGTCTGGGGGTCAGTCTTCACTCGGCGCAAAGAGAGCTGTTCTACCCCACGATTTGCTGGATAATAGTCTACAAAATATCGTTCCGGCTTAACCTGTTTCTTTCGGATGACAGACAAGATCTCGCGTACTGAGTTCAAAGACCCTTCATTCAGATCTCCGCTGTTGCTCGATGACGCCCGATGGTGCCGCCAATGGTAGAGAACATGCGGGATGTGCAGGATCCTTGTCGGATTGGACGCGAAGCGGTGTGCAGTATCCCAGTCGTGGCAATATTCTGCTTTACGGTCGGTATACACTCCCAGCTCCAATGCGCGACGGCGAGAGAATGCGCACAGATGCCAAATCGTCGAATCTGTATCATTTAGAATTGGGTCGAATGACGTACGCCGGATCGGCGAAGTTAGAGTGCCTTCGTAGAGGATGTCTTCGTCTGAATACACAAATTCGGGCTGTTCGACGCCCATAAATGCCGCCCAAGTTATTTCTATAGCATCAACCGTGACAAGATCGTCTGCGTCAATTGGCATGCAATATCTGCCACACGCTTCAACGAGGCATTGGCGCATGCCACCTATGATACCTAGGTTATTTTCCTTTTTCAGGACGCGGACACGCCTATCCTCCGAGAGTTTTTCCAAAAACTCTGCGACGGCCGGTTGAATAGGCCCGTGAGCCAGGAGAATCCACTCACGAAACGGCTGAGTTTGGGTAAGCAAAGTGGCCGCGGTTTTACGCAACAGCTCAGCATCGGTCTTTATATAGACGGTAGTGAGGATCGAAATATCTGCCTGCTCCCGAGACCGCAAGGGGGAAGCAATCGCCTGCCGTGCCATTAGCTCTGCGGCGTGCTTATCCGGATAACTGAGGCTGGGCAATTGGTGCAGGTTTTTTTCTTGCCCCGAGCGTTCTACGCGGCAAGTCGGTTGATATGCTGAGGCCCGGGTTAGCCCTAGTCGCGATGAGAGCAGCGACGTTTCGGGAAGAAGGTCGGCATGAGCCAATTGAAACGCCGCGGTTTCGACAAGAGAAACAGAACCTGGCTTCTTTTGAGACGATGCATGGAAGAATGGAGAGTAGATGCATCGCTTGTTTTGCTTCCGTGCCGCAGCGCCTAGCCACTTAGGTAGCGCTTCCAGAGTCACGCCAGCTCGAGCGAGGTTGGGCAAGCATTCAAGAAGGAAAGATGGCTTGATTACACAGTGTTCGATAGGCACGGCATTAGCGGTGTGCGGCTTAAGGAGCTGCGCAAAATAGCCAGGGTCATTGACGGATCTGCCGATATTGGGCGAACCGCATATCCCATCGAACCCAAAATAGCTATCCGCAGCAGTAATGACCCCATTCAATGAAATGCGGCCCCCAACCATTACTGCATCGGGGAAGAGCTCGAACATAGCCATTGCTTCGTCTGACCAACTGTCGTCCTCGATTTTGCATTCGCAGTCGAGCAAATGCAGCAGTCGCCCTTCCTGTGCCAACGCTGCTGCATGGTCCATTAACGAAGCCAAGTTCGCATTTCCGAGCGCTTTGACTACGTGTCCAACAAAGCTTGATTGTGGGAGTTTGAGCGATTGGCGACCCACTAGTAAGGTAGTGATTGGTTTTGCAACGTCGTTGGTTCTGACGAGGCGCCAGTCGGGCGTTTCGTCAAACAATGGTGAAAAATCGATCTTATATTCAGATTCCAAGCCACGCCCACGAACAAATGTCTCCAAGACGCTTTTCTGCGAGTCATGAATATAGTTTTTGCTCTGAATATTGAGCGCCGTGGATCGCGGATGCATGCGCCACGTGTAGATGATTTCGGGTATATGAACAGGTTCATGACCAGCAAGGAACAATCGAGTGAAGCTATCCCAGTCTGAAGAACCCTCGCAATTACGGTTTGTATAGCACCCTAAGTTGACCGCGACATGTCGGTCGATAGCGCAGACATGCGCAATATAACACGAGTTAATAAATAATACTGGGTCCCAATCGGGTTTGCAGTAAGGGTCCCGATTATGTTCACCAAGTATCTTATCTTCGTCAGAATAAGCTGCGGCGGGATAATTATTGGCTTTCAGAGCAGATGTAATGATCCTAAGGCAATCGGGTGTCAGAAGATCGTCGCTATCTAGTGGCACGACGTAACGGTTCTTCGCTTCTTCCAGCAGTCGGCGAAGTGCTGGCACAATCCCAATGTTTTGCTCCACTCGAATGAGACGAACCGCTTGGTGATTTGCAATTTTCTGCAAGCAATCGAGTGTATCCGTATTTTGCGAGCCATTATCGAGAATGAGCCACTCGAAGCCTAGCCCACAGTCTTGTGCGAACACCGTTTCTGCCAATTCCCGGAGATAGCGAGCGGGAGTATTCCAGACGGGCGTAATTAGACTGAGAAGAGAAGGGTCTGCTTCGGCGTAGAGCGCCGAGCGCTCTTTCAGCATCTCGCGTCGATACATGCCGTAGTCATCAGAGACCCAGCTCCGGAAGCCGGGAAAAATTTTGCTCGCGTCTATCCCTGCTTCCAGCTGAGGCTCGAAATGAGGGGATCCTTGGAGTTGGAGAAGCGCTTGAAACAACGTGGGCGTCACGTGCGCAAAACTCTCGTCCCAAGATTGAGGGAATGCGATCGCCCCGTTCGAGGGTTTGCGTTTGAGAGCGAGTTCAAGGGCATCACAGAGCCCTTCAAGGGTTGGCTCAACAGCTATTATATTTGGGGAGATCTCCTTCAGTCGATTGGCAGTTTTAGAACCAAACGTTGTCGTGACGACCTGACGGCCGCATGACGCCATCTCAAGCGGCGGGTAACTCGGATGAGGAGACATCATAAGAGAGAGCAAGAGATCACTCTCCCTCATTTGTTTGGCGTATCCGGCCAAGCCTTGCCACGGTAAAGGCTCCAGCGTGGCCCCCAGGCCTAGCGGCACTGGGTCAAAGGCTTCGCCCATTCCAAGAAAATCCCATTCGTCGGGGCTCATTAACCCCTTAGTCACGGCCACGCGCAAGGAAGCAACACCGAGTTCAAATAAATTGCGACGAGCCGTGTTGGGCCGCGCGTACATTAACAAGCGTTTTTTTCCGTTCGGTGGCGCTGCACTCTTGTCCGGATGGAAAAGCTGCCGATCGATTGCAGGCTCGAAGGCTATGGCACGCGCCGCGAACTCTCCTTGCGCGAATAAACCAATCCTGTTCTCAATAAGATAGTCACGAAGAAGAGTAGTATTGATCACCGGCAGGTGATCGAGTCCGTATGTTTCTGACGCCAGCGCTTGTTCAGTAGATGCCTGGTGCAGAAGCGGTTCGTAGTCCTGAATAAGATAGACAAATTTTTTGTGTCGAAGATGCAGAACGGCATATTTCGCCGCCTGCGCGGTCCACCAAGCAGTAGCAAGGAAGATATCGTTGAAGCCAATCGTGACGGGTTGATTGGGTGTCGTCGCATCGACAAGCTCTATGTTATAGGATCGTGGGTCATGACCATGTAAAAGCGCAGCATGTTTCCAGAAAAGTTCGGCATCCGAATCAATTGGCGCTTGTGTTGAGATCAGTCGAATTTTTGCGCCAGCGCGGGCCAACTGACAGGCAAGAATTATGGCTGTATTGGGGCCTCCGGAAAGATTCTTTCTGGCGAGGCCTGGGACTAAGACGTTCAATGCAGGTTGGCTTGCCAGTGTTTCATCCAAGATGAAGCGAAGAAGCGTTACCCACGGCAGAAGACCGGCGGCACTCTCTTCAGGTAGTCCCGAGGGAAATTCTGATGATCGAGTTAAGGGACCTGCTATGGGACAACCGTGGTTTTCCAACCAAGCCCCGCCGCGCGTACATTTAAAGCGATATCGCTTGCGTTTTTGAGAATTAAATGGATGACGCCAAAGGGCCCGCAATTTTAGCATTAATCGCGGCCGATCTTGAAACTCTCGTGCAGACATCTATCGGCAACCCTCGTCATCCGTTGCAAGCAAAAATATGACACACATCAAAACTTGCTAGCTGGCTCGAGCTTCCTCACCATGAGCAAGAGATCCCACCTCTGAGCGTATGTTTTTTTTTGAAGGCTGCAATTGTCAGCCTGTAAACAGCAAACCGCTCCCACGTCAGCATTCAAACTCAAACTTTATTTGAAAGGTTGAGATGTCGACTACATTATATGGCAACACCTTGAAGAATGGCTTCAACTGCAATCTTCGTGTGCCTTCTGAAACGCCGACAATTGTTCAAAATGCAAATCGCAATCAGCCACCCTGTTCTTGATACGGAGCCCTATTGACTACCAGATACACTGAAATATTCCCATCCTACTGTCGAACTCCAGTGCCATACAATCAGATTTGTTCATGACTATCCGGCTTCGTCGATCTCGCAGGGCTGCGACACAACCTTCTGCATTTTGTCTGTCTAGATCTATCGCAAAGAGAGTATCGCCAGAACCAATCGTATCGACAGCCCAAAGAGTTTCTCGAAGTCGGCAGGAAGCGGCTCGCGGATGATACTTCTGCAAGTCAACATCCGACGAGATCACGACGCTTCGGACTAAGGCTCGCTAACTCAAGGAAGTCATTGCCGAGGTCGCTCTTGGAACCGCTTGCATACTCAAGCGACGAATGAGGTATTCCACATCCGATAAGCTAAAGATCATCGGGGACGCCGAGACCTTGTATCCGCCAGTCGCGGCTTACGCTCAACAAAGTCTGCGTCCCCAAGATAATTCCGCTCTGTTCGGGTCGCTATGCCGCGGCGGCTTTCTGCACTCGCAGGCCGAAGGCTACAACCAAAGCACGCTTAAACCTGCATTGCCGATAAGTTACTGGGACCGCGTTATCGCCCGTGCGCTACAGACCCGAACTCGCACCACGCGAAGCCGCCGTTGCCTTTACGTAGGCCAAAAATATCTTTGCCTCCCAGTCCAGAGTCTGTCGCATCTTGAAAATCGATTGCCTTCCTACTTCACAACATCCATCGTTGTAATAGCGGGCAACATCTTCGCCTACCCAACTACCGACATTAATCAGCGATGGCAACCCACTTTACGTATTAAAAGATACCGGTGGATTCTGGCTCAACTGGTATCCACGACTTCTCCCGCTAGACTGGTCGCTTGGACAATCACTGCGCGTCTAACACCTGCTTTGTTCGCGGCGCGCACATACACAGGCGATGCCGCGAAATTAAGCGGTGCACGATTGAATCCTATGACCTGCCCGCGATTAAAGGCTTGGCTGTTTCTGTTGCAACGTACGGCGTGGGTTGGACAACCGGAGAACCGGCGGGCGCTGAGGAACCTCAGCGAAGGCCGGCGGGGTCTGCTAGCAGAGTAAGTAGTGTGGCCTCTCGGTGTTGTAGTCCTCCACCCCTGGCGCGATGATGCTGCGAGCATGATCGAGGCCGAAGAAAACGCTCTCAGAAAGTTCGTCGCGCATCCTACCGTTGAAGCTCTCGCCGTTCTGCATCGGCCTGCCGGACACGATCTGGTGCCACGCAGTGTGATGACCTTCGACTACCGGAGACATCGGCGACGATCGCCTCCAACTTCCTCAGCAATAACATTGTATTGCCCTGAGGATATAGGTCCAGACATTCCCGCGGAACAACTCCTGCCATGACAAGACCAGTGTCCTAACCCTCGCCCAAGACGCCCTTCACCAGACGGATACGTTTATCCGACGACCCGGCAACCGGGCATGATCGTGTGGACTACCTGCACCAACGGGCATGAAGGCCGTCGCGGGTTGGAGGGTTCACGGCTGTCGGCCCCTTGATCCATCGGGACAGCAGGCTCGGGCGACGCGTCTCGGTCGTGCCCCGTCAACATGGCGAGCAGCTTGTCGACGTGCTTCGTCGGATGATAGCCGATGCAGGCCGTGGAACTAGTGATCTTGTCCCCCGGCAGGGGGGTCCGATCTGAGCTAGAGTTCATCGATCCGAGAAGGAGACAGATGATGCGTAAGGGCAGATTTTCGCAGGAGCGGATCATCTGCATCATGCGTGAGCAGGAAGCCGGCATGGCCTCTCCTCTGCGACGTTCCACGCCTTGAAGTCGCAATACCGCGGGCTCGAGGTTTCGGAGGCCAAGCAGCTGCATGAGGATGAGAGTCGCAAACTGAACAACCTGTTGGCCGAGCAAATGCTCGACAATGCCAACCTCAAAGAGCTGCTGACAAAAAACTTCTGACGCTCGCCGCGAGGACGTTTGCCGTGAGTGAACGATCGAAGAACCTCTCGCAACGCCGCGCGTGGACCCCGATCGTGCTTGCGCCGAAGGTTTATCGCTATCGGCGACGAAGTGACGACGGTGCTGCGCATGCGCTTAAAGCCTTGGCGGCTTAACGCCGGCGGTTCGGCTACCGGCGTCTGCACCTGCTGCGGTCAGAGAGCTTCACCGAGAACCACAAGAGACTCTTCTCCATCTAGCGGGAGAAGCGGCTTGTGGTCCGCAAGCATGGCGGCCGGAAGCGTACACTCGGGATGCGAATGCCCCCGGCCATACCGCAGGGCAAGACCCAGCGGGCCGCTGGCTGAGCACTCGGGGGTCAAGGTCACTGCCCAGATGGCTGATTTGAGAGCACCAGGAAACAATTTGCAGAGAATAGTGAGCGAGTTGAAATTTATTAAATTCAGTGATCTGGAAAACTTAGCCTTTGTCCATGACCTATTTTCGCGGTTCCAGCCGTCAGATGGCGATTTTTGTGAAATTAGGATCGAGTTCAACGCCGAGCAAATGTCCACCGTAGGTGAGTTGGCCGAAAATATCGCGCGTCGGCTGCGCAAGCGCATAGAAGTGGGCTGTGGAATTATCGGTGACCAGCAGATTTTCAGCCGTCGCAAAACGAAATGTCGCAGACTGCACCCAATCTTCGATATCATACGTTTGGCCACGTCGATCAACCACTAGAAGCCGTTTTCCCTCCATCCGCGCTTTGTGAGACAAACCACCATATCCACTCTCGAACATGAGCCCCCCCATCTTGGAGGTCGGCGGCTCGGGGTCGGGAAAACTCAGAAAATAGCTTTTAGAGCAGAGAAATCCGTTCGAGCGAACATGCGGATTTGGAAACGGCGGAAATAACTTTTCTAAAGGATTTCCCTCTTTATACGGCGGCGGAAATTTGGCGAGCCTCTCCTTGACTGACGGGAGTTTATAATAGCGGTCCTGAAAAAATCGAAGAAAGCGTTTGTACCTCCTGCGCAATAACTTTCCCGCAGATTTATGAAGGGGGGCCCAATTCGTGATCAACTCTCGATCAAACGCCGCCTCGTTCATGAGAACATCGAGACGGTTGAGAATGATGCTGTCGGTCCATAGGCTTTCGTATGAGCCGGAAGTTCCAACAAGACCGACATTCGGATTGCCGTACGCGGCCACAAGCTTTGCAAGCCAATCCGATCCATTGATGAGGCTGAATGTGTTGAACAAGCAAAGAAGATCTCCATCCATCTGCTTGGATGAACTGAGATAAGCCGCGATATCCCGACCGATATCGTCGTCATAGGGGATGAGTTGGTGAGGAACGGACCGCAATAAGTCGACCAACCACGAAAGTTGATCAGTACTGGTTTTCACTTTGGCAATGATGTAGAGCTTATGCGGATAACCGCTTGAAAAGCGATTGTATGAATCTAAAAAAGCCCTGATCGGGCTTGGCCCTTCAGCCGCCCTTGCGAGATAACCCACCGCCGCTCGACTCATACTCCCTCCACCGACCAGAACTTCAGCCAAACAAATGCGATTCTCTCGACTTATTTAGATAGGAAGAGAGTAAGAATAAATTTAGTGGGCGAAGCTGCGCGCTCACAATTATGATTTCACGCGTTTCATGTTAAGAACCGCGAATCTCTTTTTGTTATCAATTATGGCACTGCATTCGAGCGATATCGACCTCCGATGAGGGCAAGTTGCTCCGCGCCCCTCCCTGGCCCGAGGAGGTCTTGGCCGAGATCACGCTTACCCCCACTGCAAAAAAGCGTGATCGCGGATAGGGAGGACACCGAAGTTCAAAATCACCGCATTGCCAAAACCGCGCATCTGCCCGTCGGACGAAAGCTCGACAAGATCGGCATCCCCAAGACGACCTTCTACGCCCAGCTCAATCGCTATACGAGCAGACGGCTTCGATGCTCTCGAAGACCGCAAGCCACAGCCGAAGTGGGTCTGGAACCCTTCGCTGATGAGGTCAGAGCAGCCCTACGTCTGCTCTGGGCCTCAACCAGATGGACCCAAAACTCTTTTAGCTAAAATCCTCAACTGTCCCAAGCCCCCTGGCGCCGGCCAGTCCCACACAATCTGTTACACTTAGAACAGCGCCAAATCAGTACTAGTGTATGTTTAGCACACAACCCTTGTACGGCTAAATTGTAATCGGTAAAAAACCGCCGATAAAAATCCTAACCCAAGACAAGTCCGATGGGTCATCAAACTGCGGTCATCTATCTGGCGAGAGAAGCCGAACCAAGGGCATCTATCGAAAGATTCGCGGAGTCTTATGCAAAGAACTCAAGCGGCCAACCGCACGACCTCGTGGTTATCTGGAAATCAAGCGCCGAAGGCAGCCAACCGCCGAGCCATGTGACAGGAAACTTCCCCAAGACAACAAGGTACCTTTCCATAGCCGATGATGGCATCGATATCACAGCATATGCACATGCTGCCGAGGTGTTGTTGCATCCCATGCTCTGTTTCTTTAACACGCATACCGAAATCGCTGAGCCGAACTGGCTACGTTTTCTAAGCGACGCCATAGCCAAGCCGGGGGTTGGAATTGCGGGCGGAACGGGTTCGTTCGAGAGCCTGAAAGACGGCTTTCAAATCGTCTCCAAAATCGCTTGGCTGAGCGGCCAAGGCGTCGTCTTTGACAAGCAGTTTCGTCTCAAATGGGCTCCGATCGTGGGCAAGGACCTCTTTCGGAAGAGCAGGCGATCGCGGTTCCAGAAAATCAAAGATGCGTTGATTGGGAAGCCGACCGGGCAAGCGCAGGCCCACAGCTCGAACTTAGACCATGAATTTGATGTTTACTGGAGCCGAACGCAGTCGCCGTACGAAGACTTTCCCGCCTTCCCCAATCCTCACATTCGCACAAATGGATTCTTGGTAGCCCGACACCTTTTTCTCAAATGCTTGGGGGATGATATCCCACGAACTAAACCAGCTGCCTATGCATTTGAAAGCGGGCCAAATAGTTTGACACAAAAATTACTCACCGACGGATTACGAGCCCTCATCGTTGGTAGAGACGGAAAGACGTTCGATCTCGACACCTGGAAGACCAGCGAAACATTTCGACTTGGCACGCAGCGCAATCTTTTGTTTCTAGACAATCAAACGCGAGCGTTTGATGCGATGAAGCCGCGTAAACGGCACATCGTCTCCCAAATGACTTGGGGCATCGATGCCTCCGAAAAGAAAACTGGAGAAATAGAATTGCCGTGCGTAAACGCGCCCCGGGAAACAGATTTTATTTCTCAAATCCTGTTTCAGACCAAACGGCTGTTTAGCTCCTAAAATTCGATACACCCTTTTAGAAGCACCCCGTCGATGGCAAAGAGTACGACCGTTTTCTATCTCTTACGTCACGTCAATCATCCACGATGGTTCCGTGCGTTCAAACATTCTCTTACTGCGCACAACGCGGGCGCTTTTTTTGACCTAATCATACTTGCCAAGGGCGGGCTCTCACAGTCGACAGCAAGAGACATCGAGCAGTTCCGCACAGCTGCGCCAAAAGATGTGCAATCAATCCAATGTCATATAATTTCCGACGATGGATATGATATCCATGCCTATCTCGAAGGGGCCAAGCTCGCAAACACGCCCAGAGTCCTTTTCTTTAATTCTTATTCACGCTTACTCGGCGACAGATGGCTGGAAATCTACGAGAGGGGTTACGATTCACTCACCTCCCCCTGCTTGGTTGGCGCAACTGGCAGTTTCGAAGTTGTCAATCAATCAACCCCTTTCCCCAACGCTCACATTCGCACCAACGGAATAATGATGGGCAGGGAATTCTGCTTGTCGCTGAAGCCACCGGCAAAAACAAGGTCAGACTGCCTGCGCTTCGAGGCTGGCCCCCAATCGATCATGCGCAAAATCGCAGAAGCCGGAGGTGGCTGCGGAATTGTTACGCGTTCAGGTCGCTTAATAGAACCGGAGGCCTGGCCCACTATCCCAGTTTTCCGCATCGACCAGCAACAAGAGTTACTGGTTGCTGATAACAGAACATACGCCTACGCAATCGCTTCATTGCGCAAGAAAAAGAAATTGGCAGCGAAGGCCTGGGGAACCGATGCACATGCTTCGCGTACGCATTTTCTTGATCGTGCCAATCGCTGGTGGTTTTGGCGCAAGCAAGGTTGGTTACGATCGTGACTGAACAGGCAGAACTCACCATCGCTCTCCCAGTATATAATGGTGAGAGGTTTCTCGATGAGGCCCTGGCAAACAGCTTGGCTGACAGATTGATCAAGGTATGCGTCGTCGTGTATGACAACGCTTCGACCGATCGCAGCGCGGAAATCGCGACGGCTTGGAGTGAAAAGGATTCGCGCGTTCGGCTTGTAAAGCGACCGGCAAATATCGGAGCACTGCGAAACTTCGCCGACGCTGTAGCACAAGCCGAGACACCCTATTTTGCATGGCGCGCCTACGATGACCTTTCATCCCCCGGCTACTTCGAAACACTAATAGACGGGCTCAAAGCCGCGCCGGGCGCCATACTGGCTATTCCCAATTGCCGTACTGTCAAACCGAATAGAGAAGATCGAATAACCTCTATAGCGGCTGGCACAGTGCCATCAGATAAAGCAATTTCAGATGCGCACCCGGCTTGGCTTTATGGCGTCTGGCGTACGCATTTCGCGCAGGAGGCCGCAGCTTGGACGAGTGCAAATGCACCGTCTCTCTGGGGATGGGATCACCTCGCTCTCCTCCATGCAGCTCTGGCAGGAACATTCATCGGATGTCCTCAGGCGATATTCATACGGCGCCTAACGAAGGGGCCAGAAAAGGCGCGTGCCGGATTTTCTTCCGACGAAAAGCAGAATTTGAGGGCTCAAACACTTCAAGTCGGCAGCCAGCTCATCTCGTCTCATAAAACGAGAGATCAAAAATGCTATTTGGACTTATGGGAAAAACTCGTGGAACGGCGGATCGTTCGCCGTCGCATTCGGAAGTTAGGTGATGTCGTCGCTAAGTTAGGTATTTTCATAAAGAACTGATGGCAAAAGCTATCGCAACAAATTCATGCTGCTGTCGTCGAGATAGACCCCCCACACTTCCTGGGCCGCAAGAAGCTTATCGTTCCAAGGCATCGCATTGAACGCGCGAGAACGTCTTGTAGAAATCAGCAAATTCGACTGGGTACCGCGATAGTAAGTTTCGCTTCTTGGCCACCATCGCGGGCCATACCCTCTACCGTTGCGCCCGACCGCCAAAACCTCTTTCCCAATCGCCGTGACTCGTTCCGTCAAATTCGCCGGACCATTCTCTAACGCTTCTCTATCGGGGGTCCCTTCCAAAGCGCCATCGCGCAAAATATTGATAAGCAAACCTCTGCGAATGGCCCAAACATCGGTACACAAATGAATGTTGGGAAAAATGTGAGAGCTCGGCGGTATCCGCGAACGGTACGAGCCGGCAACGCCTACGAGCCCGACATCGGGCATTTCCAAATTGGTGACAAGCTTCGCCAGCCAAAGGTCGCCGAGAATCTCACAATCTGATCCGATAAAACAGAGCAAGTCTTCGGGAGCTTTGCCTACAGCCTCACGGTATATTTTGAAACCGGTGCCGTCCCCGGAAACAATAATTTCCGCATGCGCAATGCCGCCAAACTTGCTTCTTGCTCGCTGTAGCTTCTCGTCATCAAAAAAGCCGAAGAGCAAAAGATAAAAAGTATGATCTCGCCCTGCCGACAATTGCTGATAGGACTGAAGAAAGCGAGACGCAGACTCCGCCCAGTCGTCGGCCGCTCCATCTAAGAGGCAGCAAAGCGCAACGCTCGACAAAGCAGGCATCTACACATCTCCTCAGAAGAAACGCTTGTTCGAAGCAGGTACGAACGTCGGCGGATTAATCGCAAGACCGAACTCATTATAGAATGGGTCGATCGTTATCGTGTCGGCCCATTGGGTGTGGAAATATAACCACTCATCTGGATTGAGAACCGCCTTACGCGAGCGCGACTCCAAATGATATAATTCTGCTTGTGGCGCACATACTGAGAAAAGACCTAGTTTTCCCACCTTAAGGCAGTAGTCGACGTCATTAAAACTTATCGCCAAATCTTCCGTATACCCACCGACGCTTTCATACACGCTGCGTCGCGTCATCATGCACGCACCGGTTACGGCCAGGAAATTCCGCGCAGCCACTGCGGAGAAGAAGTATCCTTCATCCGTGCGCTTAGAGAAACGGCTGACATGATCGGGATTTCCTCTGGCGAGCACGACACCGACATGCTGCACCGTCCGATTTGAATAAAGCAGCTTGGCCCCAACGACACCGACATGAGGCTTCTCAAAATGCTCAAGCATTCTTTCAATCCAATCGGGATTGATCAGCTCGATGTCATCATTGAGAAGCAGCAAGAATTCACCCCTAGCGATTGACGCCCCAAGGTTCAACTTACTCGCGATATTGATCTTAGGCTTCCGGTAGGTAATGAACCTGCATTCCTCGAGTTCTCGAATTTCGGCAGCCCGTTCTGAACTCAGATCGTCATTATCGACAATGATAAGCTCGATGTTCTTGTAGGTCGATTTTTGCCTGATCTGTCCGACGCAGTTCTTGATCAGATCTATTCTGCGTCCCTCATCCTCGATAATTTTTGCAGCAGTCGGAATAACTATCGAGACAAGAGGCTGTCTTTGAAGGGTGAGTTTATGAGTGTAATAATGCCCTCCCTTTTCCGACTTCTGCACCGAAACGACACCGCCTCTCTTGGTACGCGTGAACCGATCTCCGAGGGCACGGCGATTAGCCTCCGTATCCTCAGTGGTTGCCGCTCGCGAAAATTTGTGGCTGCACAAAATTTTCGGAATGTGGAGTATCTTTGACGTCAACTCCGTGAAGCGTAGCACGAAATGGTAGGCGTTGCCGGATTTGAAGCATTGCCGCGCCAGGCTCAGGCGAAAGCAAGCACAAGATCCTATGTAGTTGAACGTTTCGAGATAGTCCGGACTCCAATCCGGTTTGATAAAGGACTCACTGCGCCTTCCCCTACCCCAGGATTCATCAGCGTAAATCAAATCGAGATCAGGAGAGGCATTTATCGCACTAGCAAATTCGTATGTCGCGTAGCGATCGAGCACTGTGCCGCTATCGATGAATATAACAAAATCGCCCTTTAATTTCTCGAGATCGTTTGTCTTCAGGCGTTTGATATGGAGACCTTGAGTTTCCGCGACAGCGTTATCGTCAGCCGCCGTCAACAGGTTCACCTCCAAATTCTGATAGAGCTGCTCTTTGAGGGAACGTAGCGTAGCATCGAGCCCCTTCGCGCTCCGCCTCGCATCAACAACGATCGAGAATACGGGCCTGACCAGCATGATCGCGATATGGCGGCGAATTTCTTCAAGCTCCGCATCTCGGAAAAATTCCTCGACTCGTGCCCTGTGACGACGGCTCACACGGTACTTGCTGAGAAATTTCAACTCCGTTCGGATGAATAGAAGTGAGGGTTCGAAAACGCTGCGGCCGGCGGAGTCGACAAATTCCACTTTTAGTCGGTGGATACCGAAGGGAACTTTCGCCACGACTTCGAAGCCATATTTTTGCGATTTATCGACAACGATATCCTTTGGAAGATCGTCTCGAGCAACCGCAGCGGCTTCGTGAACCCGCTTTCCGATGTGGACACGCACTTTCACTGCGCTACTCGTACGCGGATCAATCGCCCAGCCGCTAATTTTGATCGGCATGCGATCGACAAAACGAAATCTTTTGTCAGAAAGCGGATCCAAATGGATCCGCAATCCATTGGCCGCCTTTGCCGCGGCGAAGCCCGAAACATTCTGGATGCTTGCCGTTGTTTCGACCACGTCCCCCTCGCTAATATCTATATTGAGCTCAACCGCGGGCCGATCAGCTCCGATCAGCCGTGAGCGAACCTAAAATTTGTTCGCCACCAGTTCGCGGTATCTCTAATGCCTTCTTCGAATGAATATCGGGGCGAAAAACCAATGGCATTTCGAAGGACTCCGACATCCGCCGTTATCTCCGGCGGATCATTGGGGTTGCTCGGCTTGGCACCCAATCTGACAAGATCCTCGCGTTTCAATTCACGAGACAACTCTAAAATGATATCGCGGACCGGCACCGCCCTTCCAGATCCGATGTTGAAAGCCCCATGCCAATCCGATTTTAGGGCAGCCACGAATGCCCTACCAGCGTCTTCGACGTTCAGATAATCACGTTTTTGCAGGCCATCGCTACACAGAGCCGGTCTGCCTGATAAAAGTGCAGCGGCGACATCCGACACGAGGCGCCCAGGCGCTTCGTGTGGTCCATAAAGCCAGAAGAGTCGTCCCCATGCCGTCGGGATGCCGAATCGCTTGCCGATAGCGCAGACACCACGCCTCGTGACGTCTTTCATTTCGCCATAGAATGTTGCGGGCTCGGTCGGCCCTGTTTCAACCAGCAGAGGACGATCCCAGGTATATTCTGCACATGTCCCAGCAAAAACCGCACGACGGCCATCGCCTTCTGCAAATGCCCGCATGAGCTCAAGCGTCGCCGTCGTCCAAAGAATATTGTTTGGAGACGTCCAGAACTGACCGGGCGTTACGTCCCAAGCCAAATGCAGCAAATGAGTAGGTTTGGTCCGTGAAATTAGATCCGTCACCGATCTCCTGTCGAGCAGATCGACACCCTCGACGCGGTAGCGATCTGATTTTTGATCATGTGACCGGGAGGCTACGACAACGTCTATATCATCATCGACGAGCGAACGAAGCACTTGGCGACCAATGAACCCCGTTGCGCCTGTAAGAAGAACCCTCACAGCTTATAATCGGGATATTGTGCGTCGCGCTCCGACAAGATCGGATCGCTTATTGGCCAAGCCACTCCGAAAACTGGATCGTTCCATCGAACACCTTGGCCAAACCCCGGCCGAAACTTTGGTGTGATTTGATAGAGGATATCCGCATCGTCAGTCAACGTTTGATAGCCGTGAGCAATTCCCTCGGCAACATAGAGACCAACGCCATTATCGGCCGACAAAATCTCGCTCACCCACTGCCGGTAAGTCGGTGAGTCAGGCCGAAGATCTATCGCAACGTCATAGATGGCGCCGCGAACGCATCGAACGAATTTTATCTCGGCATTTGGCGGGAATTGAAAATGCATACCCCGTAGCGTGCCGCGCTTGACGTTGCTAGCAACACTGTGCTGCTCGAAATTTGCAGCAAGGCCATGGTTCGCGAACTCATCCGCACAAAAGGTACGCGCAAAATAACCGCGAGCGTCTTCATGACGCTCCAGGCTTACTCGCCACACTCCGGAAATGCGTGTTTCTTCAAAAATCAATCGTAAATCCTGATATCGGGAATGGGAGTAACAAACTTGCCTCCCCAATCGCGGATATGCGCCATCTGCTGCATGATTTCGTCTTTAAGATTCCAAGGAAGGATCAAGACGTAATCGGGTTTACGCTCGGCGATAGCTTCTGGAGCCAGAATCGGAATTCGAGAACCAGGCAAAAGCTTACCAGCTTTGTAAGGGCTGCGATCGACGGTGAAGTCGATCATATCGGCTTTCACGCCGCAATAGTTCAAGAGCGTGTTGCCTTTTGCTGGCGCTCCATACGCAGCAACGCTTTTGCCCGCTCGTTTGCTCTTCACTAGAAAATCCAGCAAATCGCACTTGATGGTCACGATGTCTTTGGCAAACCGTTCGTAGGTGTTCAGCTGCCCCAGACCATGAACTCTCTCCAGCTCCAACATTGCAGCGACTGCTGGCGTATCCGGCCGAGTTTGATCGTCGTCGTGGCACACAAAAATTCTCAGAGAACCGCCGTGTGTCGTCAGTTCGGCGACGTCGTAGACCCTCATCTCATGAGCAGCAAAGATCCGTCGTGCGATTGAAAAGGAGAGATACGAAAAATGCTCGTGGTAGATCGTATCGAATTGATGGTTCTCAATTTGGCGTAGGAGATGAGGAAATTCGACGGTCGCGACGCCTCCCTTCCTTAAAACGATCGAAAACCCCGAGACAAAGTCGTTGATGTCCGGAACGTGCGCCAAAACATTGTTTGCAGCCATGACATCGGCTTGAACACCGCGCTCACGAAGCCGAAGCGCAGTTTCCTTACCGAAGAAAGCAACCTCACTTTCAATACCGTGCTTTTCAAGGGCCACGCGGGCCGTATTGACGGTCGGCTCAACACCAAGAACTGAAACGCCCTCTCTTTTGAAATACTGCAAAAGATAGCCGTCGTTCGAAGCAAGCTCGACGACAAGCGAATCGTTCGTGAGCTTCTCAGACGCGATCATCGCCGTTGCATAAGTCCTGGCATGCTCCAGCCAGCTCTCCGAATAGGATGAAAAATATGCGTATTCGTCCGTGAACAAACTGTCCGCCCGACGGAAGTCGATCAATTGCACCAGGAAACATTCGCGGCAAACGTAGGCGTGCAAGGGATAAAATGGTTCCATCGCCAGTGCATGCTCGAGAGACACAAAATCGTTGGCCACCGGTGCCATGCCGAGATCAGCGAAGGTCGTGCGAAGCGGCGCACCGCAAAAACGACATTTGTGTATCATTAGGTTGCAGTTTCCCGGGCTTCATATTCTGAAAGCTGTCGCAACGTCACCTCGCGAGCAGATTCGCCGCGCGCGACGGCTTTATACCAATCGAGGGACCAGTCCAATGCCTCAGCCACATTGAGACGAGAGTTCCAATTCAGGCGCACCCGCGCTTTCGTAGCATCAACGCGCAGCAGCATAGACTCTTTCGGCCAGTGCTTCTCGTCACACTGCCAAGTCGCGCTAGCGCCCCAACCTTTCGTCAAATGGTTTGCGACGCGCTCTACTGTCCAGACGTCGCTATCGGGAGGACCGAAATTCCATCCCTCCGCCATGCCGGGATGATCTTCATAAAGAGCTTCAGCCAATAGCAGGTATCCGCTTATCGGCTCGAGAACGTGCTGCCAGGGTCGGGTCGCGAGTGGATTTCGAATTTTCAGGACCTCGCCCACTTGAAACGCTCGAACACAGTCAGGAACAAGTCGGTCGGCGGACCAATCGCCGCCACCAATGACGTTGCCTGCACGAGCAGACGCGAGGCGCGCGCCGCCGGCCTTATTAAAGAACGAACGGCGATAGGAAGTCGTAAGCAGTTCCGCACAGCCCTTACTGGCGCTGTAGGGATCCGAACCTCCCATCGGATCCGTCTCCCGATACGACCAGATCTGCTCGCGGTTTTCGTAGCATTTATCGCTCGTCACGTTGACGATCGCGCGAACTGTCGCAGTATTGCGAGCCGCATCAAGTACGTTCGCGAGCCCCATCACATTGACTTCGAACGTCTCTGCCGGCCTTTCGAATGATGGATGCACCAGTGCCTGCGCTGCCATATGAATGAGGATCTCCGGCTGTGCAGCATCAAAGACCTGCTGAACAGCCTGCCGATCCCGAATGTCCGCGATGCTGGCGTCACCCAACGGCCTGCCCAGAAGATTCCAAAGCGCGGGATCGGTGATCGGCTCAAGTGCCAAACCGAAGACCTTCGCGCCTAATTTCTCAAGCCAAAGCGTTGTCCACGCGCCTTTGAAGCCGGTATGACCTGTTAAAAGAACGCGCTTCCCGGACCAAAAACTGGAATTTGGGGTCACCAGCTTTTCCATTTGGCCTGTCCGGACTGCCAAAGCTGCTCCAGGTGTCTTTTGTCTCGAAGCGTATCCATTGGCTGCCAGAATCCGTGATGACGATACGCTGAAAGCTGTCCATCAGCGGCCAACCCGGCAAGCGGCGCGTCTTCCCACACTGTTTCATCGCCCCCGATGCGCTTAATGACACTTGGTTCCAGCACAAAGAATCCGCCGTTGATCCAACTGCCGTCGCCAAGAGGCTTTTCGATAAAGCCCTTGACGTGCTCACCATCCAGATTCAACGCACCGAAACGCCCCGGAGGGCGAACAGCCGTTACCGTGGCCTCCCGACCGGCACGCTCGTGAACATCCATGAGCTGTTGAAGGTCGATGTCGGCGACGCCATCGCCATAAGTCATGTGAAACGTTTCGTCATCGAGATAGCTAGCCACGCGCTTGAGACGCCCACCGGTCATGGTATCTGCGCCGGTGTCCACAAGCGTGACGCGCCACGGCTCACCGCGGCGGCTATGAACGTCGACAGAGTTGCCACTGATGTCGATCGTTACATCGTTGAGATGCACGAAATAGTTGGCGAAATACTCCTTCACAAAATATCCGCGATACCCCAGACAAATGATGAAGTCATTGATGCCCGCGTTGGAGTAGATTTTCATAATGTGCCAGAGGATCGGACGGCCGCCGATCTCGACCATCGGCTTGGGCCTCTCCGCCGTTTCCTCTGAAAGTCGTGTGCCTAACCCACCCGCTAAAATAACAGCCTTCATTGCCCCGCCTTCGTAACCAACACCTAAGACGCCCCCAAAAAAAGAGCCCAATAATCTATTGAAATATATGAACTATAACGGCACGTCACCTCTCGTGCTCCAATGCATACCGCCACTTGAAGATCAGTCCCTCGCTATCAATAGCGTCAAAATTCACCGATCTGAAGTGTCAGATCGCCACCGAGGATAAATTTCGGCCTAACGATGGCATCCTCTGGTGCCATCTTTCCCCGCTTTCCACAGAGCGGCCCTCACTTGCGCCGGTCGAATCACTGTATGCGCAAAAAGGACATTATACTCGACAACTCCCATGAGGCGTAGCCGAACAGACTATCTCTCTCAGCCGGATTGCAATCTGATAGCGGGTAAGATCGCGCGCGTCCCCAGACCAGACGTACCAGCACGATCAAACCCGCGCAGCTAGGCGCCGATAGAGGCAAACGATATGAAAAGGATGCAGAAGTATGGAGCCCCGATATCTAGTTATCACGCTGGGAAAGTCGGGTTCGAACTGGCTCAACAACATTCTGGCCGCGCTGCCCGGAATCGAGAAATTCGACATGGGAGCACATGGCATCACTGGGATACGCGTCAACGAACTCGAGAAACTCGGCCCAGGTAAGGTGATGTACACTCACCTTCGACACTCGGAGAAAGTATGCGCAGAAATCGCGCGTCTAAACGTTCGGCCATTCTATATTTACCGCGATATTCGTGACGCGTTGGTATCAGAGTATTTCCATAAAGCGTACCTTGATCCTCGCTTCAAGACGAAGAACCCTATCCTGAAACACGTAGATGAGCGTTCTGCGTTCAATTACCGGAATATCGTAAAGTGGTCAACAACACTGCCCGTTTATAATGATGCTTTGGCCTGGGTAGCGGATTCTTCCGTGCCAAGCGCCAAATTTGAGGATCTTGTCCAGAATCCGGAAGAAACGCTTCGCTCCCTGTTAACTTTCCACGGAATGGATTTTTCGGACACGGAGATCAAGTCCGCACTCCAAAAGGCCAGCTTCCAAGCTATGGCCGGCCGCACACCGGGCCAGGAAAACCGTAATAGTCACTATCGCAAGGGCATCGTGGGTGACTGGAAGAATTACTTCAGCGCCAAGCAGCACGCTGACTTGTGGCTAAAAGCTGGCCGCACGCTTAGTCGCCTCGGCTACCAAGATCACCCTTCAACTTTTGAAAAGCTTCATGCCAGTCTTCGGTATTGGACCGGTCCAGCCTTGCTGGGGCAGTACCCCTGAGAAATGGACTCGCTCGCTCTGTCCGGCTTGCACGGAACGGCTCAACCAGCCGAGTGCAAATCTCGGATCGTCAAAATTTCGTGGCTGGCATCGCCCGCCACTCACCGAGAAGCTGATCGGGGAGAATAGTTGCGTGGAAAAAATTGTTAGAGAAAAAAGTTGATTATCAAATTGCAGTTCCCGAGCGTTTGAATCACCAACAACTCCGATATCATCGCGAACGATTAGCACGACGTTATCGCCCTCACTATCTCGAACGCGCTGCGACCGGTAACCGGCAGACCCGGCAATGAGCGATAAGCATCGTACAGTTCTGCAACGATTTTGCGAAGCAAAGACGCCGACGCATTCTCAAAGAACAGAACTTCGAAGCTCTTCTGGCCCTAACTGAGAATGCTCTCGATCGCGTCCCCGGCAGACTTCGCCCAGCCACGCGATAGTTACGTATATGTCATCCGGTATTATCCGCCGCATAGATAATCGAGAAGTCTTGTCCAGAAAAATTGGGTTCAAGAGATGCTTTTTTTGCGGGACAGGCAAATCCCTTACAATGGTAGCTGTCTCACGATCGACGCCGGCAAGCTGCATTTTTACGGCGCTAAAAACCGTTCAAACTTAGCGTCTCCTAGACAAGACGTGCCAGATAAAACATCGCGATCGAGCGAGGCATCATGAGCCTCTTGCATAACCATGGCCTATGACTAACTGCATACATACGGTTGACCAGAACGCCGTGGAGACCGAAGATGTGTCAAGGATTTGATAATCAATAACGTCCGTCGGCGGCAGTATTCGACAACAAGGCTGTCCCTCTCCTATTTACGCAGCGTGGTTTGTAACAGCGAACGCGCCAAACGCTGCACGGCAACAAAGACTAGGGCGTCAGCAAGTACGTTCAACAGATAGCGGATGGCTCAAGGTCGCTTGAGGAAATTCAATGAGCAGTTGGTCCAATATCAAACAGACACCTCCGAAGGTACCGTCTTTGCTCGACGTCGTAGCCAAGCACGAAGGTAAGGTCAGCGACAAATGGGAAAGCTTCCTGATTGAGTACGAGAGCTTGTTTTCGCGCTTTCAAAGCGCCCCCATCACCATGCTGGAAATCGGAATTCAGAACGGTGGCTCCCTTGAGATTTGGGCGAAATATTTTTCGAACGCCAAAGCTATAGTTGGCTCAGACATCAACGAAAAGTGCGCCTCACTGAAATTTTCTGACCCTGCAATCTCTGTCGCCGTTGGGGACGCCAACTCGGACGAAGCATTTAGAAGGATAACGTCGAAAGCTACAACATACGACATCATTATAGATGACGGATCACATAAATCGAGTGACATCACACGGACCTTCGCAAAGTACTTTCCCATACTTAATAGCGGTGGGATATTCATCATCGAAGATTTACACTGCAGCTACTGGTCGCAATTCGAAGGCGGCCTCGGCGATCCCACATCGTCGATGGAGCTATTCAAGGCCCTCACCGATTTTTTGAACGTGGAGCATTGGCAGTCACAATCGCAAGACGACCTACTCGAAGGCTTCAAGTCAAAATACGATGTTTCAATCGGCGATAATATTTTGTCATCGCTTCATTCGGTGAAGTTTCTGAATTCCCTCTGCGTCATTGAAAAGAGTAAGCCGAAGTTAGGACCTCGCCGTGTGGTGGGCACGGAAGCGATCGTAGATTCCGGTCCTCTTTCTCTCGTTAAACCAGAATTAAATCAGTAAACATCTCTTTGCCACCGCGCGTGCGATAGTCCCAACGCAGCGAGCTGTCACGCCTAGATAGCTTCAGCAAGCGGTTTCTTCGTTTCGAGAAATTTTGCGAACTGCAGCTTGAACAGACGGCTGTAGGCACCGCTGGCGACCATCAATTGCTCATGAGTACCGCTCTCGATAACACGACCGGCTTCGATCACATGGATCAAGTCAGCATGAAGAATCGTCGACAACCTATGGGCGATCACGAGCGTCGTCTTGCCTTCCGTCAAGCGTCGCAATTCACGCTGGATGACGTCTTCCGTTTCACTGTCAAGCGCAGACGTCGGTTCGTCCAACAGAATGATCGGCGCATTCTTCAGAAAGGCACGTGCCAGGGCAATGCGCTGACGCTGACCGCCCGAGACTTGTGCGCCAAGTTCGCCGACCTGCGTATCGTAGCCACGCGGCAGTGATTTGATGAACTCGTGTGCGCTCGCTGCTTTGGCCGCTTCGATGCACTGCTCTTCAGAAGCCGTTTCGTGGCCGGCCCGAATGTTATCGATGATCGAACCTTCAAACAGGAAAGCATCCTGGCCGACGACCGAGATGTTCTGCCTCAACGACTTCAGCGAAACGTCTGCAATCGACTGGCCATCGATCTCGATGGTGCCGGCGTCAGGGACACGCAGACGCTGGAGGAGCGAGAAAACTGTGGTCTTACCGCCGCCGGAATGACCAACCAGCGCCGTGACCTTTCCCGCAGGCACGGAGAGTGTCATGTGCTCAATGACCGGCTTGTTCGCCACATATCTGAAAGCGACGTCACGAAGCGCAATCTCGCCGCCTTTGACGTAAAGCTCAGGCCTGCCCGGTGGCTCGTCCTCTCGCGCCGGCGTATCCAAGATCTCATACATCATCCGCACACCAATCGAGGCAGAGGCGAGTTGCAGTTGAACACGCGAAAGTCGGCGCGCTGGATCGGAGCACATCAGCAAGGCTGTGATAAACGCAAAAAACTGGCCAGGGCTTGCGCCATGATAGAGATTTTGCCAGCCGGCGTAGAAAATGACGGCAGCAACAGCACAGCCACCGATAGCCTCCATCAAAGGGTTAACGCCGGCTTGGATGCGCAGCATCTTGTTAGACAGTCGTTGGACGGCTTCGATGGCGTTAAACATCCGACCGCGCATCGTATTCTCAAGCTGGAAGGATTTGACGACCTGCGCTCCCTGACTGAGCTCACGCGTCGCCTGGATGATCCCCGCCATCGAATGCACTTCACCCTTCGTCGCTTTCTTAATGCGCGCCACCATCTTGCGCGATGAGATCGCAGCGACAGGACCGCCGATCAGCGCGATCGCCGACAGAACGGGATCGAGCGCGATCATCGTGCAAACGAGACCCACGATCGTGAACAAGTCGCGACCCACATTCAACGAAACAAGCGTCAGCATGTCCCGCACGGCGCTGGCATTATAAGATATGAGGGTGACGAGATTGCTCGAACTGTGTTGTTGAAAGAAGGCGACATCGACTTTCAACATGTGGTTGAACATGCGTTTTTGCGTATCCGCCACGAGACGGTTGCCAATGTTGCCGACGATGACCTCAGAGAAATAGGCTGCAACACCCTTGGCGATGAAAATCCCGACGATAAGGAACGTAATGCCGATCAACGCTTCGCGGTTCTGATTCACGAAGATCGTGTCGATAACGGTCTTCAGCACATAAGCACTTAGAGACGTCGTACCCGCGACAAGCAACATGCAAACGATGGCGATGGCGTATCGCGGGGCATACTCCCGGCCATTCTCGCGTGCCAGGCGTTTCAATAAATCAAGGGTTGTAGGCGTCGTCGACTGCGTCGGCATCCGCTTCTCTCTGCTTTCACGACTGACCGCCGCGCTGGCTTGCGCAACGCCCAAAGACGTTGATTTGTACAAGGGCCAAAGTCAACGAACGCATCCGCATGCGCAACAACGCTGACAGTACTAAGCTCGTTCTACGTAAATCTCACCGGCGGGCAGCCTCTTAGGATATAATCAAAATCTGCCAGGGAGGGTACCACGCTCCCTTCTTGGTCCACATGTGTTTCCGTCTCGGTGTGGCCCAATCGCGACGACTCTCCGGCCGCAATACCGGACTTGGCGTTTTTGAGGCCCCAGCGCGTTGATGGTGCTTTTCTAGGAAAGGATAGCAAAGGAAAACTGCTAGAAGGAAAGTCGGCCCAAAAAGTGGCCGACCAGCATATCTCTGCTACAGGGCATTGATCATTGCTTAGTTCGCGAGCGGGTATTCAAGAACCGTTCGTGCAGGGCAATTTTTCGCTCTCCTCCCAGGCTGGCACGATTCACGGCCCGCATTTTCGGTCCATCCCCGACGCGCAGGCGAAGCTCGTGTGCGTTAGCCGCGGACGCATCTTCGACGCGGCCGGTCGATTTACGACGGCAATCTTCGACATATGGCAGCACGTTACCGCTGAATTTTCGGCTAGGAAAGTTCTACAGTTGTGCATTCCCCGCGGCTTCGCACAAGTTTTTTGCACACTCGAGCCCAACAGGCCAAGTCGCCCGCTTTCTTGACGAAGTTGTCTTGACGGCACGGCCGAATTTCAACATCAACGCGGCAGCCCATACGGCCGTCGATCACGCCGAGGTGGCGCGCTTTCGTCTGTCACCGTGCTAATTCGGCCGCAGAATGACCTTGCATCACGCAGCTGCTGAAAAAATGAATACGACCTGATCGGGTCCGAGATGAAGCAGTTACGAGCAAATTATCTAGATTACATTGCTATTAAGATAGTCGATCACCCACCCTGATTTCGACGACTTCGTCACGCGGATCTACCAGACAGGAAATTGGGCACACACCGAGTCAAACGAGAACTCTAGCCGGAATCTAAGGCGCCGACGCGAACAACGCCGTGGGCGCCCTTGAAGTGCAGTCGCAATAGGCAAGGAGAAATCGCCGCAGACCGCAACCTGACGTCAGAAGCGATCATGTCTCTGGCATCTGGCCCAACCTACGCTCCGGCCGGCCCAGCCGCCAATCTATGACGACCAGATTCTAACGTAGACCATAGCCCGTGATGCTGGACAGACCGCCAATTAAGAAGGGTCAAGCGATCAGCTTGTCGAGACATTCGCAAAGAGCAAATACCGTATTGAGTATTTTTGTTGGGCATGAAATGACCGAGCAAGTTCTTGTGTCTCCTTTTCATTATCGAGCGAGCTAATGCTAGAAGTAGTTGAGCTTTCTATTCCAGGCGTAGCTCTGATTAGACCAGGACGCTTCAATGACGCTAGGGGCTTTTTCGTTGAAGTTTATAATTCCAAAGCATTGCGGGACGTCGGCATCGACGACGTCTTTTTGCAAGACAACATGTCACTATCCTTGAAGGCAGGTACGGTCAGAGGCCTTCATTTCCAGAGACCACCGCACACGCAGGCAAAGTTAGTACGGGTAAGTAAGGGGCGAATCTTTGACGTTGCGGTCGACCTGAGGCCAGGATCCGCAACTTACGGACAACACGTCTCCGCTGAGTTATCGGCAGAAAATGGCCATCAAGTTTATATTCCGAATGGCTTTGCGCATGGTTTCTGCACGCTGGAGACAAATACCGAAGTGGTCTACAAGGTCTCATCTCATTACGCGCCTGGAGCCGAAGGTGGCATTTTATGGTCTGATCCCGAGCTCGATATCGCCTGGCCCGTAACCACCACCGAAGCATTTCTATCGGATAAGGATGCAAGACTCCCGTTATTCAACGATGTTTCAGGGGAATTCTAATGCACATCCTGCAACTCTGAGGGAAAAAATGAGAGTCATCGTCACAGGCGGAGCTGGCTTCATCGGATCCGCATTAGTCCGGTATCTGGTGCATGAGCGCAGCTGGGACGTGCTGAACGTCGACAAACTCACATACGCTGCTAATTTACAATCGGTCGCTTCGGTCTCAAGCCGAGCCAACTATCACTTCGTTCAAGCCGATATATGCGACGGCGACAGCATCAATCGCATCTTCGCTGAATACCGGCCCGATGCGGTCATGCATCTTGCCGCCGAGTCTCATGTCGACCGATCAATTTCGTCATCTGCGGCTTTCATCTCTACCAACGTTTTGGGAACGCACGTCCTGCTCGAGGCCGCCAGGAAATATTGGAGCGAACGCCCCCCAGCGCTTCGAGAAACGTTCCGCTTCCTGCACGTCTCCACCGACGAAGTTTACGGCAGCCTGGACGGTGACGGCTTCTTCACGGAGAGCACCGCCTACAATCCAAGGTCACCTTATTCCGCCAGCAAGGCTTCATCAGATCATCTCGTCAGCGCCTGGTACGAGACGTACGGCCTGCCGACGCTGATTACGAACTGCTCGAACAACTATGGTCCCTATCATTTTCCCGAGAAACTGATCCCGCTGATCATTCTCAATGCCCTCGAAAACAAACCGCTACCCGTCTATGGCGACGGCCGCAACGTACGCGATTGGCTTTACGTCGAGGATCATGTGAAGGCGCTCGCGACTGTTCTCGAGCGCGGTCGCACCGGCGAAACCTATAATATCGGCGGTCGCGCGCCGGTTGA
The DNA here is from genome assembly GCF_000253295.1 of Hyphomicrobium sp. MC1. Classification (NCBI taxonomy): domain Bacteria; kingdom Pseudomonadati; phylum Pseudomonadota; class Alphaproteobacteria; order Hyphomicrobiales; family Hyphomicrobiaceae; genus Hyphomicrobium; species Hyphomicrobium sp. MC1. The sequence goes on along the minus strand of NC_015717.1, from coordinate 1,716,763 downwards.
AAACATTGCGGTGGTGGAGCGCATATGCGACCTCGTTGACGATCGCTCCCCAGGCGATATCGCGCGACGAAATCTCATCACCTTCGTGCCCGACCGCCCCGGTCACGACAGGCGATACGCCATCGATCCAACAAAAATCGAAACGGAATTAGGTTGGCGCGCCGACCAAACGTTCGAGACTGGCATTGCCGCAACCGTCGACTGGTACTTGAATAATGCGTGGTGGTGGCGTCCTCTGCGCGAAAACGTCTATTCCGGAACCAGGCTCGGCCTGATTGATAATTCGCCAATCAACGAAACTCAGCTTGCGGATAATTCCGCGTGACATCTGACGGAAAATCCATTCTGGTCCTCGGCCGCAACGGCCAAGTCGCCCGTTCCCTCGACGAAACTCTGAGCGCATCCGGATATCACGTTGTGCAGATCGGACGACCGGAGACCGATCTTCGCAATCCATCTTCGGTATCTGAGGCAATCCGGGCAGCGCTGCCCGATTTCATCGTCAATGCCGCGGCCTATACGGCCGTCGACCAGGCGGAAGATGAATCCGAGACCGCCTTCGCAATAAACGCAGTGGGCGCACAGTCTGCCGCCGAAGCCGCCTCCGAGATCGGCGCTCCAATCATTCATTTTTCGACCGATTATGTATTTGATGGCAGCAAAGGCGCATCGTACGTCGAGACTGATACAGTGTCTCCGCTCGGTGTCTATGGAGAGAGCAAGCTCGCCGGTGAAAGCCTCGTCGCCGAAGCCAACCCCAAGCATATCATTCTGCGCACGGCTTGGGTCTTCAGTCCGTTTGGATCAAACTTTATGAAGACGATGTTGCGCCTCAATCACGAACGACCCGAGATTAACGTCGTCGATGATCAGCGCGGCAGCCCGACCTACGCTCTCGATCTCGCCACGACGGTTTGCCAAATCATCAGTCATCTTCGCACCTTGTCGCCAAGCCCCAAATGCTTCGGCACATTTCACGCAACAAACAGCGGTGAGACGTCCTGGTACGGGTTCGCCCGCGCAATCATCGACGGAGCAGCCCGAAGAGGCGGACCCCAAGCAATCGTCCATCCAATACCAACAAGCGCCTATCCGACGAAAGCCCGCCGCCCCGCCTATTCTGTGCTCTCCAACGACAAGCTTTCACATGTCTACGGCATAAAGCTCCGCCCATGGCAGGATGCGTTATCGGAGGCTCTCGATCGGATGATCGGCGCACGTCATGACGAAACACCGCAACGTCCGAAACAGGGCTTCGATTCAACAGCATGAGCACATTGAAGGGCATCATTCTCGCTGGAGGAAGCGGCACACGCCTCTACCCGTTGACCCTCGCGGTTTCAAAGCAACTTCTTCCTGTCTACGACAAGCCGATGATTTATTATCCGCTGTCGACGCTCATGCTCGCTGGCATTCGCGACATCCTGATCATCACCACGCCGCACGACCAGCCCTTGTTTCAAAGTCTGCTCGGCTCAGGTGAGCAATTCGGTATCCGCTTGAGCTATGCTATCCAGCCCGCACCAGAGGGGCTGGCGCAGGCTTTCATCATCGGCCGCGACTTCATCGGCGGCGACCGCTGCGCGCTCGTCCTCGGTGACAACATTTTCTACGGCCATGGGCTTGTCGACATGTTGCGCGCCGCCGCAGACCGCGACAGTGGCGCAACAATTTTTGCTTACGAAGTCGCCGATCCAGAACGCTATGGCGTCGTCACGTTCGACGCCTCTGGCAAAGCGCTATCCATCATCGAAAAGCCAACGAGTCCAAAATCGCGTTGGGTCGTCACTGGCATCTATTTCTACGATGAGCGCGTCGCTGACCTCGCATCACGCGTTACACCATCGGCACGTGGCGAACTCGAGATCACGACGTTGAATGAAATGTATCTAGCGCTTGATGCGCTCCACGTCGAAAAGATGGGTCGTGGCTTCGCATGGCTCGACACGGGAACATTCGAGAGCCTGATGGATGCGGGCGATTACGTCGCAACCATTGAAAGACGCCAGGGCCTCAAAATTGCGTGCCCCGAAGAAATCGCGCTTCGCCTAGGCTATCTTAAACCTTCCGAAATGGAGCACTGGCTCGCGAGTCTCGGTAAAGGAAAATACGTAGATTACATTCGCCAAGTGATCGAGGAAATGTAAATAATGCAATCGGGTAGCCTCGACAAGATTCAAGCGACGGCGCTTCATCTCGATCTTCTCCGCGACATAAAGCTTCTTGATAGCCTTATCGTGACTGCCGCACGCTTATCCTGTTCTCCAAAGGTCCGACGCACTGCTGCCAAGCCGAATCGCTGGGAATGATCGTTAAACAGAATTTCCTCGCCGAGCGTATAGCCGAACGTCGGGCCTGTCGTCTGATTTCGGTTCACGGCGCACCGCCCCCCGTCACTTCCTGCTCTCCAAGCCGATCAGCCTACTCGCTGCGAAAGTGCTAGAGACCCTTGGCCTCAACTGCAACATCAGGTCGAGCACGCCGCGGGCTTTACGCCTTTCAGCCTTTGCAAATTCGGCCATTCATCAACATAGCGGCCGCGCAGCACGCACCACGGCGACGTTGCGGTTTTCACCGATGGATCTGATCGGCAGGTTTTACGTCGCAAACGCCGATCGATGAGCTGAAGCCGCATTCTAAGCCGGCCAAGCCGCCAAGCGAATTAAGCCCGATGAGGCAAGGCGGCCGACGGGTTAGCGACATGCGGCAGAAAATCAGAAAAGCGGGAGCGGATCTGAGAAAGGCGCTCAAGCGCGAAGGCGCCCTGTCTGATGGAGCGCCAGCGCACATCGAGGCGATATCGGCGACTCGAGGCGCCCAGAACACGCTCGACCGTCTGACTGAAGAGACGCTTAGGATGGTCGACGATTTAGCGATGGCCGACGGCTACCAGCTGCAATGCGAACTTTTGGCGGCCCAGCGTCCTGAATTCCTGTCGTCGCCGTCTCGCGATCGAGCAGGGCAAATGCTCCGTCTCCAATGATAATGAAACCCTTACCAAGGGAGACACCGAGCCGCTAGTTCCACAATCTGATGGTCTTGGTTTCTCCCTTAGGAAGCGAGCGCTCTATAGCTAAATGCAACGCAGAGAACCTGTCTTCCTAATCGAAGAATGTGCATAGCTCGGACTATGAACTCTCCGGCGGCTATTTCTCAAAACCTCGGTATGACGGGACAGTCGCTTAGATTGCGTACAATTCTCAAAATACAAACCTTGGAGCCTGATCAATCCCGCAGAGCGAGATCGCCGCATAGGCGACCTAGCCAGGACGCCTTCTAGGAGTTTACAGGAACGATCATCCGCTTCCTATCTACACAGACAGATTTCACTTTGTATCATTGCATTTCAATTTGACTTCCAACTGTCGAAGACGCGTTCGGGGAGTAGCAAAATGTTACAAACTTGAGTTCGGCTAGTCATACTTCGATCGAAGCGGCTGGCTAGCAGCGCAGCCCATATTAGGGGGGCCGCGATGAAGAGACTACCGGTGTCATGCTTTATAATCGCTAAGAATGAAGCGGACCGTATCGAATACGCAATTCATTCTGTTCAATCGTGGGTAGATGAAGTTGTCGTTGTTATCGATTGTGCTTCAACAGACGATACTTTAGCTGTCGCGCGTAACTCGGGATGTAAAGTTATCTCTCAACCTTGGTTAGGCTTTGGCGGACAAAAGCGTTTTGGCGAAGACATCTGCCGAAATGACTGGCTACTCAATCTAGATGCGGACGAAGTCGTAACGCTCGCCTTGCAAGAAGAAATTAGGCGCCTTTTCGAGCACAAAGCGCCAGCTCGGCGAGCATATAGCATACCTATAGATCTAGTGTATCCTGGGGCCACCGCACCACGCTTTTGGCCCCGCGATCATCGGTATGTCCGACTTTATGACCGGCGAGTTGTGCGCTACCGAAATTCGCCCATTCATGATTCCGTTCTGACTGGGGATTTTGCTGTAGGAAGACTCAAGGCTTCAATCCATCACCACTCCATCCGCTCGTTTGCCCATTTAGCAACGAAGTTGGATGAGCGAACTTGGCTTCTCGTTGAGAATGCGAAAAGTCGTACTTCTTTGAGTTTGGCACTTAGGTTGCCCGTTGAATTTCAGATAAATTTTCTCAAATATTATATTTTCAGGCATCATTTTACTGGAGGATGGACAGGCATCAAATATTCAGCAATTCAGTCGTGGTATCGGCTCATGAAAGTCTATCGTCTGTGCATCACTCCACGTTCGCGCCGAAACCCGACTTGACGGTTTGAAAGGCTAGAATTCCGTCCTCGTTTAGAGCGTCAGGTTGACCCGGAACGACGGCTCTATTTAGAGCTTAGCACACACTCGCGCAGTCTATCCGATAACTTTGCAATTTTGCGAAGCCGTCTGACGATAACTTGCTTGAAAGAGCGCCGTAATCGTTGCTGTTCGGCAGCAATCAACTTGTCTCGCTCACCCGTGATGCGGATGAGGTCATTTCGCAATGACTTGAGTTCTCTTTTGAGACTGATGTTATCAATCGTACCGAACGACGGTAGTCCCTCGCTTTCCACAAAGCGATCGGGATGACAATCTGAAACAACCTCTATTTCAGCTCGCAATTCGCAACCGGCTCGTATCTTTTGCAGATTAATGACTGGCACCACTCGACGCTGAAATTCCGAAAAAGAAAGTTCGGTCGGCAGCGCACCCTTTAGACACCGGTACAAATATTCCAAATCATCGGCGAACTTTGGAAAATATAGAAACTTTATGGGAACGTCGTGCCTGACCAGGGCTTCAATCATGCGATGCAGAGAATGTGCAAGCAATCGGGACTGATCGATGGGCTCCAACGAATAGGTCAATCCACCTGGCACGACGCCCCATTCGCGCCAGCTCTCGTGCAACTCGGTCGCGGCTTCCCAAGTCTGATAGCGGTGCTGAAGTTCCAGAGTAATACGACTTGCCGTAGCCTCAGCTAAATTTCGGATCGGAAGAAATACGCAGTCTAACTTCAGATCCGGGCGCCGGAGCAACTCATCGATGAATTGGTAACTCCAAGGCGATTTGACCACGTACGGCTGATTTTCTCCAAGGACAGGAATACTTTCTAGACCAGCTTGAGCACTTTCGTCCCAGCCTATATCACCGAACCGCCCCCGGAGCTGAGTTTCTAATCCGCACGCATCGAGTATACGCACGAGGAGGCTCGTGCCCGCCCTGCCGGTGCCTGCAATCAGCAAGTGGTGACGCATGTGCAAATTTCTCTTGCCTAGATATTTAATGATTTTTGAAGCATCTGCTGTCGCAACCCTCAAATTGCGAATTTACTTGTCTGCATGATCGCCATTCGAACCGTTGAAACGATGTGTGCTGCCCATTGCTCAGGCGCTCCCTGACTGGACACTCGAATATTGTAGACTGATGGTGCTTCGAATATCTTGTTCGTGTCCTCGAAGCGCCCCGCCCTGATGCGATCGACCCAGACAATAAATGCTGACTTTTCTGCTTGGAATGCGCCTCGTGTGCTTTCAGTTGGACAAACAAAATCTACTACTGCGAAATGCCCTGCTTTGGTGATTTGGTCCGATAGCCAGCCAAGGCGGCGCGCATGTTCAATCCGATCAGGGAGATCAAAAGCGAGGTCACGGTTAAGATGTTCTCGAACCGCATCTCCATTTAAGTGCACCGCCGAGAGTTTTGGAGCGAGCAAAGATGCCAAGGTCGTCTTGCCGGAGCCGGGAAGGCCCATGATGAGGATTTTTCGCATTACCTTCTTTCCAGACTTAGATTGAACTCGCGCAGCTTCGCCTTTCTTGCGATCTCAATCGATCATCCTCTACGAGAAAAATTTTAATGAACAGATCAAGGGAGTTTCTCTGCGGAAAATTGGCCTGCGCGATTTCTCTAAATTCGCAAATTGTAACGTACTGTTACGAGGCTTTGCCGCAGCGATGCTCTTCGTGTCCTAAAGTTCCATCGCCCGCACCGAGACCTGAGCAAGATCATCCCCACGTGGAGTGCGGTGCCAAGTGTTTCATCAGTGACAGGCCAAACAAAAGGGGCGATATTTTCACGACCGCGATACGAGAGAAACTTTGGAAAACGCCGCCGCGGCAGCACCCCGAACAGCGGCCCCAGCAATTGGTCAACCTATCAGAATACGGTCTGGCCTCATCACGGATTAAGTTAGAACTTGGCCGTCGTCGGCCAGCGCCTGGACTGGCCGGAGCGCGGCGTAGGGCACTCCAGATGCTGGCCGACGGAATCAAGAGCGGCGAATTTCGCAAAGTAAATGTCGATGAGACCGCGAGCTTCATCTCAACGTATCTCGACGGCGTGTTCGCACGAGCGATGATCCTCAAGGACTTCAATCCGATTCAATCAATTCGTGAGCTTCGAGCGTTTCTTAGGGCTTATCTCAACTAACGCGCGGACAAAAACCAAATTGGTCTCTACCCATAGAGCCTCTCGGGACGCTCGCAATGGCGATCAAAATCGTAAGTGACTAATATAAATGGTAGGCGATGAAGGCCTCGAACCTTCGCCCCCATTCGAGCGCAGCGAGCTTCCGGACCGCCGCGTTGTGCTTGGCGAGGGCCCGCAAAGGGTCCACTCCCGCCTCGCGCTCGATGACCGTCCGCTCTCCGGTCGCGAAGAAGTTGTATGTCTCGCCCGCAGCAAGAGCGGCGATTACGAGTGCCATGTGACCGGCTCCCTGACCGATGACACGTGCCCCGACAAAGACACCGAGGCTGAGGAGGCGACGAGCAGTGCATGCGACATCTGCCAGCCACCCGTTTGCAGGATAGCAGTGAACAGGATGCCGGCGCCCACCGACAAAACGATTGATCGGCTGTCCGCTCGTATAGACCGCATCACAGATGCATCGGAGGTGCTCTAGAACGACATGCGAAAAACCGTCTTGACCTCGCTACATGCAGGTCGAACGGCTCCGAAATGGTAGTGTCGCGTATTACTGGGCTCCGCACAAACGAGATTACGTCGCCGGTTGCACGCTGCGTCGAGAGACGCTCAGCATGGATTGTGCCGCGGCGATCGAACGTGCGGCGCTCCTGAACAAACATCTCGATGCTTGGCGGCAGGGCCAGTCAGATGTGAAATCCCTCGCACCAAAATCTGGTCTTGGCTTTCAGTCGCGCCAAGTCTGCAAAGCAGAGAGGCTGCGTGAGAAAGAAGGAGCGGCCAACCTACTGACACGACCGGTCAGGCCCGCTGGGGCTCACATCGCCCCGAGCAGCTTCGGCACTCCCAGGATCGCCATCACCCACTTCAAATTGTAGGCCAGAACGTGCAGCGCCATCTCGGTAGCGACGTGCTTCAGCGTTTTCATTTTGAAGTGAGTGGCGCCCATCCACGCTTTGATCGTCCCGAAGGGATGCTCGACGGTCTGGTACCGTAGCGACATCTTGTTGGGATCATCGTCGAGGCGCTGCTGAACGCGCTCTAGGATGCCCTCGTGCTCCCAGCGACGCACGCGGTGTTCCTTGCTGGTGGTGCACCGGCCTTTGATGGCGCATTTTCCACAGGCATCGGTCCAGTACGAGTGCAGCGTCTTCCCGGCCTCGGTGTTCGTGAAGCGGTACGTCAGGCGCGCACCGGCTGGACACACATAGGCATCCTCGCCGGCAACATAGGTGAAGTCAGCTCGATCGAAGCGTCCATGGGCGGCTGCATTCGAGGTGTGCGGCCTAGGCACAGTGACCGGGATACCGGCCTCCTCGCACGCCACGATCTCCTCACCCTTGTGGTAGCCCTTGTCGGCGACAGCCTCGATGTCATCGCAGGACATCTCCTCCCGCGCCGCACGCGCCATCATTGCCAAGGCGTCTCGATCGTAGCCGAGGTTCGTCACCTCGTGCGCGACGATCAGGTGATGCTTCGTCTCGACTGCACTTTGCACATTGTAGCCAACCACACGGGGTTTCCTGCTCGTCGTCGCCATGCCGCGGGCATCGGGATCGGTCAACGAGACCTGCGTCTCTCCGCTGCTGTCCGTGCGCCGCTCAATTGCTTTCAAGGCATTGGCCTCTCGTCTGCAGTAGGCCAGCTTCTTGATCGCACGCTCAAGCCGAGCCATCGGCACTGACATGTCGGTCTTGCTCAACACCTCATCAGCACGGTCAAGCTCGACGAGATACCGTTCGATGACCGCATCAATCTCTCCAAGGCAACGTTTCAGCTTCTCGCGCGTGAAGCTCTTCGTCTTCGCGTTGACAGCTTTGAACTTGCTCCCTTCGATTGCGACGATGCTGGCATCCAGGAGATCGATGCCGCGGCAAAGGGCGACGAACTGTTGGCATACCTTGCGAAGGGCTGGACCGTTGTCGCGCCGGAAGTCGGCGATCGTCTTGAAGTCGGGTGCCAAGCGACCCTTGAGCCAGATCAGCTCCAAGTTCCTCCCGCACTCGCGCTCGAGGCCACGAGAGGACTGCACCTGGTTGAGATATCCGTAGATGTAGATCTTCAGGATCGTTGCCGGGTGGTAGCTGGGGCGGCCCGTCTCCTCTGGGTGACACCGTCGAAGCCGAGCGCCGCTAGGTCGAGCGCGTCGACGAACGCATCGACCACACGAACAGGGTTCTCCTCGCTGACGTAGTCGTCAATCGCCTCGGGAAGAAGCGTCGCCTGCGTCCGATCTGCACCCTCGATGAACCGACCCATTCGATCCTCCCGCGTTTGCTCGCGAGAATCGTACAATAGTTCGTCAGAATGGGCGCGTTTTCACACAGCCTCCCGGCAAAGCCGACTTAGGAGTCGTCCACCGACGTTTCGTACAAATTTCACACGGCCCGTTTCGCCAACGGGTTCTAAGTCGACACCGCTTTGCAGAGAAAGCTGACGTCTCAGAAAGGTATTTCTGCCAATCGCACGCGGATATTGCAGGTGCCGTGGATTCCGGCGGTGTCCGCGTCTCGCTTGGCTCGAACATCAATGCGCTTGAAACACGGATCAAAAGTCCGAAAGCTCTCCGGATTATGTTTGTTGAATTAGCCAACGCGCAAAAAAACGCGGGCCTGCCGCTTGCCCCGCTCCTGTCGGGGTAGTGGGGGACAGAAGCGAACGGCAGACCCGCGTAGAAGTTCATGCCGGAAAGACGACTGAGTAACCGGCATGTATGCGTCTACGCTGGTGTTTGTAGCTCATCGACACCGAGGAAGGATGAACTTCGCGCGTCGAAGTGTAACTGAGTGTGTCACGGCGTAATTTAGGCGAGCATTACCGCCGAACCGAACAGCACTGGCTTCGGAGCTGGGCCTATGAGGTTATCGAAACCAGTCTCGAGTTTTCCGGTTCCGGAGGCGAACGCCAGCATGGAAAGAATGCCAGCTAGTCAACCGGCGTAACGCGCGCGTGTCTCAAACACGTTCGTAACGGCCGCCTAAGATGCCGTGGTGTGCCTCAAAGATCTCCGCGTGTGGGCACTGGTTTACAGGCCGATGAGTTGACGCAGATAAGGTCCCCAGCCCATTGAACTCTTTGCTGCGGCCCCGGTGCGGTCAACCGAGATAACCAGTGATGCCGTCAACACGTCTGGCGTCTCGTCGATGGTGAAGACGATGCCGCCACCTTCGCGCTTGCCTTCCTTGAAAATGAAGTCCGAGTTATTGTCAGTGTCGGGATTGGGCCGTTGCTTATACGGCACCTGTTCGCGATAAATTCTCTTACTCAAATCATCGGGAAAGTAAATCTGACCGGTGACAAGCGTAAGTTCGTCGAGAAACACCTTGACATGGATATGTGGTGTCCTGCCGGGATACCAGCCTGGATAGATCGTATGAAATAGAACCCTTCCCTTCTCATCTGTCGCTTGGGTGCCGCGCAGATAGATCTCGTCCGTCGTAGATATCCGGCGATCATCGCCCTGATGCGCATAGCCCGAATAGACGCCGCACGCATCAGCATGCCAGACATCGACACGAGCGCCGGTCATGGGTTTGCATGTCGTTGCATCGATCACAGTGAGCAGCATGTTCGTGCTTAGCCCTGGCCGCCCTTCACGGATATCGGAGCGAACAAGTTTGCGATCGAAATAGTAGGGTCCTTCGATCGCTTGCGGAAAAAGCGTGCACTCTCCTGGAGGCCCAACGGGCGAATTCTCAGCGGCATAGGCTGCAGTTGGTTTTTCGATGAGATTGATGGCCGCAGAGCCGAACAACAATCCACGTACGGCCTGCCGTCGGGAAAACATGTGTTTCATGTCACGTTCCAAAAATCTTCGCCGACAGCAACTGATCTATGGCCTAAACTGAAGATCAAGCTGCTAAAACCTCAATTCCAGCCCCCAAGAATGCGCGAGCCTTCTTAAGCGCAACGACAAATAGACCTGCCATCTCGGGTACAGCGCCGACATCTCCAAAAACTCCTCTTCCCTCAATGCACCGTCGCGTATGAGGCTTAGAGCCAATTGCTCGGACGCCGTCCGGGGCTGAACGTTCAGCAAAAGCTGCCGATTCATATTTTTTGGTTCCATATTCATTTTGCTAAATGACATCAGACGGGTGCACTCGTCGCTGCGATAACAAAGAACAGAAACATCAGTGTGAGCAGCAATCCGATTTCGTAAAAGCGTGTCATCGCCGTCTCCTCAAATGTGCTGGACGCGAAGAGATAGGAAGCTCCGCGCCCAGCATCTCCGCTCACAACGGGTCGGGATGCAGACCGTCAGGTCCGTTCCCGCCACCCAAACCCGGAGGCGGAACGAGATTGAAAGGCGGCGGCGGCATCGGTCCGTCGTGCGGCGGAGGCATGATGCGCTGTTCTATTGCACTAACTTTGGTCAACTGTTCGGGCGTGAGTTTTGCCCGAAGAGCTTCGATAGCTTTCTTGAGGGCTTCTGCATCGTGACCGCGCGCGACCGCGTCATCTGCCATTTTCTCAGCGAACGCGAAGGGCTTTTGTTGATCACCCGCCGCCGGTTCCGGCTCTTTCTTACCGGGACGAGGCGGCTTGGCGACATTCAGCAACGCGTCTGTAAAGTCGCGCCAAGCATCAAGTTGTTCGACACGAATGCCGATCTCGGTCTCAGCTTCGGACAGAAGCGAAGCCAAGGGACGAGGACCATGCGGCGGCGGGGGCGGCGGCATGGACGCGAACATTCCGCAACCCGGGAATTTGTCGCCCATTCCATGGATACCGGGCCCCATCGCCATTTGCTGCTGCGGCGGCATTTTGCTGGTTGGCTCTGCGGCCGCACTCGAATAGATGGCGGCGCCACAGACGAGTGACATTGCGGCGGCAGCCGTCACTACGATGACGGATCGTTTATTCCTGGACACGACAACCTCCTCAGCTTCACGGCGGATCACCAAAAAGCTTTCAAAGCTCTCGCGATCACCGGTTGCGCCGTATCTAACAGAGCGAAGGGAGGTTTGGATTTCGGGGACACTTCGAACTGTAACGGTCCGTTACAGAAATGAGATTGTTGTGTGGCTGACCAAGCAATAAAGAAGATAGAATGCCAGTTAGAACCCCAAAGGCGATAAGTTGTTTGCATCTCCCCATATCCTGCTAGTCGACGACGATAAACAGATACGCACCGGCCTAGCTCGCTTTCTCGTCTCGAACGGCATTCGCGTCACAGAAGCCGGAAACGATATTGCGATGTGGAAGTCGCTTGAGGTGGGGAAATTCGATCTTATCGTTCTCGATATCATGATGCCGGGCGAGGACGGCTTGTCTCTTTGCCGACGACTAAGAGCGACCCGGCCGATTCCGATCGTATTGCTGACTGCGATGTCGAGCGAGACGGATCGCATTATTGGTCTGGAAATCGGTGCTGACGACTACGTAACAAAGCCATTCAGTCCGCGCGAACTTCTTGCGCGTATCCGTGCGGTTCTTCGCAGAACGCAGAACGCTCTTTCGAAAGAAGAGCCGGTTACGCAGAGCATCTACGTGTTCGACGGTTGGCATCTCGATACGGTGAGAAGGGTTCTGAGAAATCCGGATAATGTCCTCGTCGATCTTACAGCGGGAGAATTCGATTTGCTGCTCGCATTTGTCGAAAGGCCCCAGCAAGTCCTGACCAGAAACCAACTTCTCGACCTGACGCGCGGACGCTCCAGCACGCCCTTTGATCGCACAGTCGACGTCCAGCTCAGCAGACTGCGGCGCAAGATCGAATCCAATCCCGCGCAACCGACGCTCATCAAGACCGTTCGCAGCGGCGGTTATATTTTCACCGCCCCGATCGACAGCGAAGCGACGCGCGATTGAAAGCAACCCCCATGCGAAAATTTCGGGTCGGCCTCAGCACGCGCATTGCACTCACGATGCTTACCGCACTGCTTCTTTTGCAGGGGCTCAATGCGGCGACATTCTTCTTTTTGCCGCCTCCCACACAAACGATCTACAGCGCGCGCTGGCTGATTTCTGAAACGAGCGAAGCAACGAAGAAAATCTTCGACGTCGAGACGACGCGTCGCAAAGATGTCGCCAAAACGCTCAGCGACGAGCTGCATCTTTTCATTTCGTGGGACGAGATACGTATGGAGCCACCAAGCCCAGAGCGCGTTGTGCCTGAATTCTTTATCCGGCTGGAGCGTTCGCTGCGTGCAAGCCTGAGCGGAACCGTCAGAAGCGTCTCAATCGAGGCGCGCGGAGGTCCCGCATTTCCGGGAGACAACGAGAATACTCAGTTCGTACCAGCGGGATTCGAGCAACATTTGCCGACCGGTGTTTTGGCCAACGATGAACCGGATATTCCCATCATCGGCGGCTTCAGTATTTTGGTTCGAGGATCTGACGGCAGCTGGCTGCACATCGAGTCGCAACGTCCTCCACGATTGGGTCCGCTTTTTAGTCCACCGATGATCACCGCCGCCGGCGCGATCCTTCTAATCTCTTTCCTATCGATTTGGACAGCCAAGCGCACGCTGTCTCCAATCGATGATCTTGTTAGCGCCGCCCAACGGCTTGGGATTGATCGGAACGCCACTCCGATCGATACAAAGAAGCTGGGAGACTTCGCGGTTGTCGGCCGCGCACTGAATGAGATGCAAAACCGCATCAAGAATTTCGTCGATGAGCGGACGCACATGCTCGCTGCCATATCGCACGATCTTCGAACGTCCCTAACCCGACTTCGCCTGACGACGGAGGAATTGGCTGACAGCCCGAGCAAGGACGCACTCGTCAAGAATGTCGAAGAGATGGAACAGATGCTTTCGGCGACGCTCGCTTTCGCGAGTGACGACTTGAAACGCGAAAAGGCGGAGCGGGTGGACCTCGGCGCATTGCTTATCACGATTTGCGATAATTTTTTGGATGCGGGCGCATGCGTCTACTACCAAGGTCCGGATCATCTGCTCACCGCCTGTCAGCCTATTGCGACCAAACGAGCGTTCATGAATATCGTCGACAACGCAGTGAAATACGGAGAGTCCGCACACGTTGGGCTTCGGCTGAATGGCGAGCACGTCGTTGTCACTGTGAGGGACAACGGTCCCGGGATTCCGGATGAACTAATTGAGACAGCTTTTCAGCCTTTCCAGCGGCTTGAACAATCTCGCAACAGGGAAACCGGCGGCGTGGGGCTTGGATTGGCCATCGCCCGAGATATCATTTCTGCGCAGGGCGGCACGATTGCACTCAATTCCCCTCGTGACGGCGGTTTGCTGGCGACACTACAGCTGCCGCGCAGCTTGTGAGATTACGCCGATAGCGCGCATCAGGTCTTTCTTCTGATATTTTTTGTTCGTGCGATCTCCTTTTCGAGGTCCGCCAGATCGATAAAGTGATCCGCCTGCCGCCGTAATTCGTCAGCGATCATCGGAGGCTGGGTCGCTAAGGTCGACATCACGCTGACGCGCTTGCCCATGTGTTGCAAGGCCTCGACCAGATAGCGCAGATTGCCATCCCCTGACACGATCACGATATGATCGAGGTTTATTGCGAGCTTCATGGCGTCGACGGCCAACTCGATATTCATATTTCCTTTGATCTTGCGGTGACCGTTGCCGTCCAAGAATTCTTTGGCCGCCTTCGTGACCGTCGAGAAGCCATTAAAGTCGAGCCAGTCCACCAGAGGACGCACCGCGCAATATTCTTGTTCGTGGGATAGCGCGGTGTAATACAATGCTCGAATCAGCCGCCGGTTTTGTTTGCAGACGGCAAGGAAGCGTTTGAAGTCGATTTCAAATCCTAGACTTTGCCCCATAGTATAGAGGTTTGGTCCGTCGATGAAAATCGCGATGCGCTCTGAATAAGATGACACGCTTCACCTTTTTCTCACGCCTTGCCCTTCGAAGAAGTTTCAAAGCGTGAAAACGCACAAACGGGCTCAGGCGAAGATGCGGAATGACTCAGTCTGTATGTCCGAAATATAATGCTCCGAACTGCGAACCAGATTTCCTGACCGTTAGGAAATGTAACGAAGTATTGCAGTGCAGACTCATTGCCAAAGCACATATTTCCTGCTGGCCCTTAGCGACAGGTGACCGAAGTCCGCTTCTTGAGGCAATGGCGACTTTCCAATGATGGCTCCAGGCAATGGCTTCGTGCGTTGTCTGAAGTCAGCTTGCTCGGGAGGCTGTGTGAGAACGAAGGAGCGGACCCACCTACCAACACGGCCGAGGTGGCCCGCTGACCCTCACATCGCCCCGAGCAGCTTCGGCACGCCGAGGATCGCCATCACCCGCTTCAGTTTGTAGGCTAGGACGTACAGCGCCCTCTCTGTCGCAACGTGCTTCAGCGTTTTCATCTTGAAGGGGGGTGCTCCCATCCACGCCTTAATCGTCCCGAACGGGTGCTCGACCGTTTGGCACTGTAACGACATCTTGTTGGGGTCATCGTCGAGCCGCTGCTGTACGCGCTCGAGGACGCCCTCGTGCTCCTAGCGACGAACGCGGCGCTGCTTGCTGGTGGTGCACCGGCCTTTGATGGCGCAGCTTCCGCACGCATCTGCCCAGTAAGAATGCAGCGTCTTGCCGGCCTCTGTATTAGTGAAGCGGTACGTCAACCGCGCACCGGCCGGACAGACGTAGGCATCCTCGCCGGCAACATAGGTGAAGTCAGCTCGATCGAAGCGTCCATGGGCGGCTGCGTTGGATGTGTGCGGCTTGGGCACGGTGACCGGGAAGCCGACCTCTTCACACGCAACGATCAATAGCCCTTGTCAACAATCGCCTCGATGTCGTCGCTGGACATCTCCTCACGCGCCGCACGTGCCATCATCGCCAAGGCATCACGATCGTAACCATGGTTCGTCACTTCGTGCGCGACGATCAGGTGATGCTTGGTCTCGACGGCACTTTGCACGTTGTTGCCGACGACGCGAGGTTTCCGGCGCGTCGTCGCCATGGCGCGGGCATCGGGATCGGTCAGAGAAACCTGCGTCTCTCCGCTTTTGTCCATGCGCTGCTCGATGGTCTTCAAAGCATTAGCTTCTCGCCCGCAGTAGGCCAGCTTCTTGTTTGCGCGCGCGATGCGACCATCGGGAACCGACATGCCGGTCTTGCCAACCACTTCGTCGGCACGGTCGAGCTCGACGAGATACCTTTCGATGGCATCATCGATCTCGCCAAGGCGCCGCTTGAGTTTCTCTCGCGTGAAGCTCTTCGTCTTGGCATTGACGACTTTGAACTTGATGCCGTCGATCGCGACAATGCCGGCGTCCAGAAGATCGAGGCCGCGGCAAAGAGCGACGAACTGCTGGCATACCTTGCGGATTGCGGGACCGTTGTTGCGGCGAAAGCCGGCGATGGTCTTGAAATCCGGCGCCAGATGCCCGGTGAGCCAGATCAGCTCCAGGTTCCTCAGGCACTCGCGCTCAAGGCCACGCGAGGACTGCACCTGGTTGAGATAGCCGTAGATGTAGATCTTCAGGATCGTTGCCGGATGGTAGCTCGGGCGGCCCATCTCTTCTGGAACAATGCCCTCAAAGCCGAGCGCCGCCAGATCAAGCGCATCGACGAAGACATCGACCACACGGACGGGGTTTTCCTCGCCGACGTAGTCGTCAATCGCCTCCGGCAGAAGCGTTGACTGTGTCCGATCCGCACCCTCGATAAACCGACCCATTCGATCCTCCCGCTCAAGCTCACGGGAATCGTACATTGGTTCATCAGAATGCGCGCGTTTTCACACAGCCTCCAGAGAAAGCGGACGCCCGTTATCGAAAGTCGATGCCGTTCGGACGCGCCGCGTCACGTCGGCAAGCAGATCAAAAGCGGACAACCGACAAATGACGCGATGGGCCAGAGGCGGTCTTGACGCGACATTGGCGCCTTCCACGCGCCTGGTTGGTTGTTCCCGGCCTATCATTTGAAAAACGCCGGCCGTTGCCGATAAATTCGCCTATTTAACGTAGACCTGACGGCGGTGATCCGCCAACGGCGGCTCATGCTCGCATAAGCGAGCAGACGCTGCTGACCTTTGGCAACCTATAATTATCTGACGGCCTATCTAACTGCGCTTACGGGCATATCCGCCGGCTTTCACGTGCGCATCTGAGACCGAAGAGAAATACTTCGTAACATTCTGATACCAAACCGAATTACCATCCAACCGTTTCTTTATATACCCTGTTCAGAATCTCTTAGATGTTGGGTTGGGCTGTTATCGCATGCGCAAAATTCTAATCATTGGTCCGCCAGGTTCCGGAAAATCGACGCTTGCGCGAACACTTGCTTCTAAGCTGCCGGCGGTAACGTTCGAAGGGAACGAGTTTGCGGCCTCAGCGCAGCTGACTTGTCCAATCGAAATCGCACGCCATCTGGGTTGGGTCGCCGATCAAGTCGCCAAGTCAGGACAATTCGTCATCGCGAATCTCTGTTGCGAAACGGAAGATATACGCGATGCTTTTCAAGCACATCGCAGCGCTTATATCATTTGGGTAGATCGGCTAAAAACGGCGTCAGTGAGCCGCTTCGACCGGCCACCGATCTTCAACATACGAGTCACTATGCCTGGAACGCCGGAACAATGGGCATCGCGCATCGCCATTGCGATCCGCCGAAGTGTAGGAGCGGAAACAAGGCTCTGCGTTTGACGACAGCCGCGTTCATTTGCTCACCTCCTAACCCTTATCAAACCCTTGCGAGCGCAACAACCGGGTCAAGTCGCGAGGCGTTCCGCGCTGGAAGGTAGCCGAACACGATCCCGATGAGGCTAGAGCACAAGACGGCGATGAGCATGGACGCTGTGGAATAAATGAGCTGGAAATTTCCGCTCAGCAGATTGAACGCGCCACCAACGCCCAACGCCAACATAATCCCAAGAAACCCTCCGATCAGGCAAACCAAAACGGCTTCGATTAAGAACTGTTGAAGAATGTCCTTTTGGCGGGCGCCGACAGCCATCCGCACGCCGATCTCGCTGACGCGTTCTGACACCGATACGAGCATAATATTCATGACGCCGATGCCACCAACGATCAATGAGATGATCGCGATGGCTGCGATCAGAAGCGTTAGCGTCTTGGTGGTGCTCGTAATCGTCTGCCGAATATCGTCAGTATTCAAAATAAAGAAGTCTTTTGTGCCATGCCGTTGGATAAGAAATTTGGTGACGCCTTGCTCCGCGAGATTGGTCGATACATCATCGGCAACCTTCACCGTTATGCTGCGTAACGATGAACTACCGAGAAATCGCGTTTGAACCGTCGTGTAGGGCAAATACAGGGAAAGATTCTGGCTCGATCCAAATCCTCCCTGCTGCGGTTGCATCACGCCGACGATCCGGCATTGAACTTTGCCGATCAGAAGGACTTTCCCGAGCGGATCGACGTCACCGCTCCCAAATAAAGTCTTGCGGGTGTTTTCATCGATGACGACGTCCTGCGCCCTCTGGCGGACGCTGTCGGCATCGAAAAATCGTCCTGCGGCGAGCTTTGCTCCCCTGGCAAGAAAATAGCGGTCTCCGACGCCGTTGACGAGCACAGATGCCTCTATCGCTCCAAAGCGCACGGTGCTTGAAGTTGAAACCGTCGGCGTGACGGCTGCGACATAAGCATTTTTCGCGAGCGCGTCGGCGTCAGCGACCACCAGAGTCGTAATTTTGCCCGAACGCGTATCACCGAAATCCTTACCCGCGAAAACTTCGAGCGTGTTCGTCCCTAAACTCGATATGTTGGCGAGAACACGTTGCTGCGAACCCTGACCCAATGCAACAACGGACACAACGGATGCGATCCCGATGATAATGCCAAGCATCGTCAGAAATGTTCGAAGCTTGTGGGCCTTCATCGCGAGAATTGCCATTTGCAACGCTTCGCGAACGCGTGCCAGATCGGACAGACGTGTCGTCTCTTGGAGAGGCTTTTCAGCGGTATCCGATGCCTGGCGAAGTCCTTCTGCGACGACCGGGCCAGCCTTCGGATTAGCGCGGTCGGACACGATTTCACCATCGCTAATCTCGACGATGCGTTCCGCCCGCTGGGCAATAGCTAGGTCGTGCGTGACGATGATTACCGTCTCCCCGGCGGCGTGAAAGTCGCCAAGAATACGAAGCACATCTTCGCCGCTGTGCTTGTCGAGCGCTCCAGTCGGCTCATCTGCAAGGATGACGTTACCGCCATTCATCAACGCGCGCGCAATCGACACCCGTTGTTGCTGCCCGCCTGACAGTTGGCCAGGTCGGTGATGAACGCGTTTTTCCATTCCTAGGTCGGTGAGAAGCCGAAGCGCTCGAGATCGGCGCGCTTGCACAGGTTGACCAGCGTATATTGCTGGCATCTCGACATTGCCGAGCGCTGTCAAATCGCTGAGAAGATGATATCGCTGAAAAATGAAGCCGAAATGTTCTCTGCGCAGGGCTGCGAGGTCGTCGCTGTTTAGCAATGAAGTTTCTCGGCCGTCGATCCGATAACTTCCTGATGTCGGTCGATCGAGACAGCCGAGGATATTCATCAGCGTGGATTTTCCGGAGCCGGAAGCGCCCATAATCGCGACCATCTCGCCACGATTGATCGTGAGATCGACATCTTTTAGCACCGCGATAACACCGTCACCCGATGGATATTCGCGTCGAATTTTTCGCAATTCGATGAGCGGTTCCGTCATGATCTCAAAAACCCATCGGCGGCGGCGGTCCCGGCCTTAAATTTGTGGTCGACGCATCGGCGGAAAGTTCGCCCGTGACAACGCGCTCTCCAAGCTTCAGGCCTGATTTGATTTCGGCCACGACCTTGTCATTCAGCCCCACCTCAACGGCGCGTTTTGAAATCGTTCCGTTGGTATCGATGACGGCGACTGAGTAGGATCCGTCGGCGCTTCTCGTGATTGCTGAGCATGGCACCGTTAAAACGTTCTTGGCCTGCCCCAGGATAATGTGGACTTCGGCGGTCATATAGGTCCTCAGATGCCCGTCGGCATTGGGTACATCGAACACGCCGTTGTAGTAGATGGCCGACGACGAGCTCGATGACGAGGAACTTGAAGAACTCGATTCCCCAGACGATGAGCTGAAGCTCGAATCGCTTGTGATCGACTCCGGCGCGGGTTCGATGGATTGAAGCTTTCCCTCATATCGGCGATCGGGGTCACCGAGGATCGTGAAGTAAAGGGACTGTCCCGGCTCAACCTTGACGATATCGGCTTCGGAAATCTCCGTGCGCACGGTCATGACATCGAGTTGCCCGAGGATGACGATGGTTGGAGCTGATTGCGTTGCGTTTACTGTCTGACCTTCTTGAGAGACGATCGACAAAACGGTTCCGTTTATTGGAGCGGTGATCCTCGTATATCCGAGATTGACGCGCGCCGTCTCGATGGCAACTTCGGCTTCTGTGATTTGGGCATCGAGGGCCGCTATCTGTGCGGTAGTCGTATCGAGAGCGGCGACCGCAGAATCGTAATCGGCTTGGGATGATGCATTTTGCGCTAGAGTCTTTATCTGCCGAGCAAGCGAGGATTTGGCGTTGACCAACGTCGCTTCCTTCTCCCTACGCTGCGCTCGGATATTTTCGAGATTGGCTTCCGCCGTGCGAAGTGCGTTCGACTGAGTCATCGAGTCGATTTCCGCAATCAGGCTGCCTTTCCTGATCGTCTGCCCGAGAGCGACCTTGATTGATGTGATGCGGCCCGACGCCTGTGCGCCTACGGCGACAAGCTTGACGGGCTTGAGCGTTCCGGTCGCGAGCACGGTTTCCTCGATGTCCCCACGCACGACCGCAGCAGTCATGACGTTCGACCTTTGGCCAGTCGAAAGGTATTTAGTGCTGACAAAGACCGCGGCAGCAGCAACTACAATTAGAACCGACGCAATGAGGATGCGGCGAATGCGTTGGTCCGGGGCCGCAACTGTAAACTCACGATCTATACGCAAAGTGGGGCCCCGTATTCCTGTCGATGATTTCCGGCTGGGATGCGTCCACGGGTTTGTTCCAGCCGCCACCAAGAGCTTTGTTCAACGAGATATAATCTTTGACGATCGAGACATTGCTCTCAATCAGCGTATCCTCAGCCGAATACAGCGATCGCTCCGCATCGAGGACATCGAGGAAGCTTGTCGACCCCGATTGATAAAGCGCCCGTGACAGAGTTGTGGCTTGCCGATAAGCCTTCGCCGATTCAGACAGCTTACGATTGCGCACGCGTTCCTGCGAAAGTCCGACGAGCGAATTCTCGACATCCTCTAGGGCTGTCAAGACCGACGAGCGATAGGCGATGAAGTACGTATCTCGTTCGGCCTCGGCCAATTCGACTGCCGCTTTGAGCTGACCGCCGTGAAAGATCGGGACAGTAACCGAGGGACCGAAAGCCCAGCTGATCGTCGAGCCTTTGAAGAGATCGCCGAAATGCGTCGCCGACGTCGAGATGTCGCCGGTGAGACTTACGCTTGGATAACGGGCCGCCTCGGCCTGGCCGATTTTAGCCGTATATTGCGCAAGCTGACGCTCGGCGAGACGAACGTCCGGGCGATTCAGCAAAACGTCTGCCGGAATTCCGGCCGGGACATTCAAGCGGGCACTGGGAACAGGTGCAGCCTTATTCAGCCCCGCGCTCAATGCTGACGGAGGCTGTCCTGTTAGAACCGAGAGACGATGGATCGATTCCGCGAGACTGATTTGCAGCTCGGGAATGTTTGCTTCGGTACCAGCGGCAAGGCCTTCCGCGTTCGCAAGATCGACCGCCGAAGACGTTCCGGCCTGAAACTTGGCGCGGGTTAGCCCGGCCGTTGAGCGTTGCGAAGCAGCCGTGCGCTTCGCAAGTGCTATTCTTTCCTGATAGCCCCTGACATCGACGTAGTAGGACGCGACATCCCCGACAAGCGTCAGTAAAGTAGCGCGAAGCTGTTCGTCCGCGGCCTCGCTTCCGTAAACTGCGGCCTCTAGCCCGCGACGGTTGGCGCCGAAAACGTCGATCTCCCAGCTTGAGTCAAAACCTTTCTCAAATTGCCGGCTGAAAGTCGAAACGCCAGATGTCGATCCATCCGATGATGCTTCGTTCCAGGTTGAAGATGACACACCATCGATGACCGGAAAGAGAGTTCCGCGCGCCTGATGAAGGGTGGCACGAGCCTCACGGATGTTCGCTTTTGCTGTCGCGACATCGAGATTTCCCGCAACCGCCTGCTCCATGAGGTCATTCAATGTCGCATCGTGCAAGCCGTACCACCAATTGTTGAGGCGCGGTGCATTGCGCTGCGCCTGCTTGGCACTCCCCCATTGCGTGGGCAACAGCAGCAAAGGTGTTTGGTAATCGGGTCCAACGGCGCAACCAGCAAGAAAGCCGGGTAACATGAGCAGCGCCATGCGCAGGCGTATACGTCGCCATGAGCGCACGATGAAGCTAATCGTCATAAGGTCCCCAATTTTTTGAGCATTCCGGCTGCGTTCCCCCAATGCTTTACACACGGCCTAAGCTCTCCTTCGTCGTATCCGTCGTCCCCTTCCGCCCAAAAATTCGACGAACGACAACGAACAGCAGCGGAACGAAAAAGATTCCAATCCCGGTCGCTGCGATCATTCCGCCCATAACACCGATGCCGATGGCATTCTGCGCACCCGATCCCGCGCCTGATGCAATCGCCAACGGCGTGACGCCAAGAATGAACGCGAAGGACGTCATGAGGATTGGACGAAGCCGCTGTTTTGCAGCCACTCTTGTCGCTTCGACGAGTTCCATGCCACGGGCTTGGTTTTCGATGGCGAATTCCACAATCAGAATTGCATTCTTGGCTGCAAGGCCGATCGTCGTCAGCAATCCGACTTTGAAATAGACGTCGTTCGTTTGATTGAAGAGCAACGCCGCCAGGAGAGCCCCGAAGACGCCAATAGGAACCGCCAGCATCACGGCAAAGGGAATTGACCAGCTCTCATAGAGAGCTGCCAGGCAGAGGAAGACGACCAAAATTGAAATCGCGTAGAGTGAAGTGGCCTGGCTCCCGGAAAGCCGCTCCTGATAGGAGATCCCTGTCCATTCGTGATCGTAGCCACTGGGTAGTTGGCTCGTCAGCTTGTCGATTTCATCCATCGCATCGCCCGAGCTCACCCCTGGCGCCGGAGATCCCTGTATCTCAACGGCCGAAGCGCCATTGTAACGTTCAAGCCGCGGTGAACCGAAAGTCCAATGGCTCGCGGCAATCGCCGAAAACGGGACCATACCGCTTGATGAATTGCGCAGATACCACCGGTTGAGGTCGTCTGGCTGCATTCGAAAATCGGGCGCGGACTGCAGATAGACTGATTTAACTCGCCCTCGATCGATGAAGTCGTTCACATAGCTACTGCCCCAAGCTGTTGCTATCGTCGTGTTGATATCGCCGATGCCGAGCCCCAACGCGCTCGCTTTGTCTTCATCGACGTCAATGGAGAACTGGGGGGTGTCCTCTTGACCGTTGGGACGGGTTCCCGAGAGGAGCGAGCTGCGGGAAGCAAGTGCAATGAGCTTATTTCTCACGGCCATCAACTTTTCATGCCCCGCACCTGTTACGTCGCGCACATAGAGATCAAAGCCGCTGTTGTTTCCCATTCCTTGGATCGCTGGCGGGTTCAGGGCAAAGATTTGAGCATCCCTGTTCTTGGAGAATGCCATCATCGCGCGACCGGCTACGGCAGTTGCACTGAGCGTAGGCGACTTGCGCAGAGCGAAATCCTTCAGACTGACGAACGCCATGCCGACGTTCTGGCCCTGTCCGCCGAATCCGAAACCGACCACCGTCATGACGCCATCGACCGCGTCCTTCTCATCTTTGAGATAATGGTCTGTAACTTGCGAGAGAACGCTCAGGGTCCGATCCTGAGTCGCGCCAACAGGCAGCTGGACGCTCGTGATGATGATGCCTTGGTCTTCTTCCGGCAGAAATGATGACGGGAGCTTCACGAACATCCATCCCATCGCGACGGTAATTGTCGAGAAAATCGTGATAAACCGCCACGGCCGTGAAATTATACCGCCGACACCGCTTTGATAGGCTGCCGCACCGAAATCGAACGTACGATTGAACCAGGAAGCAAATCTGTTGGGCTTGCTATGAGGGCGCAGAATAGTTGCGCAAAGCGCCGGCGTTAGAATAAGTGCAACGAGAACCGACAGGACCATTGCGGAAATAATCGTGACCGAGAACTGCCGGTAAATCACGCCAACGGATCCGCCGAAAAACGCCATCGGCAGAAAGACAGCTGACAGGACCGTTGCAATGCCAATGAGAGCCCCGGTGATCTCGCCCATGGATTTGCGCGTTGCGTCCGCTGGCGAAAGCCCCTCTTCACGCATGACGCGCTCGACATTCTCGACGACCACGATGGCATCGTCGACGAGAAGTCCGATCGCAAGCACCATGGCAAACATGGTGAGGGTGTTGATCGAATACCCGAACGCGGCAAGGACGGCGAACGTTCCAAGAAGAACGACAGGAACGGCTACGGTCGGAATGAAAGTAGCGCGTAAATTTTGCAGAAATACCAGCATCACGACGAAGACCAGAACGATCGCTTCGAGAAGGGTCTTTACGACGTCTTCGATCGACAGCTTTACGAACGGTGTCGTGTCATAGGGGTAGACGACATCCACGCCAGGCGGAAAGGTCGGAGCAAGTTTGGCGATTGCTTTTTTAACGGCTTCCGCAGTGCTTATTGCGTTCGCGCCGGTTGCCAGACTTATTCCGAGGCCTGTTGCTGGCATGCCGTTATAGAGCGACGACGTCGTATAGTCCTCAGCGCCGAGCGCAACTGTTGCGACGTCGTTCAGGCGCACGAGCGATCCGTCGGTGGCGCTGCTCAATATGATATTGCGGAACTGCTCGGGCGTTTCCAACCGGCTGCGGGCCGTCACAGTTGCATTGAGTTGCTGGCCTTTGCGTGCCGGAAGCCCTCCGAGCTGTCCGGCGGCAACCTGCGTATTTTGGGCTTCGATCGCCGCCGCGACATCGCCGGGCATGAGTTTGTATTTAGCGAGCTTGTCGGGATCGAGCCAAATGCGCATCGCGAACGCCGAGCCGAAAAGCTGCGTTTCGCCGACACCATCTACGCGGCGCAGCGTGTCGGTCAGTGAGCTATCGACATAATCCGACAGCTCCTCAGAGCTGAGCTTACCGTCTTTCGAGACGAACCCGACGACCATGAGAAATCCAGTCGAGGATTTCGTAACAGTTATTCCGTTGCTCTGGACGACGCTCGGCAGCTGCGCTTGCACAAGTTGCAGCTTATTTTGCACTTGCATTTGCGCGACATCTGGATCGGCCGCGTTCGTGAATGTCAGTGTAATTTGCGCAGCCCCGGTCGACGTCGAAGTTGCGGTCATGTAGTCGAGATTATCGATGCCGGTCATGCCCTGCTCGATAACTTTCGTCACCGAGTTCTCGACGGTCTGAGCATCGGCACCGGCATAGGTCGCGCTGATGCGCACCGTTGGCGGGGCAATCTGAGGATACTGCGATATCGGGAGAGAATTCAGGGCGAGCAGGCCACCGAGCATGATGACGATGGCAATGACCCAAGCGAAAATCGGCCGATTAATGAAGAAAGCAGACATCACGGCCCCGACTAATCCCGCTGCGTCGTGCTATGAGCGGCCTGCCCAAGCGCAAAATTGATGCGGGCGCCGGTTTCCAAGGAGCCTTGCTGGCGTTCGCGCACTTCGCCCGTGGTGTCGTCAATCGTGACTTCGACAGGTGTTACGTCTTGGCCTGCTCGCACGAGCTGAATTCCTTCGACGATGACTTTGTCGCCGTCCTTCAGGCCCGACTCGACACGCCAGTTGTTCCCAACGTTCCGGCCGATCGAAAGCACACGCGGTTCGACCTTGCCGTCCTGCCCGACGAACATCGCAATGGGCTCCCCCTTGACATCGCGGGTTACCGCCCGCTGCGGCACAAGAAAGCTATTCTCGGCGATCCCCTCTTCAACAATGGCCCGCACATACATTCCCGGCAGTAAGAGGCGTTCTGGATTTGGAAAGACGGCGCGTGCGGTGAACGTGCCTGTTGTCTCATTGACGTAGGATTCTGAAAACTCGAGCGTGCCGGGATATGAATAGAACGTGCCATTGTCGAGTTTCAGTTTGACCTGGACATCCTTGCCGGAAACTCGGATTCGTCCGGCCTTAATAGCTTGGCGAAGATTGATGAGATTCGTGGCAGACTGAGTCACATCGACGTTGATCGGATCGATCGTACGGATCGTCGTGAGCAGTGTGGTCTGGCTCGCCGTAACCAAAGCTCCCGGCGTCAACGACGATTTGTCGATCCGCCCAGATATCGGAGCAGTAATCTTCGTGTAGTTGAGATTGATTTTTGCCGTTTCAACGCTCGCCTTCGCAGCAGCGACGTCGGCTTTTGCCTCAGCAAGAGTCGCCACGGCATCATCCAGATCCTGTTGGCTCACAGCATTTTGCTTCACCAGACCCCGATAGCGATCGACCTTGGATTGGGCACTCGGGACGGTCGCTTCGGCCTTCTGAAGAGCAGCGAGCGCACTATCGTAGGAGGCTTGATAGCTCGCCGGCTCAATTTGATAGAGAACGTCTCCGGCTTTGACCTCACTTCCTTCCCGAAAAAGTCTTTTTTCGATCAGGCCGCCGACTTGCGGACGTACTTCGGCCGTCAGCGACGCGGTGGTGCGTCCGGGTAGTTCTGCAGTAATTGCTACCGATTGGGGATGAAGCGTAACGACACTCACCTCGCTACGCGGCAAAACAGCATTATCGGCCGTGGTCTCCTTGTTCGAATTGCAAGCCGAGAGGCTCAGCAAAAGGCTCGCGCCGAGCACGATGCACAACTGGCGCTGTCTGCTCGCCTCATCCGATGTCACCCCCACGATTACCCACCCTTCCGACGGATGTCTTGGAACGAAAATTGTTTTGGAACTCCCGCACGCAAAAGCGACAGACAGGATCACAATCTGCGCGTTGCGTTTCCCAACGCGAGAGATGTAGCCCGATCGTATTTCGCTATGCCGACGTTATGCGTCTGAAGATTTCTACGGGCAGGTTTTTTGTGTCTCAACATTGCTGGCGCTCGCAGATACGGCGACCTGCTACAATTTGCGCTGTCGAGGACTTGTGACTAGCGCGATGCGAAGAAAGAGAAATGTGAGCGACCAACAGCTCAACTATCCGCACAGATATCACGTGGCCTGGAGTAGGCCAAAGTTCCTTTACCGCACTTTTCTCGGATCTATAATTCGCGGTCGTCATTTCGTCGGAAGACTGCGCGAGTCATCGTGCGTGATATCGGTGCCCCACGCTTTCGTTCGCACCTCCTGATAGTGAACTTCGGGATTGTATACGACGGTCGCAACACCAAGCCTGGAGACGCTAAGGCGGCCGATGTCGGAGATGAGCGTGTATGACGCGATGAGGATATCTCGCTTCGTCGTTTCCAAAGACACTTGCGACTGCAGCAATTCCTGTTGCGCATTGAGAACGTCGAGAACCGTCCTCTGCCCCACACGCTCCTCCTCGCGAACTCCGTTTAATGCTGTGGTATTCGCGGATATAGATGCCTTATCGGATTTGGCCTGCGCACGATAGCTTTGCAGGTTCGACCATGCTTGCACCACCTCAGACTTCACGGATGCGCGGGCAATTTCAACTTTCTGCAGCGCGGCGACGTGATTATGCTTCGCCTGGCGAATATCGGCAAAAACTTTGCCGCCGTTGGCATAAAGGGGGACAGCTACGCTGCCGACGACTGAAGCAGACTTTTCCTCGTCATAGATTTCTTCGGGATCCGTGCTGTCCGTGGCGTCGAAATTGTCGGAGTAGCTTGCCTCGACCTGCGCCTGGGGCAAGAGTTTCCCGCGCGTTTGATCGACAGTGAAACGAGCCGCTTGCTCAGCGTAAAGGGCCTGGACGACGTCAGGATTTTCCTTATTGCCTATCGCTACAGCATCTCGCACAGACCGAGGAATAAGCCTGTTATTTGGATCGGCTTCCACAAGGTGCGAGGGAAAATGCCCGATCACTTGCTGGAACACAGCTCTGCTTGACTTCAGATTCGCACGCGCAAGATCGAGATCGGCTTGTCCAAGCGCTCGGCGCGCTTCGGATTGCGCTACGTCGGTCTTTGTAACCTCGCCGACCGCAGCTCGGTCTCGCTGGGCTCTGAGTTCAGCATCAAGAAATTTGAGATTATTTTCATTGAGCGTCACAAGATTCTGGTCGCGGGTGACATCGCCATAGGCTGTGACCGCATCGAGGAGAACTTGCCGTTCTGTGCTGCGCAACGTTTCGCGCCCGGCGCGGTCATTCGCCTCAGCAACGTTGACGGCGTTTCTCGTCTGAAATCCCGTGAATACCGGCTGAGTTACATCAACCGAATACCCCCGCGGCGAAGTAGTAGATCGGCCCGTTGCCGTCGGTGTGACGACTTTCGAACCGAGCCTACCCACATTGGCAGAGAACGATACGTCTGGACGATACCCCGCATTGGCTATCGCTATATCTTCGTCCTTTGCTCTCTGCTGGGCGCGGACGACTTCCAGGCCCGGATTATACTGATAAGCCGCCTTCAAAGCCTCAAGAAGTGTTTCCGCCCTAACTTCTGTCGAAACAGAAAATGTTGCTACCAGTGCCGCGAAAGCCAAATATTGGCGCCGAACAAGAGTCATTCTCGCACCGCGCGATAAGAGGCTTGCAACAGCCCGCGCGGCCCCCTGTGATTGTCGTGATCAACGTAGCAGAAGGGGCGTGTCGAGGTGTTTCGAAGTGTTGCTCAATGTTTCTATGCACAAATGCCAGATCGTTCATTTCGTCGCGATCTGCTTTAGCCTCTTACGCAAAGAGGGATCTGCTACAATTTGCGCTTCGCAATTGCCGCGCGTATCGCTAATCCGGGGTTCGAAGAAGAGACCGCATTGGTGATGCCGCAAACGACCCGCATTCTCGTCGTCGACGACGATCCGCAAATCCGCATCCTTTTGGCGCGATATCTGAAAGACCAAGGGTTCGAAGTCCCGCTGGCGTCCAATCGACGTGAACTCGAGCAGAAACTGTCACTCGAACACGTTGATCTTGTCGTTCTCGATTTGATGCTGCCCGACGGCTCCGGATTGGACATCTGTCGGGATCTCAGAGCAACTGGATCCACCATACCCATCATCCTGCTGACGGCGCTTAAGGAAGACGTCGATCGCATTATTGGGCTTGAGATCGGCGCCGATGATTATCTCGGCAAGCCATTCAATCCCCGCGAGCTTGTCGCACGGATTCGGGCGGTGCTGCGCCGACGATCGGAGCCGATCGCGCAGAGCCGTGCGAATAGAACCTATCACTTCGATGGCTTTTCGGTCGATCCCCACCTCAGAAACGTCTTGGCGCCCGACGGCGCCAAAATCGTGCTGACGGGCGCGGAGTTTGATCTCTTGCAAACGTTCCTCGATCGTCCGGGGCGCCTTTTGTCTCGCGACCAACTTCTTGACCTGACGCGCGGTAACGACGGTGAAATTCTTGATCGCTCAATTGACGTGCTTGTAAGCCGCCTGCGCCGCAAGCTCGGTGATGCGGGCGCGCCGAATCTGTTCAAGACGGTCCGAAACGGTGGGTACCAGTTCGCCGCTAAAGTTGAGGTGAGCGATACCGGGCCATGAACAGGTTGCGAACGAAAATTGCGCTTCTCCTCGTCGTTGCGATCGTGCTCGTCGTCGGTGCTCTTACAGGCGTTTTGCTTTTCCTGCTGCGACCGCCGGGGACTCACCAAACGATGGGCCCCATCGCCGAGCAGGTACTGATGCTTGAAAAAATGGCGAAGAAAGTTCCGAATGACGTTGTGTGGGCCGCCGAGCAAGCGAAGGGACAAATATCGCCAGAAATGACCGACTGGCTGCGCGAGGAGCTTCGAAAGCGCGGTTCGGACCTCGCTGCTTCGGTGTCCAGGCTCAATTCGGATTCCCCCGATGTCGTCTCGATTCCGTTAGCAACCGGGCGGTGGCTCTTGATGCCCATTTCCGACCTTCCACCACGAAGCGGAATATGGGGTGTTATCCTCACTTGGCTTGCACTCATTACATTTGGAGCAACGGCCATTGCGGTTTTCGTAGCAAATCGGATGGTTCGGCCTCTAGTGCTCCTGGAGCAAGTGGTAGAGGCGGTCGGATCGGACGACGTTTTTCCGGAGTTACCCGTCGAGGGACCGGCCGAGGTAAAAGCTGCATCTAAGGCCCTGAACTCACTTTCACTGCGCCTCAAAGCAGCAATTGAAAGCCGCATGCGTGTCGTCGCTGCCGCCGGTCACGATCTCCGCACACCGATCACTCGTATGCGGTTGAGGGCGGAGTTTGTTGCCGACGACGAAGATCGCGCAATGTGGCTCAAGGATATCGAGGAACTCGAGGGCATTGCGGACAGCGCGATTGAACTCGTCCGAGAAGAAACGGGTAGGAAAATGCCCGAGGACGTCCGTCTCGACACCCTCATCGAGGAAATTGTCGGCGAACTCCAAGACCAGGGACACGATATAACACTTCAATCGAGCGAACCGGCTTTGGTCTCCGCCAACCGCTTGGCGCTGAGGCGCGCGCTTCGCAATCTAAGCATCAACGCCGCAACGCATGGTCTCAGCGCTCGCGTTAAAATGCAGATGGCATTGGGGACTGCGCATATTGTCATAGAGGACGAAGGCCCGGGCATTCCTGCCCATCTCATGGACAACATCTTCGAGCCGTTCTTCCGGGTGGATCCGGCGCGTCGCAAGAATATTCCCGGCTCAGGCCTCGGATTGACGATTGCACGCGAAATTATCTCGCGATCTCACGGACGGATTAAGATCAAAAATGGTACATCGACCGGGCTTATACAGTGCATCGAACTGCCAATCGTCGAGAAATAGCTTGGTCGAAATGTCACGCGAGAGCATCCGAACGCACCGGGAGTTTTAGCCGATAATGCGAATAATCCATCGCGTTGATTCCGGATGTCTACTTCCGAAGAGAAGCAGATCGTATAAGGCTCGATTCAAATTTTTTGTTTGCAGCGATGCGATGACGTTCTCTACCATTCAGAGCGCCTTCATATTTGGGATGTAGGTGTTCATTTCGCGAGGAGCTTCGGTATTCGGCGTGTTCTGGAACACCATTCTGACGCCATCGACCTCGAACTCCTCGATGTCCTTTTCGACGTACCTCGTCGGTGCAATCAGCCCGTCGCACCTGCAGACACCGCCTGTCCGAGACCCTGACCAACATAGCCATGCGGGCTGGCGGGCAGCAGGAGGCCATACTGGTAGAACAGCCGTCGGTTCATGGCGTTACCGGCGTAGACGTTTTCAGAGACTGTGTAATCCATGAAGTCGACGGGAGCGATCAGGGGAACTTTCCCGGATCGCACATCTGCTTCCTCGACAATGCCGCGCACCCGCCCCAGTGGTCGCCGTGTGTGTGAGAATAGATCACGGCCGAGACGGGAAGACTTTCACCAACGTGATCTTGAAAAAGCTTCCACGCCGAGCGCACCACTTCGTGGTCACCAGTGGATCGAAGACGATCCATTCGGTCTTGCCCTGAACGAAAGAGATGTCGGAGAGGTCAAAGCCGCGGACCTGATAGATGCCAGGGATCACCTCGTAGAGACCGTAGTTGTTGTTCAATTTGGACTGACGCAGCAATGACGCGTGAATGCTGTCGAACTCGTCCTGTGTATCGAGAAACTGAAACCGCTCCATGTCCGACGCGACATGACCAGCGTCAGCCATGATCTTGAGCTGAAGTCATGTTCGCCTCACATCATTGGCCTCGCTGGGGCAACGAGCGGATTCAGGAGGTACTGCGCGAGCAGCGGGATCTTTACGCCCACATGAATAGCCAAGTGCTGCATCTCGCCAATCAGGGTGTGACCATCAACGAGATCCACAACGTCTATGAGGTGCCGAAGAGTCTGCAAGATAAGTGGTTCTGTCGCGGCTATCACGGTTCACCACAACACAACACAACAGCCGTAGTGTCATCCAGCGCTATCTAGGGTTCTGGGACTGCAACCCGACCACCCTTATCCCGCTGTCGCCAGGAGAATTCGCTCCCCTCTATGTCGAGATGATCGGCGAGTGCGAGAAAATTTTGGCCGTGCTGCTAAAGCGCGGCGACAAATTTGAGATATGGCTGTCGGGTACGCCATCAGAGGCATTTGCCTTGGTATGCAGTTTCGATCCAGCGAACATGCGCATAGTTCAAAGCGGGAAAAAGGATTTGCTCACTGCTCGGCATCAGAGCTTTTGGGAATTCGCCGACCATATCCGCTAACGAGCGAATTGCGTCAGATGTCGATCTCTCACCGCTCTCGCCGTCATCCTTGACTTCAACCCCAAAACGAATTGCGCGTTTGACGGCAGGGACCAAACTCGCAATCTGTTGGCGAACTCGACGATCATCTCGAACTCTTGCCTTCGCTCGCTGCCTGCCGTCGGTACTGTGCCGGCGTCAAACCGACGTGCTGCTTGAACGCCCTCTGGAACGCGGCTTCGGATTGATAGCCCACATCCTCGCCAATCGCCGAGACCGATATGGACGTTGCTCTCAGCGCGTTCGCGGCCGCCGTCATGCGCACATCGGTGAGAAGCTCGATAGCGGAACGGCCGAGGCTCTGTTGGAACTGACGTATGAACGTGGCTCTCGACATTCCGCATAAGTCGGCGAGTTCCGGCAGCGTCCAGGGATGACCTGGATCGGCGAGCATAGCCGACAAGGCGCCCGCTAGACGCGGATGTCCCGCCAACGTGAGCAACCCGCTAGGAGCAGCCTGGTCCTCGCTCGCCAGTCGCAGTGCGAGGGTGAAGAGCACAGCCGACAAAGCACCAAGCATAGCTTGGCCCCCAAGGTTCTCTTCGGCCGATTCCGATCGCATCAATCCCACGAGGTTGGCGAGCCGGGCTCGCGCCCCGAGCTTCGTCGCTTTCGCTGAGTGTTCCGCCGCGCTGACAACCAGTCGCGGCGGTAGATAATTATGGATTATGCGTGCGTGCTCTGCGGAGAAGAGGAAGCGGCCACAGAGCATGTCGAGCCGCTCACCCTGACCATCATTTTCGTCGATCGTAATCGTCGCGCCTATCTTCTGTCGGATTGGCGAGGCGGCTTGGCCTCCACCATCGTGCAGGACATGTGCTGGCCCACGCGTCAACAAGAGGATATCGCCGGCATTCAGCGTGCGAGACGGCTCGCCATCCGTTCCTTCAAGACGAGCCGATCCAGCAAGGACGACGTGATAGGGGATTTCGCCTGTTTCCGATGGCTCGTACTCGAGCCGCCAGGGCGCCGCGAAGAAACAACGGTGCTCGGCGCGGCCGCTAACCGGCACGATGTGCAGCAAACTGCTTAACCAGTCGATATGCGTCATCACAAACCTCAGATGAGACGATCGAGCATATAATCGCGCCATATGAGCATTATCAATCTCACAGATCCGACTATGATGACTTTCATCGACATCAAGCCAGATGCGATCCCGGAAGCCTTCCCCTCGTAACTGGCTCTATTCCATTGAGGAGAAATCCAATGAACGTC
Source organism: Hyphomicrobium sp. MC1 (assembly GCF_000253295.1). Lineage (NCBI taxonomy): Bacteria > Pseudomonadati > Pseudomonadota > Alphaproteobacteria > Hyphomicrobiales > Hyphomicrobiaceae > Hyphomicrobium > Hyphomicrobium sp. MC1. The sequence continues at coordinate 1,683,895 of NC_015717.1, read as the reverse complement.
ATCGCTCAGCTTCTCGGCCGCACAGGGCTACTGAAACTCGATTACAACCTGCTCCGCGCTGCAATGGTGATCATCTTCGCATGGTTCGGGTACGATAAATGGTTCGAAGCAGAAATCAGAGGGCTGCTGCCCATCATCACCCACGGGCCGTTTATCTTCTGGACCATTCCGGTTTTGGGCATCCACGGCACTTCTGTCTTTCTCGGCGCCTCCGAATGGACCTTTGGGACGTTGCTGTTTCTGGGTTTCTGGAACAAGAAACTTGGCATGCTCGGCGCCCTCGGTTCGACCTTCACCTTTATCGCTACCTTCACGGTCCTGCCGTTCGTGCCTGACGCGTGGGATGCCGGCGCCGGAGGCTTTCCAGCGATGACAATTAATTCGGCCTTTCTTCTGAAGGATCTCGTGCTGCTCGCGGTGTCTGTCTACATTCTGAAGGAAGACGTTCAACGTGTCCTCAACGAACAGCCGCGCTAAACATCTGACGCAGGCTCCCTCGCTCATTAAAGCGCCATAGGGCGGTCCGGAAATTCCGGGCCGCCCTTTAGCGAACCTCATCCAGGCTTGAGCACCTAAATGATCGTCATCATCGACGATGTCTGCTTACCAGTAAGAGCGGGTACCCTTCAGAGACGATCGTCTTAGGCGCGTGGCGAGGAAAAGAAGAGCATTCGTGAAATCCCTTTTAGATCACCAAAGCTCTATTCTTTGGCGCGCATGACGCGCAATCGAACATGGCGCACGTAGTAAGATGCATCGAGCATGCCGGCCTGCCAGAAATTTCGACTGAAAAGCACGGTGCCTACGCTCCGAAACAGCATCCCCGTCCGTATGCCAAGGCGGCCACCGCGATAAAGCATCCGCCGGACACCGACGATGATCACGACGACGAGCAAGAACGAACTTTCCCAAGACAGAAGCGCGATACGTCCCAAAGGCAACGCTCCGCGCGTGACGCTCAGAAGCGCCGCTTTTTCGCCGAGTTCACTTAAACCTAGACGCAGCCCGTTCTCATCTCCCAGGCTACCGATAAAGCGATAGCTTCCAGACGTAAGCACATGGACATATCCGGCCCCTGTCGCACCGACGGCCGCGTTGCCGTACTCAACTCTCTTCATGCGCGCCAGCCGTTTCTTGAACCAGATGACAATGCCGGTAAGCGACAAGACGGCAACGACGAGCCCCATGAGCGACAGCAATATGCGGCCGGGAAGGCCTGCTATGCGGCCGGAGTGCAGAGGAAATTGGAGTTGCATGAAAATGTCGGCAGCTGTCCCGGCCCACGGAATACTGTCGCCAAGCATGGCGCCGGTCTTGCCATCAAAATAGAGGGTTTTCGGCTCCATTCCGCCGCTGCCGTGCTCTTCGCCGGCTTCGAAAAACGAGACGCTGTAGATGCCGGTCTGCTGATTATAGAACGTGCTTCCCAGCGGCTCCTGCCACGCGCGCTTCGCCGCTTCGGCTGCTGCGATATTCAAAACGGACGCGAACGACAGCTGCGGTGAGATGGGCTTGTCGATCGGAGCCGGGGTCCGCGATTCCCCGACGTCCGGCGTCAAGGAAAACACTTTGGAGAGAGCGGGACGCACGACCTCATCGCCAAGGTTCATCGAGATCGAGGTGAACGCGAGGATCAAAAGAAAGAGCCAAGTCCACAGCCCAAAGGCCCGGTGAACATCGAAATTCAGGCGATAGGCACTGGCATTTCTCTTGATGCGCCACGCCGGCGCCCAGCGGCCAAGCCAGCTTTTTTCCCGATGCGGCGATGAGACGGCAATCAGGCTGGTAGCCCCCCGCTTCGACTGCGGGAACGTCAACCAAAGGCCGACGAAACAATCGAACATCCAGACGATGCCGACGATGCCCATCAACCAGATTCCCCAACCGTCGAACCCGAAGAAGTCCGGAACGTGCATCGAGTAGTGAAGCTTATAGAGGAAGGGGAGAATGTCCCGGCGATCCAGCGAGATCCGGCCCCAATAGCGTTCACCCCTCACCTCGCCTGTCGCCGGTTCGAGATAAGCTTGGTTGTAGTTGAGTTCGAAGAGGCGCCCCGTCGCCGGATTGACTCGCGGCTGGATGAATAGTCCCGCCGTTTTTCCTGGCTCGTAGGACAGCGGAAAATAGGTGACGCGCGCCTGCGGATTCGCCGCTTCAAAACGCGCCACAAGTTCGAACGGCGGCAACGGCGGCCCGCCCAGCTTCGCTTCGAAAAGATCTGGATTGAGCCATTCGTCGAGTTCGTGATCCCAAGAGATCACGGCTCCGGTGAGACCGGCCACAAACAGAAAAGCTGCAATGAAGAGACCGGCCCACCTATGGACAATAACGAGTAAGCCGCGCACTTCGCCTCCCTGCCGCATCATTGCAAACGAAGACGATTGTACCCCGACAAATATTGACTTGAAAAGTAAAGAATGTGTCGCTAGCGTGTTCTGATTGGACGTGATTGCGGGGTGGCAATCGCGTTCCAGTTGTGTGGGGGAAGACAATGTTTGCGAAATGGCCAAGCGCCCGCATGCGGGCGCTAAGTGTTGCTGCGTCCTCGATTCTAGCGGCGCCTGCCGTCCGCGCACAAGAAACCGTGCCCGTTCCGATGCCGGAAATCGTGGTTCAGGGCCAAAGCCAAAAGCAGCCTGCTGCGAAGAAATCCGTTTCCAAACCGGCGAAGACTGCGGCGGCAAAGTCGCAGATCACGAAAACGAATGCCCCTAAGACTCCGCCTCCACTGAGCGACGGATCGAGCGTGCCCCTTTCAGCAATCGACGGCTACGTCGCCAAGGAAAGCTTCGCCGCGACGAAAACGAATACGCCTTTGATCGAAGTACCGCAGTCGATCTCGACCGTGACGCGCAAGCAGATTGAGGATCGCGCTCCACAGAATCTTAGCGACGCAATCCAATATGTGCCCGGCATCCGGACCAATCTTTCCGGCTACGATCCGCGTTTCGACACCTTCAATATTCGCGGCTTCGACGCAACGTACACCGGCATCTATCGCGACGGCTTGCGTCAGATGAGCAGCGGCTTCGGACAGTTCCGCACCGAACCCTATGGCCTCGACAGCATCACCATTCTTCGCGGTCCGACAGCATCGTTATACGGCTCGAGCAACGCCGGCGGCATTGTCGATATGTACACGAAGCGCCCGACCGAAACGCCCTTTCGCGAGCTAGAGGTGCAGATCGGCAATTACGATCGCTACCAAGGCAACTTCGATTTCTCCGGCCCGACCACACTTGGCGATAATGTGCTTTATCGCTTTACCGGCCTTGTGCGCGACAGCGATACCGAGCTCATGGGAACGCCTGACGATCGCCTCTATCTGGCACCGGCCGTCACGTTCAAGTTCGATCCGGACACGAAGCTGACGGTGCTCGGCGAATACATGGATGCTACGACCGGCGCCAACACGGCCTGGTACAATGACTATAGCTCCGGCCACGCGCATCGAACGAACATCTGGTCCGGCGACCCGAATTTTCAGCTCTTCGACCAGACGCAAGAGCGCATTGGCTATGAGTTCGAGCATCGCTTCAACGACATTTTCACCTTCCGTCAGAAAGCGCGCTATTCACATCTGTCATCGACGGGAAGATACATCGATATCGTCGACGAGATCGAACCGAATGTCTGGAGCCGCGCGAACGGCATCGTTCTCAGCGACGTGAACAATTTCGTTGCCGACAACCAGTTGGAAGCTCGTTTCTCGACCGGTCCGCTGAAGCACGTCGTGTTGACGGGCGTGGATGTTGCATATGTCTGGTACAAGGAAGGCGAGGGCTACGGCGAACCCATCGAAGATGGCGGCATCGTCCCTCCCCTCATCAATTACAATTATGGCCAGACACGCATCCCGGCGCCCGCGATCCAAACGGTGACGCATCAGGATCAGATATTGACCGGCACATATCTGCAGGACCAGATCAAGCTCGACCGGTGGGTGCTGACCCTGGGCGGCCGCCACGATTGGGTTACGACCGACACCAACACGGACGGCGACGATCTCAAGCAAAGCGATGCAGACTGGACCGGCCGCGCCGGGCTCACCTATCTCTTCGACTCTGGCTTCGCACCCTACATCGCATACGGTACAGGCTTCGTCGCAAACTCCGGGACAGATTTCATTACCGGCAAACCGTTCAACGCCTCAAAGTCGGAATCGAAGGAAGTCGGCTTCAAGTATTTCGTACCGGGCTACAACGCATCCATCTCGTCTGCCGTCTTCGACATTCAGCAAACGGATGGCGTCCAAGACCAATGCGCGGATATCAACGGCGTCACCCAATGCGGCTCCGTCCAAACCGGGGTGCTGCGGTCACGTGGTTTCGAGATCGAGGGCACAACCACACTCGACAACGGGTTGAGCCTCTTGGCCTCTTACTCCTATGTCGACATGCGTATCGAAGACAATGCAAATGGCAACGAAGGCAATGTCCTTTCGAGCATTCCCTTCAACACCGCATCATTCTGGGGCGATTATACGCTCCGGTCAGGACCGGCGGCTGGGCTCGGATTTGGCCTCGGCGTCCGCTATATCGGATCGAGCTTCGGCAATGATGAGAACACATTCAAGAACGCAGGACATACGCTCTTCGATATGGAGTCGCATTACGATCTCGCCCGTCTCGACCCGACCTTGCGCGGCGCTCGTTTGCAGTTGAACATCAATAATATTGCCGACAAGCGTGTCGACGTATGCTCGTCTGATTATTGCTATCTCGACCAGGGCCGCACCGTAATCGGCAGCTTGCGTTATCGATGGTAGCACTGAACGAGAGGCGGCTCAGCGGTTGCTTCACCCGCGGGCGGCGAGATTGCCGTAAATATCCAGATGGCGGGTTGCGATAGCGGGCCACTCGCGTTCTGCCAAGCCGTTGGCAAGTGCTGCGGCGTCAATGACGGGAGGCTCTGGTGCCATGACGTGCGCCACAGCATCGAGCGGCCCAGAACAATGAGTTGTAACCACACGCAGCCAATCGGGCGTCTGTACGGAATGCGTCGTTAGTACGGTCACGCCGTGCTTCAGGCAAGCCAATGCAGACCCCCGCTTGTCGGTGATGCCGTCAGGGAACGGGAGATAGGCATGACTAGCTTGCGCCAGCTCCTGTGATACCTCTCTACTGTCCAAGTTGAGGCGAAGATCGACTGCGTTTTTTTGGGCACTCGCACGGACAAATGCCACAGTTGGCGAAGCCGGATCAACGACAGCTCCAATGAATGCAACAGGAATGTCTGAGCCTTGTGCACGCAGCGCGGCTACGGCTTCGATGACACGCTCGAGGCCCTTATTTTCCCCTATCTGCCCGAAATAGATCAAACGTCGCGGCCGGTTCTCTCGGCGAACGGCATGAACCGGTATGTTATTGCCCACCGGAACGACCGTGCACACACGCTCCGCAAAAGGATACAACGAGAGGAAGGCGCGCCGTTCTTCGGCATTCGAAAAGATGATCTGCTTTGCCCCCACAGCAATTGGCAGGCAATAAAGTTTGCGCGCCGCACTGAATATCCGAAACTCGTGCAGCGTCACCACAGAGTTTCTGCACAAAAAGGTCAAAAGCCCCCACCATGGTGCTCTGCCCATTTGCATACTCGGGTACTGTATATGGATAACATCTTGTCGATATGCGCTGGCGACCCGCAGCGTCTCTTTAAGCGACCATCGATCGACGAGCGCACATTCCGTTGCACCATTCATTTGTGAAAGCGCATCGACCAATCTCGTCGTGTAATCGAGGACACCGCACCGGTTGTCGGGCCTACCCGCCAATACATGGACGACCCGCACGTCAATTCCCCTTTGCGATCAGAGTTGCAAGGGAGCGGACTCCATCTTCGCACGTAGCGATATGATGATCACGTAGGCCTCCATCTAAACCACTTTGTGCGGCCTGCAGAACGCGCACCGAAATATCATCAGGCTGTGCATCTCGGTCGTCGAAGAAGTAATCCACGCGCCGCGTCAATCGATAAAAGCCGCGAACTTTGGGATCCCATCCAAGTCCCACCGAAGGAACTCCGACTGCGTAGGAAATGATCGAGGCGTGAAGGCGCTGCGCCACGATGGCGTCGAAACCAGCGACACGACTGACCAAATCGGCGTCGTCCCTGGGAGCGATGGCGGAACCATCGTACGCTATGCCACGTTCGCTGAGTTTCGACCCCAAGCGATGTGCCGCACGGATGTCACCGACCTCACCGGTCGTGAATAGATAGACGTCCACACCGGCAGCAACCAAATGCTCCGCAGCGGCGACCCAAAAAGCATCGTCAATCCCAGTCGGCGCATCGCGAACAGCCCTCACGACCGCGGGCGACATGATGCCAAGCCCAACGCAAAGACGCTGACGGGGCGAGCGCTTCCCAATCTCGAAAGTCCTTGCCGCAAGCAAGCCTGGGTCAAGCGCGATCCGGATATTTTCCTTTCGCCAGCCGGTAGCGACGAGATGATCGGCCGATTGTTCGTCACGCACGCTTATGCTTGCGATGGGAGCATCCTGCAGAAAGCGGTGCAATTGTTTGCCGGCCGCCTGCTGCCACGTATTGGGATGGGATACGCCCACGGAGTGTATGTGGATACCGACACCCAGTTCGCGCGCAAATTCAGCGACAGCGTTGAGACGCACGGGGAAGTATTCAGTCGTCGCAGTAATTAAATGACCTCCTCCGACGACAATCGCGGACACCGGTCGCTGGTGCACAGCCGTCTTCCACTGAGACAGCAGCCGGCTGCGCGCACGACGCACGTTAAGCTGCGTCTTGAGACGACGCGGAACAAGCGTGCGAACCACATCTTTTGCAGACCATGCCGCTGTAGCCGGTTCGCCCTCGGGTCCGCTCTTTCCGTCGATATCCCAACCATCAACACCGCAATCCAGTTCGGATCGCAAGGCTGCATGAAGACATCGACCAAGCAGCCGATCACCAAGATTGGCGCTGAAAAAATCGTTGAAGCAAAGAACGCTCAGTTCAGCACCTTTCACGCTTCCACACGGTCGACGGTTCCGTCGGATTGTTCGGGTTTCTTGATCGGACGGACGAAACCACTGCTCCGGGTCTCCGGAGATTTATTAATCACGATGCCAAGCAAGCGGCTTGAGATCACCTCCGCGTTCTCAAGACACCGCTCCAAATCGGCAATCGGACTGCCCCAGCGACACACCATAAGAACGCGATCTAAAAGCGGTGCGATGGCGCGCGCATCGACATGATCGAGCATCGCCGGAAGATCAATGATAATGTAGTCAAAGTTTCCTTGAGCTCGCTGCAGCGCTTGATGCATGGCGTCGCAACTCAGGATATCGGCGGGGTGCGCTGGTATTGCAAAATTATTCTGCCCCACAAAGCTCAGATTGTCCGCCAAGCGTACGACCGTGAGTGCTTCGTCTACGCCTGTAATGAACTTCGTAAATAATTCTCCGTCTCGCTCGCAGAAACATTTCGCCAATGTCGGATTGCGCAAATTGGCGTCGATCAGTAGCGTTCGACTTCCAGATTGGGCAGACAGCAAAGCGAGATTGTACGCAATCGTCGTCTTGCCATCATGAGATTTCGGTGAGGTCACGCCAATCGCGCGAGTTGGCTTCTGCAAGTCAAACTGACTGAGCGCGATCTTGATTTTCCTAAGCTCATTTTCGGCAGCATTCGCGCCGATCCCGGAATTCCCGACGAGTACAATCGGCATCCCTTTGTCGCGACCGAATAGGCCGGTACGCACTTTACATAACGGAAGCGGCTCGAAGACTCGTACTCCAAGCGCTGTCGACAACTGTGATCGCGACCGCACTGGAGCTTGCACAAACTCTGCGCCGAAGGCGCCGAGCGTCCCCAGCGTGCAGCCGGCAATCAACGACAGCGCCAACACGAGCGTGGTGCGCGGCGAACCGGGAATGTTCGGTGGAATGGCTCTGGTTAGCACGCGGGCGGAAGTCGATGGAATTGCAACTTTCTGAAGCTGCAGCGCCTGGGTGTAACGGTTCAAGTAGGCTTCGTACCCTGCCCGCGCTATTCTTGCTTTGGCAGCCAGATCTAACGCTTTTCCGTTGTCGGCGGGAACTACACCCGACGCTGCCGTCTGACCCGGACTGGAACCGGTTAGAGTCGCATCTCGCGCCGCCTTCTCAGCGCGCGTTGCTTGATCTCTTAAAACCACGAGACGGTCTTGCATCCATTTATTAGCGCGCAGTTGCGATTCCTGACGCGCGCCAAGTTGTTCTTCGATGTAGCCGTCGGCAATTGCGTTCGCAATTTTTGCAGCTTTCTCCGCATCGATGGACGTCGCGTCTATCTCCGCGACGTAACTCCGCCCGATGCGCTCGATCTTCAATTTCGCTTGAAGATTGTCTAGTGCGATCTCGCGTGGATTCGCTTTGTGCGCCGGACTTTTGCCAATCGGAGACATAGCAAGCAACCGCGAAAGAAAGCCTGGTCTTGGCTTGCCGAACTCAGGATCGTCAGCGAGCCCGAGTTCGTCGATTACCCGCAACGCAAGGCTTCCCGAGCGGACTGCCTCCATTTGCGATTCAATAACCGTGCTGTCGACAACAGCGTCGCTCGATGCCGCGTCGTCATCGGGAGCCTGTCGGGTTTCGGTAAGAAGAACCGCTGTCGCGATATACTTTTTGGGCGTAACCGCGAGAAATAACAGCGCCGCGGAAAGGCAGCCAATCACGCTAATGATGATTATGCTATGCTGGTATTTAAGCACGCTCGCGATTTCGCCGATCGACCAACGAGGCGATCTCAGCTCACGCACGTTTTGATTAAATTGCAGCACTATTCTGATCTTTTCTCATCGGTTTGCGGAGCAGGCGCACTGCTCTCGGGGAAGCGCAGCGCAACATCAACGACATCGCCCGGTCTCAGTTCCTCATCTTGTGACGCTTTGAGGCTACTGACGCCGGCATCCGTTTTCCGATGAATTAGAATGCTGGGCTCTCCGCCATTTCCTCGCACAAGTTGGGATCGAACAAGCCCTGTGTAGATCAGCTTATCGCCAAGAGCTTGCAATCGCGCGCGCGTTTGGCTCAATTCAAGCTGCGCATCATGCAATTCCGTCAGAATCCCTTGGCGTCGTTCATCAGGGAGCTTTTGAAGTTGTGCGGCCAAGTCCGCTCGATCCCTTTCGGAGACGCCTCGCTGCGCTACGGTTTGCAGATACCGCGTCGATGACAGGAGAATTGTGCGACGAGCTTCGATGACCCGCGTGATGGGCAGCGTTTGTCGTCCGAACAGCTCCTTTACGCGCTCCAATTCCTCAGTATCCGCCTGGACACCAAGCTTCTCTTTGTCCTCTTGTTGAGAGAGTGCCGAAATACGATCGTTTTCGGTCGCTATCGCTGACTGCAAGTAGTCGCTTTGCTTCTTGTTGAGGCTATTGCGTGCAGAGAGCTGAGCCTCCTCTAGGTCAACGATATTCTTCACACTGCTCGCAGAGATCGGCGTTGCCTGGAGTGCCTTGGGATCGAAGTTGGCTTTCCCTGCAAGTTCCGCTTTCAACCGCAGAATCTTCGCTTGCTGCGTAGCAAACAGCGTCCACTGGGCGTCGTAGTCTGCTCGGAAATCGGCTTCCTCCAAAAGTGGATTCTGCGCTCGAAAACGCATGACATCCACGCCACCCGCGAGAGCAATAGCTTGGCGAACGGTTATTCCGGGCCTGAATGACTGTTGTCCGGGCTGCGAGACGTCGCCATTAACATAGATCGGACGATATTCGGCGATAACGACCGATATCTCATCAGCCGCCAACATCACTGAGAGTTGGCGGCCATCACTCGAACGGCGTTGGAGAACTTGTGAGGATACCTCACTGCGAACCTTCGCTTGGAGCTCAGACACAGTCATGCCCTGGGCTTTTAATTCCCCAACGAGGGGAAAATTGATCTGCCCATCGATGTCGACTGTCGCGCGCGTCTTGAGGTCAGGTGCCGAGGCCGCGCTAAACTCGATGCTATCGCCAGGCTGAATACGATAGCTATCGTCAGCAAAGCTTGCGCTCGTCGTAGACAGAAGGATCGGCAGACATAGAAAAACAAAACGCATTTTTTTCATCAACTGCTGCCTCAGCTCCCGGTGCCGCGGAACACCTCAGATTTGAAAGTTTGCCAAAGGATCCGAAAATCCAGAAAAAGAGACCAGCTCTCAGCATAGGCGAGATCGTATTCTATACGCGCCTTGGCGAATTTTGCGTCCGTCGTGCTGCCCCTTAATCGATTGATTTGAGCCAAGCCGGTAATTCCGGGACGCATGCGATGACGCTTGAAGTAATGAGGAACAAGCTCCTCATAGAGTAGACCGCCCGCACGCATTCCAGGAACATGCGGACGAGGTCCGACAAGAGACATGTCGCCGAACAGAACGTTGAAGAGTTGCGGCAATTCATCGATATTGGTGCGGCGAAGGATTTTTCCAACACTTGTGACGCGCGGATCGTCAGCTTTGGTTTGTCTGACGCCTGTGGCATCCCCCAAATCAATTCGCATGCTGCGAAATTTGTAGATACCGAAAAGCTCGTTGTTCAAACCGTAGCGAGATTGCTTGAACAAGATCGGTCCGCGCGATGTCAGTTTGATTGCCAGCGCCGCTCCAAGAAGGATCGGCGACGCCACAACGATCAGTGTTGACGCGGCGAAAACATCGACCGCGCGCTTAATTGCAAGTTGAATTCCAAGAGTGTTGGCGCTCGGCGACGACGCAAGTTCGGCACCGGAAAAAGACAAAGACTGAGGACGATTGAGAAAGGCCATCGATACCGTCTCCGCACACTGACTGGTTCGATTGGACTGCGCACTAACGGCAATCCAGATGAGTGAAAGGCAAGTGAGTTGCCGATCGAGAGGCAACCTCTCCACTGACCATGAGGCACAATTATGGTGCAACGCACTCAATGTTACTCTCATGAAAATACTATGTAATGCGACGTTTTGTTCGCTTCCGCGAACGCGCTCGATGCGTTGTCTACTTATCACCATCCGCTGACGTCATTGCTCTAGACGTGTAAAAGTCGGACGCGACCTGATGCATCGCATTAACGTTCCATCTCACGGCCAGATACCTTTATCCGCATGGCGCGCTGCTATCAGATGGCGCCGTGGAACAATCATTACGTGGACACTCTTAGGCTTCGCTGCAGGAGCTTTAGCGCTTGGCACTGAGGAACGCCGCCACGTCGTGACGGGCGAAGTCTTGCTGCCATCGTTGAACGCAAGCGTCACAGCGTCGGATGCCGATGCACGAGAAAGTTTCGTCGCGGCTCAGATCGAGACAATCAAAAGCGATCACATTATTTCCGAAACACTCGACAGGCTCGCGTTTTGGGGTGAAGCGAACGGTCCGGCGTTTTCCGAGCCGGCTCTTTTGACAACATCCCTCGCCGGTAGCGAGCAGCAACAGATGTCATCTGTCGCGGAAACGGATGCCGAAAGACTCAAGACGATCGGAAAGATCAAGGACCTTCTAACCGTATCTCCCGTGGCATTGGGATCCGCGATCAGAATCACGCTTGCGTCGCGCGATCCATATAACGCCGCGAAGCTCGTAAATGCCGTGCTTGATGCTTACATTGAGGATTACAAAAAAACGATCGGAAATGGGCCAAAACAAGCGGTGCAGGAGCTGCAGCAACGCCTCGATACGTTGCAAGAACGTGCGGCTACCGCAGAGGAACAGGCACAGGCAGGACCCAGCAGACCCGTCGAACGCAAAAAGCTCGAAGCCTTAGCAAGCACCTATCGCTCGCTTCATCAGCAGACTCTTAGTGAGTACGCCAACGCGCTCAACGCCGAGCCCATGGCCGCGACGGGACCAAGAATTCTCACGCGGGCGAGCGCATCACGCACTTCGCCCACCTTCAGTACGGCGATACTTGCTGCAGCACTTTTGGGTGGCAGCTTCATTGGCCTCGCATTTGCTGCCCGTCGCGAGTTCGTTCTACGTCCTGTTCGCACTCCAGAAAATTTGGAGCTCAGCCTGGGATTACCTGTACTTGGCGTAGTCTCGCTTGTGCCCGGCCGCAAACTGTATCCAAAGAACGGCGCTGAACCGCCACTTCTTTTGCATGACGACAAGGACGGATTGCGCAGTATTCTTCTACGCCTGCGAGAAAACCTCAATAACGGCACATGTGTTGTCGGCGTCGCCTCAACGCGCAACGGCGAGGGAAAATCAACGCTCGCATTCAACCTCGCGGTGCTCGGTGTTGAAGGCGGCGCACGCGTTCTCTTAATGGACGGCAACCTTCATCGACCCGCACTTGCGCGCGGACTGACCGGCACGCCGACAACAGAATTGCTGAGCGCATTGAAGAACCCTACGGATCTCGTCGACAATGTCACGACGACCGAGTTCGGCTTTGATTTTCTGGGCGAACGCAGCATTTCCGATGACGTGCGGCCCGCTGTGCTGATGGCATCACCTGAGCTGGACAAGCTGATCACCAGCGCGCGCGGCAGCTATGATCTCATAATCTGTGATCTGCCCGAGCTTACAAACCACGCGGATGCCGAGGCCGTCGCGACTTCACTCGATGTCTGCGTAATCGTTGCGGAGTGGGGATCCACATCGACCTTCACACTCATGCGGGCGCTTAAAACGTCGCCTGCGGTTGGCATCCGTGCAGCAGGCGTCATCATCAACAAGGCTCCGTTGGAGGTTTTGCGGTCAGCTTGAGATCGTCCCGGTGGCTCTAGGAGGTTGTCCATGCGTGTATTGCATGTCGTTCGTCAGTTTCATCCCGCCGTGGGCGGCCTCGAAAATATGGTGCTGGCGTTAGCGCGCGCCCAACTGAGAGCTGGGCTGCAAGCAGAGGTTCTCACTCTCAACCGCCGCTTTCAAGATCTCGACACAGTGCTTCCTTCACGCGATTGCGTTGAAGATATTCCTGTTAGGCGCATTCCCTTTCGTGGTTCACGGCGCTACCCACTTGCGCCGCAAGTTTTGTCGCACCTTGAAGATTTCGACTTAGTTCACGTTCACGGTGTCGACTTCTTTGCGGATTTTCTATCAGCCACCGCGCCATGGCACAAAAAACCAATGGTGTTGACGACCCATGGGGGGTTCTTCCACACGACGTTTGCGCAACACCTGAAGCGCTTCTATTTCAAGACCATCACAAAGTCTTCGCTCCGCAATTACCGTCGCGTCATCGCCTGCAGCGACAACGACGCTCAGACCTTCCGCACAATCGCGGGTGAACGTGTTGTAGCGATCGAAAATGGCGTCGACATCCAAAAATTCAGAGATGTCTCAAGTCGAGAATACCAACCTAAGATCGCGTATTTCGGTAGATTCGCGGCGCACAAAGGCATTCTGAACCTCATCAACGCATTTGACCGCGTTCGCCATGCGATCCCGGATGCCCGTCTCGTATTGATCGGAAACGATAGTGACGGAATGCTACGCATTATCGAGGCGGCCTGCGCCGACGGCTTGCGCGACGGCAGCATCAAAATTCTGACCGACCGAAATGACGGAGAGATTGCCGATGAACTTTCTACCTGCAGCTTCTTCGCGTCGGCGTCCCAGTATGAAGGATTTGGGCTGACGCTCGTCGAAGCCATGTCTGCCGGGCTCATACCGATTGCAAATGAAATTCCAAGCTTCGAAGCGATCCTGCGACGCGCCGGCGTCGGGCTTCCCACAAATTTCGACGAGCCAGAAGTAGCAGCCGATAATCTTCTCAGATTCATGCGGACATCTTCCGAGCGCTACACCGAACTGCGATCTGCAGCTATAGCGGCAGCAGCGCCTTACGATTGGGCACAGGTCGAGCAATTGTATCGTAACGAATATGAGCGTGTCGTCGGTCACAAGACACGCACACTGCTAGGCGTTGAAATCAGCGTGATGTCGCGCAATGATGCCGTCGATGCGTTGGATCAGGCCGTCGCCCAGAATTTTCAACAGCGCATAGCATTTGCCAATGCTCACACGCTTCGCCTAGCGGCACGAAATCCCGATTTACGTAAGGCGCTACGACGCTTTCTTGTTCTCAACGATGGCTTCGGTGTTGATATCGCCAGCCGCATGAAGTTCGGCAGACGATTTCCCGCCAATCTGAACGGAACTGACTTTGTCCCGCACTATCTGACCAATACGCGGCATAAATTGCGTATTTTCCTGCTGGGCGCGCGCCCGGAAATTGTCCGCTCCACCGCCGCCCGGTTTGCCGCTTTATATCCGCGCCACTCGATCGTCGGAGCCCGCGACGGATATTTGTCGCAAGAGACAGACATCCAACTTGTACGACACGAGATAAAGACCTCCAAAGCCGACATACTTCTCGTCGCCATGGGAAATCCACTTCAAGAAATCTGGATCGACAAGCACTGCCATGATCTCCCGGTACCACTTCAGCTCGGCGTCGGCGCCCTTTTTGACTTCGCGTCTGGACGCATGAGAAGGGCACCAGGTTGGATTCGCCGTGCCCGATGCGAGTGGTTGTATCGCTTAGCGCTCGAGCCTCGCCGGCTGTTCTCTCGTTATGTAGTGGGAAATATTGTTTTCTTGCATCTTGCCACTCGCGACCGTCGCACCGGCTTCGCGCCATGAGCGACGTAACCAGCCTATCGAACAGCAATGCGAATTTTCGTTCATCCGGCTTAGCAAACAGCTGGCTGCTGGACGTTGCCCCATCCGCCATCGTAATCGCCGCCATCATGTTCAACGCTGGGCTGGCCGTCGTGAATGCCAACGTGATGGCGCTCACGCCATCCCTCGTCATGCTCGTCGAGGGGATGCTGACTGCGACTGCGCTCGCGGTTGCACTGCTTCGATGGCGACCTGAGATGGCGCCTATCGTCGTCGTAATGAGTCTCATTTTCCTGTTCGGTGTTGTTCGCGCCATCGCCACCGGAGAGCTGCAACCCAAATACATCCGCGATGTGATGATTATCCCCGTGTTTCTGCTCCTGGGAATGGCATCCTCAGAACGCTATCTGGTGCGCACTGTCCTGTTCGTCCAAACAGCAGTGCTTGCTGTCTTTCTGCTCGAGTCGTTCTTGCCAGACATTCACTCGGCAATTTTCAAAATTCAGGAATACTACATAAACACCCGCGGAACCCGCGCCGATCAGTTCTACAATTCGAACTCCGATCTCTTCGTCAGCGCCACGCGTCCGAATGCGCGCTATTTTCCATGGGTCAACGAACTGCGGATGTCATCGATATTTCTCGAGCCGGTATCGTTGGGAAATTATTGCAGTATAATCGTCGCGTTTACGACCTCATGCTTTCGCCGCATTGGCTTGCCTGCCACAATCTATCTCGCAGTCACGACCGTCCTATTGCTTATGGGCTGCGACGGCCGGCTCGCTGTACTCGCCTCGGTCATTATTTTGGCGGCAGCGTTTGTGACGCCGTACCTGCCTCCGTACTCCGCGATCATCTACCTTCCGCTGGCGGGGCTTACGTTATTTTCTGCCGCCGGTCTCTTCGGACTAAAATCTGGAGAGGACGATTTCGCAGGGCGACTAGCCGGAACGGTCGAAATCATTCATCGGTTCGAACTTCCGGACCTTCTTGGGATCTCCGAACAATTCGTCAACTCCACGGTTGATAGCGGCCTTGCCTATCTTATTGTGACGCAATCTCTCCCGGGCCTCATCCTGCTTTGGACTTTCATCGCGTGGCATGTCTCCGAAAAGACGACGGAGCAGGTTCGCTTTACGCACGCGCTCTGTATCTACCTCACCCTGTCCATGTTGGTCAGCTATTCGCTTCTGACGATAAAAACCGCCGCGCTCCTGTGGTTCATCCAAGGCGCCCTCCAGGCGGGGGGCGACGCGGAGAGAAATCAAATTCCCGCGTTAAAAGGAGCATAAGATGGTTCTCAAACCAACGCGCCGAACTGTGATCGCCACGGGCGCCGCTGCGATCGCCGCGCAGGCTTTGAACGCACCGGCGCTGTCGGAAAATTCTCCCGCCTACTGCGCGGGGGTCAATATCGCCGGCGGTGAATTCGGAAAGCTACCGGGAAAATATGGTACCGACTATTCGTATCCTTCGAAGGAGAGCTTCACCTATTTCGCCGCGCGGAATTTCAATCTCGTGCGTCTGCCTTTTCGGTGGGAACGCCTGCAGCCGGGACTCAACTCGGATTTAGATCGGCAAGAGTTGGAACGCCTGAAGGCGTCCGTCGACGCCGCGAGAGCTACCGGCCTCAAAGTTGTTCTCGACACTCATAATTATGCGCAGCGCCGCCTTAAGACCGACGACTGGAAGGAAGCACACGTCATCGGATCGGAAGCTGTGAGCGCCGCAGCTTTCGCCGACTTTTGCGGGCGGCTCGCTGCCGCGTTCAAAGATGACAACTCGGTCATCTTTGGATTGATGAACGAGCCAACTGGAATTGTCGCGTATAATTGGCTGCCGATAGCCAATGTTGCGCTCGCTGCCATACGAGCGAGCCAAGCAAAGCAACTCGTCTTTGTTCCGGGCGTGAACTACACCGGAGCCCATTCTTGGTTTTCTTCCGGAAATGACCTGATGGCGGAGGTCGTCGATCCGGAAAGAAACTTCGTGCTTGAGGTCCAGCAGTACCTTGATCAAGACTCCTCGGGGAAGACCGGGGATGTTGTGGGACCCGACGTGGGATCAGACCGATTGCACAAGTTCCAGACTTGGGCCCGCGCAAACGAAATTAGAGCATTTCTTGGAGAGTTTGGTGCCGGTCGTGACCCGCAATCGTTGGCCGCTTTGAAAAACATCTGTGTCACCATGCGCGACAACCGTGATGTTTGGATGGGTTGGGCCGCGTGGGCCGGCGGCGACTGGTGGCCCGACGACTATCCTTTGAATCTTTCGCCAGCAAAGGACGGGTCTCCACGACCTCAGTTGGAAATTTTGTCAGCACAGGCCGCCCAATTCATTCACGGCGATCCGACGGAGCAGCGTCAGAACTGATGTCACTCACAATGTCATCGCCAGTGTTGCGGCTTAGCGTGTTTGCGATGCGCATATCTGGCATTGCGAGCAAGTTCCTTCTCGGCTTGTTCATCGCGAAACTCATGTCGCTGACCGATCTCGGTATATATGGTCTGCTTCAGGGGCAAGTCGCAATTTTGCCGATCGTTCTTCGCCTCGGTTTAAATCGCCAAGTGGCGCGCGAGTTGACAGACGTCAGCCACACCGAACAGTCGCTGCTCATTTCGGGATACTTTTCGCCGTACGTCATCTTGTACGCTCTTGCGCTCATGATCGCCGCGGCACTTGCGATGGCGGACGTGATCCCCTGGCTCGCTGTTATTGTTGTTGGCCTCGTGGCAGGCGAACACTTGGTTATGGACGGCTATGACTTTTTGATTCAGCTCCGGCGCCCATTTGCGGCAAATGTGGTGCTGAGCGTCCTTTCGACATCGTGGCCGATCGCATTCATAGTTGCTGCATACTTCGAGCCCGCCTGGCGCACGATATATGCGCTGTCGGCATTCTGGCTGGGCGGCAGCGTAGCCGCGACGATTCTGATCACATTGTTTCTTCGATCCCATCTCTCGGCATTTCACCTTCCCTCTATTGAGCGGGTTCGCCGATCCATTCGCGCATCCGCACTTCTTTATGGAAATAGTCTGGCATCGACAGCCACAATCTATCTCGACCGCTATCTCGTTGGCGCGTTCCTGTCACTCGAACTTGCTGGCGTGTACTTCTTTTTCTGGCAAGTCGGAACGGCCATATATAATCTCGTGAATTCTGGGCTTATGTCATTTGCACGGCCTCACCTCGTGTCTGCTTTTCAGGCTGGAGACGATGATGCATTCCGAGATCTCGACATTCAGACCACGCGGAGCGCCCTTATGGAGGCGACGCTCCTCGGATTGGCTGCTGCATGCGTGGTCTGGTTCATCGTGCCTTATCTAGACCGCCCCCTCCTTATCAAATACCAAGCCTTGCTTTGGCTCTTGCTCGCCGCGACGCTCGCACGGATCATCGCCGAGATGGGGGCATTGCGTCTCTACTGCAGGAGCCGCGATCCGTTGCTCATGAAAAGCACTTTGCTTTCCGCCTTGCTCACTGCCGTATTCCTGCCCACAGGCATCTGGACCGGCGGCGTTTACGGATGCGCCCTCGCGTTGGCACTGATGTACGTTTTGGTTGCTGTCTACCGCGCACACGATCCTTACCAAGTACGCACGCCATCCCCCCAGTCATAGGAGTGTAATATGCAGAATGGTCTGAGAACGACACTTTCGCACCTAGCGTGGAAGCTCGCGCCGGTACACATGCATGATCGATATTTGGCTCATGATAAATTTGCTGAGAGAGAAGAGGACATCATCGGCGACATCGTCGATCCCAATCGTGGGAGCATAGATGTTGGCGCAAACCTTGGCCGCTATACGATCCTGCTTTCGAAACATACTGAGTTCGTCATCGCATTCGAGCCGCATCACGAAGTGGCGCGGCTGTTGAAAGAACTTGTTCGCCGCAAGGGCATAGACAATGTGACAATTGTCGAGAAGGCCGCATCTTCGGCCGCCGATCAAACGCGCCCTTTCTTTCTTCCCTCCGAAGGAACAGGGCACTCAACCCTCGAGCAAACTGCTCAAAACGGTTCAACAGACGTCACCGAAGTTACGACCGCCACGCTCGACCAACTGGCAGGCCATGATGTCGGCTTCGTAAAGATAGACGTCGAAGGCCATGAATACGACGTTCTTTGCGGTGCAAAGCAATTCATCGAGGCGAACTCACCCACGTTCCTAATCGAGATCGAGACGCTCGTCGCTCCTGGTCAAATTGCCCTCATCCGCGAGTTCTTCGAAGAGCGCAATTACGCTGGCTACTATATTTACAAAAATGCGCTTCATCCGATCGACGCGTTCGAGGACCGGCTGCAGGACCGCAAAGCTCTCGACTGGTCACGTTCCCGGCGGGAGATGGACTTCGTCAATAATTTCCTTTTCGCCCCAAGAGGACCAGCTTCTGAGCAATTGGCTGAACGCATCGCGACTGGGCTAACCAGGTCAATTAGTTGACAGCTATCCTGCACTCTAATGTGGACACGGCTCGCCGGAGAGAAGGAATTATTTCATGAGCACCATTTATCCAGTGATCTTGTCGGGTGGTTCGGGTACGCGGCTTTGGCCGCTGTCGCGCTCGATGTATCCGAAGCAATTCATTCGTTTCTTCAATGGTCAGAACACGTCGTTTCTCGGCTCGGCGTTAGCGCGCCTGCCGCAGAAGGCCGGTTTCGAAGCACCGATCCTGCTGTGCAATAACGATCATCGCTTTCTCGTGCGCGAGGAAGTCGACCGCGCCGGCATCGAGCCTAAGGCCATCATTCTTGAACCGATCGCGCGCAATACGGCGCCGGCGATTGCAGTTGCGGCGCTGATCGCGCTGCGTGACGATCCAAATGCGATCCTCGCCGTCATGCCGTCCGATCACGTCATCGGCGACGAGGCGCTCTTTGCAGAGAACATCCGGCGGGCTGCCGCCGTGGCCGAGACGGGCAAGCTCGTTCTCTTCGGCATCACGCCGACGGAGCCGCACACCGGCTACGGCTACATCAAGCGCGGCGCGGCGCTGTCAGGATTTGACGGCGACGCTTTCGAGGTTGCGAGCTTTGCCGAAAAGCCCGACCGCGCCACCGCCGAAGATTATCTGGCGGACGGCTCCTACTTCTGGAACAGCGGCATCTTCGCGCTCAATGCCAAGACGTTCCTCGCCGAGATCGAACGCTACGAGCCGGTCATTCTGGACGCAGCGCGCGCAGCACTTGCGGGCGCCAGCGAAGACCTCGGTTTCCTCCGGCTGGATAAGCCGAGCTTTGCGGCGTCGCCGAACATCTCGATCGACTACGCGGTGATGGAGAAGACGAACAAGGCCGCGATCCTGCCGATGGATGTCGGCTGGAACGACGTCGGCTCATGGTCGTCGCTGTGGGATATCGCGCCGCGCGATGACAAGGGCAACTTCATCAAGGGCGAAGCCGTGCTGGAAGATACATCCGGCTGCTATGTCCACTCAGAGAAGTCGATCGTGTCGACGATCGGGCTCAACGATCTCATCATCGTCAACACACCGGATGCGCTGCTCGTTGCCGACAAGACCCGCACGCAGGACGTCTCGAAAGTCGTGCAGCGCCTGAAGCTGTCGAACCGCAAGGAGCAGGAACAGCACCTGCGAAACTATCGGCCGTGGGGCTACTTCGAGACGCTGAACATCGGACCGCGCTTCCAGGTCAAGCTGTTGCACGTCAAGCCCGGCGGCAAGCTGTCGATGCAAATGCATCATCATCGCTCCGAGCATTGGATCGTGGTGCAGGGCACGGCGCAGGTTTCGATCGGCGATAAGGAACAGCTCGTTCGCGAGAACGAGAGCGTCTACATTTTCGCGACGCAGTGGCACCGGCTGCAGAACCCCGGCAAGGTTCCCGTCGAGATCATCGAGGTGCAGATCGGATCGTACCTCGGCGAGGACGATATTCAGCGCACCGACGACATCTACAATCGCCAGCCCGAAGAGACGAGATAAAGAGGGCGGCCACGGCGGCACGCGCAGCCTGAAAGAAGCAGACTGGCGGCTGCTTCCCAGGTCGGTCGGCTGCACGGAGGGAACCGCAACCGATCAGCCAGTTCATCTAATGAACACGGACTCGTTCGGCTCTAGCCTGACAAGCCATCAGTAATCCC
Source organism: Hyphomicrobium sp. MC1 (assembly GCF_000253295.1). Taxonomy (NCBI): domain Bacteria; kingdom Pseudomonadati; phylum Pseudomonadota; class Alphaproteobacteria; order Hyphomicrobiales; family Hyphomicrobiaceae; genus Hyphomicrobium; species Hyphomicrobium sp. MC1. Next base: position 1,663,262 of record NC_015717.1, on the reverse strand, counting down.
AGAAGAGCGGTACCCATCGAAAGGCATCACCATCTACCGCCACCCGGCCAACGGACGGAAAGGGAAGATGAGTGGCCACCAGCATTGCGCCGGTCTCTGCCAGCTCCCGCAGAAGACGGATGCGGACGCGGGCTGCTTCCTCTGGGTCGTGCTCGAACCCGTTGTGCCAGTCTGGGTGCTCGAACCCAACCGCGAACATGGCGTCGCCAGCAAACATCAGCCGATCGCCGCCAGATGCCAAGCGAACCACGCTGTGTCCGGGAGTGTGGCCGCCAGTGCGATAAATAATTACTCCCGGCGCCACCTCTTGCTCCTCATCGAACTGCTGTAGCTGACCGCTGTACTCTTGCACAAACCGTTGGGCAGCCACCCGAAGCGCGTCCGGAAAACCCGGAGGCATCGCGGTACGAGAGAAATCAGGCGACTTCCAGAACGCAACCTCGGCGGCAGCAACATGGATCCGCAGGTCAGGACGCAGCCGGTCCTTCACTCCGTCCACAAGCAGTCCCCCGACGTGGTCCATGTGCATGTGGGTCAGTACCACATCGGTCACGGTCGAAAGATCGATGCCGGCGGCTTCCAGTCGCTTGATCAGTTGCCCTGCGCGAGGCAGGTGCAAGTCCGGATCGGATCCTAAACCCGCGTCGATGAGGATCGTCCTTCCTCCGCTGCGGACCACAACCGCGTTCAGCGCCCAGTCGAAAGCATCTGGCGGCAGGAACATGTCTTTCAGCCAGTCAGCCCTGTCTGCTGCCGCGACGTTGGGTCCCAACATTGCCGTCGGTAGCGGGAGCACTCCATCGCTGATGACAAGCACATCAATGTCGCCGACACGCACAGCGTAACGCGAGGGAACAAGCTCTTCGGAAATCCGATTACCGGGTTGCAGTGGATTGTGCAGATTCATGTTGGTCTCCTGAAAGAAATGTGACGTCTTTCGTGAAATGTCAGGCGATGATGAAAGACAAAAGTCCGCTGTTCACGAGATCCGCGTGCGCCGTGTACATGCTGCGCGGCAACTTCTCGTAGATTTGAAGCGTGCTTCACTGGAGCAGTTTCGGCGATAGCGGAGCAGGATGACGGCACGTGCAGTCGTTCAATCGCGAGACCTTCAGCGCGTCGCGCTAGAGTTTGCTGATCGCCTGACCGCCTTTGGCTCCTAAGACGCGTTTCGAACACTTCTCGGTCATCGCCCAGGTGGTGATTGAAAGGCCGAGGACCGCCGGCAGGGTCACCGCAGGAAAGTCCCTAGGAATGACGGAAGCTGAGCAGATGCCAACCGCAACTTCCCAGAAGTGAAAGAGTGCGTGCCCGGCGAGCCAGAGTGACGGCGCAGCCCAAAAGACGATCCGGAGATCGGCTCGCGCAACACCGAGAAGAAACGCGCCGCCGATGAAAACGAAGATCAGTCCGATGTCCCGCACGAAGTGCTGGTTGAAGGGCCCGGTCGTCGTGACGCCTGGCACGGCGAAATACCAATTCTCCGGCGCAACAAGCATGAAGATGCCGTTCGCTATCGCGACAACGCCGAGGGCGACGGCAACGGCAAGAGAAAGGATTTTCAGCATATCGATTTGATTTCTATGCGTTGAATGAGACGGAGACAACAACGGAGGGATAACGTTCATGCTGCAGACCGCTGCGCCAACCAATCCACAAAGCGGACCTGTCCGAGGATCGCGTTGTCGTCGGCCGTCAAGGATTTGTCGTTGAGCTCGGTTCCAAAATAACGAGCATGGACGTCGGCAATCACCCGCCGGCGATCGCCCGTCGCGGAGAGATAGAGACGGCCGATTTCATCGAGTGGGACCTTTTCCGGCCCTGCCACCTCGACGATACCGTTCGCCGGCTTTCCGACAGTAAGATCAGCCAGTGCCCGCGCCACGTCGTCCGAGGCGATGGGTTGCAGAAACGCCGGCGACAAATGAACGTCGTTATCCTTAGTCGCCGATTGGGCGATGGCAGCGACGAATTCGAAGAATTGCGTGGACCGCAATATCGTGAACGGAATTTTGGAGGCCCTGATTAGCGCCTCCTGTGCAACTTTGGCGCGAAGATAACCGCTTTCAGGAAGGCGGTCAGCACCGACGACCGACAACGCCACGTGATGCTCAACTCCGGCCGCAGCCTCGGCGGCGAGAAGATTGCGTCCCGACGTTTCAAAGAATTCAAGAACAGCCTTGTCTTCGAACGACGGCGAATTGGCGACGTCGACGACAACTTGTGCGCCAGACAATGCCCCGGCAAGTCCTTCTCGCGTGATGGTATTAACGCCTGTGTTGGGCGATGCCGCGATGGTTTCGTGTCCTTTTTCCAGAAGATGACGAATAAGCTTCGTCCCGATGAGCCCACTTCCGCCGATGACCACGATTTTCATAAAGGCTCTCCAAATCAAGCGCAGCGCATCCGTCGCTGTCTTTGCGGAGAATGCCGGAACGCGGCCACGACGACTTTGCCGGCACCTTGAAAAAGGCTTGAGTTTCTCTTGAAAATCCGTCCAAGCTCGACTTTGAAGGCAATGCGCCCATTTTCGCAGACCGTGCGTATCAGAGCGTGCGGGAGTTCGCGTTGTGCGGCTTGGATGGAGCGCTTACGTGCATTTTCTTTTCAGAGATTGCGTGCTCGATCCGGAGCGGCGGGAATTGACGCGGGCATCGCAAGCCATTGCCCTCGGCCCGCAAGTCTTCGATCTCCTGCTTTTTCTTCTCCGCAACCGTGATCGCGTCGTGAGCAAGGACGACTTGCTCGATACCGTCTGGGCCGGGCGAATTGTTTCGGAATCGACGCTCACCAGCCATATTAATGCCGTCCGCAGGGCAATCGGCGATACCGGAAGCGCTCAGCAGCTCGTGAAGACGATCCCGCGCAAGGGATTTCGCTTTATCGGCGATGTAAGGGAAGCCAAGCCGCCGAACGGCTCTACAGCTGCTTCAGCGGATTTTCCGATCGGCTTTCCGCCCTCCGAACTTTCTAATCTCGGCAAACCTTCGATTGCCGTTTTGCCCTTTCAAAGTCTGTGCGGTGACCCCGAACAAGCGTATTTCGCAGACGGCGTCGTCGAAGAGATCATCACGGCCCTGTCGCGCGTGCGTTGGCTGTTCGTGATCGCTCGCAACTCAAGTTTCATTTATCGAGACTGCGCTTTCGATGTTAAGCAAATCGGGAGAGAACTCGGCGTTGGCTATGTACTTGAAGGCAGCATGCGTAAGGCGGCCGACCGCATTCGCATCACCGGCCAGCTCATAGATGCAACGACCGGATCACAACTCTGGGCAGAGCGTTTTGAAGGAACGCTCGACGATATATTCCAGCTTCAGGATCGCATCGCGGCCGGCGTCGCCGGAGCAATCGGCCCGCACGTCGAACTTGCTGAAATCGAACGCGCGAAACGCAAGCCGACGGCCAGCCTCAATGCCTACGATTTATATTTGCGCGGCCTTGCCCATGTGCATCGCGGAACGCGAGAATCAATTGAACTGGCCCTTCCACTCTTCGGAAAAAGCATTGAACTCGACCCCGATTATGCGGCCGCGTATGCAATGGCGGGCTGGTGCTATTTTTGGCGCAAGATCAATGGTTGGTGTGCGGATCGCGATACGGAAATTGCAGAGGGAACGCGACTAGCACATCGGGCTGTCGAATTGGGACGCGACGATGCTATCGCCATAACACGCGGCGCCCATGCCTTGGCCCATCTTGCAGGCGATCTGAACGCTGGGATTGCCCTCCTCGACCGCGCGGTCTTTCTCAATCCCAATCTTGCCTCGGCTTGGTTTCTCGGCGGCTTCCTGAGAACCTGGCACGGTGAAAGCGAGAGCGCCATCGCGCATTTCGAGCGCGCCATGCGGCTCAGTCCATTGGATCCCGAACTCTATCGTATGCAGGCGGGAATCGGCATGGCGCATCTCTTTGCGGGACGTATTGAGGAAGCGTCTCGCTGGGCGGAATTGTCCTACAGAAACTTGCCGAGTTTTCTTATGGTGATCGGGCTCATCGCGGCGACGAGAGCGCTTTCCGGACGGGTGGGCGAAGCCCAACAGGCAATGGCTCAGCTTCGGGAGCTGGATCCATCGCTCCGCATTTCAAATTTAAAGGATTGGTTATCCATTCGCCGCCAGCAAGACGTCGACGTCTTCTCAGAGGGCCTGCGCATTGCGGGGCTGCCAGAGATCTAAATCTCACGAGCGCCGAGCGTCGCGTCCCACATTGGACAGTAAGATCGGCTCCCACAGTCGCGAAAGACCCAAAGCGACTTTGAAACTCCGGTGCAGAAGCGATTGCGCCTATTACGGCTGGCGATGCTCGCAGCTCAGAAACCTGAACTGGAATTGAAAGGACGTCGGTCGTTGACTTTTTTTCCATTCGGCAAATCCGGCTGACTAGACGCCTTAGATGGCAATCTCGTGATAGACATCGCGATCGCCACACACGTTACTGTGCCTAGCTGTTTTCGCCGACGACCGTTCTAAGTCCCTTCCAGAAAGAACTACGTGAGGGGCGCGACATCGACTTGCAACGCGGCTGGAAGCGTCAGAACAACGCCAAGGCCGCCCATGCCTGATTTCTGCAACTTGATATTGCCGCCATAGAGTTCTGCCAAATCGCGGACGATGGAAAGTCCAAGTCCGGAACCGGCCTCACGGGAATCCCATCGTTCACCGATTTCGAAAACAACCTCAAATGCCTCAGGCGGAAGCCCTTTTCCATCATCCTCGACACACAAGCTAAAGCTTTTGTCAGAAGGCCGCCCATCGCAGGAGATGCGAACATGCGAGTTGGCATGTTTGCACGCGTTATCGACGATATTCGCCAACATCTCGTTCAGGTCTTGCGGATCGCAGGAGACCAATAACCCCTTCGAAACGTCGTTCGATATCTCTATGCCGCTCTCCCGGTACAATCGGTCAAGGGCTCTAGCGACTTCTTCTGCAGCCTTGTGAACTTCAGCTACAGTCCCTGGCACCGAACGCAAAGCGACGGCGCGCGCGCGGGCGATCTGATAGTCAATCTGTGTTTGCATCTTGCGGCACTGGGACAGGATTGTCGCCGACGATTGCGGCAGTCCTTGTTCATCAATGCGATAAGCCTCATCCACCAAAACAGCGAGAGGCGTCTTTAATCCGTGCGCCAAGTTACCTGCTTGCGTCCGGGCTCTCTTAATCAACTCTGAGGTTGACACGAGCAATGCATTGAGGTCGTCCACCAGCGGGCGAACTTCCAAAGGGTACGTGCCCTCAAGCTTTTTGGCAGCACCGGTTCGCACATTCGCAAGAGCCGTTCGTAATGCATCCAGCGGCTTCATTGCGTACAAGATCAGAAGCGCGGCGCCAAGGATCATCGAAAGTCCAAACACCGCAAGCGACCACGACAGGATGCCGCGAAATCGGGATACGACGTCATCGACATGTCGCTGATCCGTCCCGACAACAAAGCGTATCGGACGAGCGCCGGGCGATATTGAGACAGCCCTTTCCGCAATAAGGACAGTTCCAGACGGCCCCACGACAGCGCTGGTCCGCGTTCCAAGGTCTGCCGCATCATTCGCTGGAATTAAAAGCTGTTTGCCATTGAGAGAGGCAGACCTTGCAAGAACATCACCTGCTTTCGTGATTTCCCAATAGTAACCGGACATCGGGATATCGTAGCGAACATCGCTTAGGCCGCGCTTGAGTTGTGGCGCCCCGGTGAGTTTGAAGTCCGTCAAATGGACAAGTTCGTCGAGGTGCTCATAGATTTCCAAATAAACCTGATTGGTCACATGGCGTTTGAAGACGCCCGAGAGCACGAAGCCCGCCGCAATCATGCCAATGGCAATCCAAAGCGTCGCAGCAACGATCAGCCGGCGTTTCAAACTGGTCATGCCGTTTCAATCCATCCGGTAGCCAAGCCCGCGCAACGTCGTAATGACGTTCGGACCGAGCTTCCGCCTCAAGCGGCTGACGTATACCTCGATGGTGTTCGACTCCCGAGTATCCTCCAGAGCATAGAGATGGTCGATGAGCTCGGCCTGCGATACGACGCGGCCGATGCGGTGCATGAAATAAGTGAGCATCTTGAGTTCGCTCGCTGTCAATTCGACAGGTTCACCATCGAGCAGGACGCGGCTTGAAGCCGTATCGAGCGAGAGGCCGCCATGGACTATGACCGGGCTTGCAATTCCCGAGGCCCGGCGGACCAACGCCTTGAGCCGTGCCGCGACCTCTGGGATGTGGAAGGGCTTCGTGATGTAATCATCCGCCCCTGCGTTAAGACCGTCGACTTTCTCGGCCCATGTCCCACGTGCCGTGAGAATCAAGATAGGCATCTTGCAATCGCTCGCACGCCAGCGCTTGAGAACGTCGAGACCCTGCATCTGCGGAAGGCCGAGATCGAGTATTGCCGCAGCATACTCATCTTCGATCCCCATGGCGTAGCCATCGCTGCCGTTGTCGGCGCGCTCGACGGTAAATCCCGATCGCCCAAGTCCTGTCACGAGGCGGTCGGCGATCTCGTCATCATCTTCGACTAGCAAAATGCGAATGGGCTTCTCCTGCACATTGCAGAAAAATTAGCACAGTCAGCCTGAAACGAACCTGAAAAAGTGTCGTCAGGTTTGCTGCAGGTTCAATTCAGCTTCTTTTCAGCTCGGCACCGCATGTCTCCGCGCACGGCATCGCCGTGAAAGGATTCATCGATGGACCGAAGAACAGTCCTCTCCCAGATATTTGCATTTATTGCACTTATATCGCCGGTAAGCGTCTACGCAAAGGACGTCCGAATTACCGAAGAGCAGATCCGAAATCTCAATATCCATGTCGAGCCTGCCCAGCCGGCAAGCAGGGAGACGATAGCTATTCTGCCAGGCACCGTCGTTCCTCCTCTGAATTCCCGTCTCGTTGCGGCAGCGCCATTCGCGGGAACGACTACACAGGTGCACGTGCTTCCGGGTCAGCGCGTGAGGAAGGGCGATCCACTGATCACGGTTTCCAGTCGTGAGCTACTTGATGCCCAAAGCCAGCTCGCGCAATCTGAAGCCGAATTGCAAACAGCCGAAGCTATCGCACGTCGAAGGCGCGCGCTCGCCGACAAGAATTTCCAGAATCCAACGTTGGCGGATGAAGCCGAAGCACAAGTGGCGAAAGTACGCGCCGTCCTTGACCAGCATAGGCGCGCGACGGCGCTGAACGGAATAATCACTCGCGAGAACGGACAGTACACCATTCCTGCGCCAGCAGACGGTACGGTTGCCGAGACGCTCGTCATGCCTGGTGAAAAAGTCGAGGCGATGGCCGGAGTCGCGACCATCGATACAAGCGACGAGTTGTGGGTGCAGGTCCAAGTGCCCGTGGACATCATCGCGCTCGTGAAGCCCGGTGATATCGTACAGATAGCCAACGGGCCCGAGGGCCGGGTGGTTTCCGTAGGAGGCTCTCTCGATCGCACCACGCGTTCGGCTGTGATGTTCGCGGCGATTCCGGCCAACTCTCACCTCTTCGCCGGCCAGATTGTTTCGGTAGCTATTCAACGCTCAACCGTCACGGGAGCCGTGAACGTTCCGGCTTCGGCTGTTGTCCGGATAGGTGAACAGGCAGCGGTATTCGTCCGCAGCCAAGGCGGGTTCGCAGTCGTTCCGGTGCGATTGCGCGGCAAATCCTCGAGCATCGCCACGATCTCGGGTTCGATCACAAGCGACGCCCAGGTAGCGGCAAGCGGGCTGCCCCAGCTCGAACGTCTTTCGGCCGGGAACTAAAAGAATGCTTCGCCGTCTTATTGAGTTCTCTCTCACGCAAAGAGCCTTCACTTTGTTGGTGTTCGGCCTCGTCGCCGCGGCGGGAGGCTACGCGTTTCGAACGATCCCAATCGATGCTTTCCCGAACATCTCGCCGGTTCAGGTGAAGATGATTCTCAAAGCGCCCGGCATGACGCCGGAAGAAGTCGAGACACGTGTCATCACGCCGATCGAGATGGAACTGCTGGGAATTCCAGGACAGGTCGTTTTGCGATCTGCCGCGAAATACGCCATCGCAGATATCACCCTCGATTTCGCGGACGGGACGGACATCTACTGGGCACGCCAGCAGGTCGCGGAACGCTTGGCGGGAATTCGCGGCGACTTGCCAACGGACGTCACAGGCGGCCTCGCACCAGTCTCAACCCCGCTCTCGGACGTCTTCATGTTCACCATCGAAGGTGGCGACCTATCGCTCGAACAGCGGCGAAGCCTGCTCGATTGGACGATACGTCCGGCGCTTCGGACAATTCCCGGCGTTGCTGACGTCAATGCACTCGGCGGCCTAGTCCGAACGTTCGAAGTCATACCCAATCACGCAGCTTTGGCGGCTTCCGGTCTCGGCGTCTCGGATATTGCTCAGGCCATAGAAGCGAACAATCGCAACGACGGTGCGGGGAGATTGAGCGAAGGCGAGAAAGCGCTTGTCGTACGCGTCCAGGGGGCCGTCCAAACCCCTAAAGATCTTGAGGCGATCATTCTCAAACGCGACGGCAACCGCGTGTTGCGCCTCCGCGATGTCGCGAAAGTCGAGGTAGGCAGCCTGACACGTTACGGTGCCGTGACCGAAGATGGAAAAGGCGAAGCTGTTGAAGGCTTGGTTTTATCGCTGCGCGGCGCTGACGCCAGCGCCATTGTCAAATCCGTCCGGCAACGACTAGCTGATCTCGGCCCCAGCCTGCCCAAAGGGGTGCGGATCAACGTTTTCTATGACCGCTCCGATCTGATTTCCAGCGCGGTTGGCACCGTCAAGAAAGCTCTGATCGAAGCTACAGTGCTCGTGGTGGTTCTGCTTGTTGCCTTCTTGGGCAGCTTCCGCGCGGCTCTCGTCGTCGCAATCACCCTGCCGTTCGCAGCTCTTATGACTTTTGTCATGATGCAGCTGTTTGGCATGTCCGCAAATCTGATGAGCCTCGGCGGCCTGGCGATCGCCATCGGCTTAATCGTGGATGCAGCAGTCGTCGTTGTCGAAAACACAGTCGAGCATTTGCAGCACAACAGAGAACCGGCAAGCGTTCCGAAGCTGCATACGGTCTATCGGGCGGCGATCGAAGTTGCAGTGCCCGTCGCGGCCGGAATTCTGATTATCTGCCTCGTCTTCTTGCCGCTGCTGTCACTACAGGGACTTGAGGGCAAACTCTTCGGGCCAGTGGCGCTGACAATCATTTTCGCGCTGAGCAGCTCCCTCATCCTGTCATTGACCCTGATCCCGGTTCTTTGCTCGTTGGCACTGAAAGCCGGATCCCATTCCGAGCCGCTACTCATGCGGCTTTTAAATCGAGGCTATCGCGCGTTGCTGGCCGCCTGCCTCGCCTTCCCGCTGCCGGTCTATCTGATCGCGGCGGCGGGCGTAGGTCTTATCGGAATTGCTTACAGCGCGATCGGAAAATCATTCATGCCGACCATGGATGAGGGAGCGGTGATCATGCAGATCACGAAGCATCCCTCCATCAATCTCAAGGCCAGCATTGAAGGCGACCTTCAGATCCAGCGCGTCCTCAAGGAGAAAGTCCCCGAGATCGAACGCATCGTCGCGCGTGTGGGCTCGGACGAACTGGGCCTCGACCCCATGGGGCTCAATGAGACCGATACGTTCATGGTCTTCAAGCCGAAGAGCGAATGGCGAGTTCCCGACAAGTCTTGGCTGCTCAAACAGCTCCGCGAGGCGATGGTGAACGTACCAGGCTACGAATTCGCGTTTACGCAGCCGATCGAAATGCGAACCAACGAGATGCTGACGGGTGCACGCGGCGACCTCGCCATCAAGATTTTTGGTCCAGACCTGAAAACACTGTCCGATCTTGCTGGTAAAATTCAAGAGACGTTGAGCAAGGTCCCCGGCGCCGCAGAAGTCTCTACGGTCGCAAACGATACTGTTGACTATCTGAAAATCAATGTCGACCGGCTCCTAGCGGGTAGTGCGGGGCTTTCGGCAACGAAGCTGCAAGATGAACTCCGCTCGACACTCGAGGGGACTTCCGCAGGGATCGTCGCGGAGCCCGGGCGCAGAACAAACATCATCATACGTGGCGAACGGGAGGTTCGCGATGCTCCCGAGATCTTCGCCGCAACGCAGCTCGCGACTGGAGACGGCGGCCTCATTCGTGTCGGCGATGTTGCAAAGCTTGAGCGCGTTGCTGGACCAGTCAAAATCGATCGCGAAAACGCATCAAGGTTTGCCGTTGTTCAGGCTTATGTCACTGGCCGCGATCTCGTTGGATTCGTCGATGATGCACAACGGGCGGTCGCAGCCCAGGTACAGTTTCCCCAAGGATATTATCTCGTCTGGGGCGGTCAGTTCGAAAATCAGCGGCGCGCCGCCGCCCGTCTGACGATCGTCGTTCCGATAGCCCTAGGGCTCATCTTCGGTGTGCTCTTCGCAACTCTGCGCTCGCTTCGCCAATCGCTCCTTATCCTCGCCAACGTGCCGTTTGCTCTCGTCGGCGGTGTCCTTGCGCTCTGGGTTTCTGGTCAATACCTGTCCGTGCCTGCTTCGGTCGGCTTCATCGCCCTTCTCGGCATAGCCGTTCTGAATGGTTTGGTCCTCGTCACCCATTTCAATGAGCTGCTGGCAGCCGGCGCGAGCATTGGCGAGGCCGTATATGAAGGCGCGCTTCGGCGGCTTAGGCCGGTGATGATGACGGCCAGTATTGCCGCATTTGGGCTCGTCCCACTGCTGTTTGCGAATGGGCCGGGCTCTGAGATCCAGAAGCCGCTCGCGATCGTCGTCATCGGCGGCCTAGCAACATCGACGGCGCTGACTCTCATTTTGCTGCCGATCCTCTTTCAACGTTTCGGAGTAGCCGGAACACGCTCCACCAATCTCACCGGACAGCTCTCATGGACAAATCCCTTTGCAAACTCACGCTCGTCTGCCCGCCCGATGCCATCGACAACATCATCGAACTAATGCTTTCGCGCGATCCGCCCATGCCCGGCTTCACGACATGGGAAGCTGAGGGACATAGCTTTGGTTTCACCGGCACGACAGTGAATGAGCGCGTGCGCGGCCGTGTCAAAAGACATCTCATAAGCGCCGTTCTCGAGCGTGCCGAGGCCGACGATATTCTGGAAGCCATCGCACAACGAATGCCCATTTTTCACATGCTCTTTTGGATTGAACCCGTTGAGCGCTTTGCCCGGCTCCAGCCGCTTGCATCAGCCAACGAGGCTATCCCTAACAAAGGGAGCAAGCGATGAGCGTCAGCTTTTTTACCGAAACCATCCTGACCCTTGTCGGGCCAGCCCTTTTCGTCGGCGGCGTCTGGGCTCTGGCGGTGTGGGCGCTCAATCTGCCGGACGCGCAAACGCGTCGATTTCATCATTTCCTTTCTCCGCACCGCAGGATTTCGACACCCCCCTCTGATCGATCTTCCGCGCCTGAATCCAAATGCAATGTTGCTAAACTAAAGGGACATTAAATATGCGCAGTATCCCTGCTCTACAGTTATTTGCGATAACCGCCTGTCTTTGCTTCGCCAATGGCAGATTTGACATGGCAAGAGCTTCAATTGTCGAAACGCTGACGGAAAGGACAACTTCCGAAAAGTTCACTCGGCTTGCAGATGCTCGAAGCTATCGCCACTGCCACAACATCCACACGCGTGTTTACTGCCACAAGGGCGACAGGCTACCTGTGAATTGGCCCCCGCTTTCCGATACGCCGCGCCAAGACCGAATAGGTTCCTCAAACTCGATCGAATTTCCCGCGGCCGTAAAGCAAATGCGAGTGTTGAAATGAGTGAACAGGCAGAACCACGTAAATCGATTGCGTGAATGAAAAACCGCAGCAGCATTGACAGGTGTCAAGCACCGCTTGCAGAAATGCTTTCATACTTTCGGCACCATGCGCACAATCAAATACACATTTTGGATCTTCCTCACGGCGCTGACGGCGTTGTGGATACTCGCCGAGCCCGCGGCATTCACAACGAAAGACTTCTTCGGCCTCCGCTCCCTGATGATGCAATACACGGGCGTTCTCGCCGTCGGATGCATGAGCGTAGCCATGATGCTCTCGCTCCGTCCGCGATGGGTTGAGCCATGGCTCGGCGGTCTCGATAAAATGTACCGTCTCCACAAATGGCTCGGTATTGGCGCATTGGTTCTCGCCATATCACATTGGTTGTGGGCAAAGGGTCCCAAATGGGCCGTAGGCTTCGGACTTCTTGAACGACCTGTCCGCGGGCCACGACCTCCGGCGGCCAACCAAATCGAACAGATTCTTTTAACACTTCGCCATAACGCCGAGGAACTCGGGGAATGGGCTTTCTATGCGGCAGTGATTCTCATCGCCATCGCCCTAATCCGCAGCATCCCTTACCGTTTCTTCTATCAGACTCACAAACTCCTTGCTCTCGCATTTCTGGTGCTCGCGTTCCATTCCGCCGTACTTATCAAATTCTCTTACTGGTCTTCTCCAATCGGTATTGTCGCGGCATTATTGATTGTTGGCGGTGTTTGGTCAGCTGTCATCGTTCTTCTAAGGCGCATCGGGGTCGGGCGACAGGCGAAGGGCCGCATCGCGTCTCTTGAGTATTATCCCGGAGTTCGGGTTCTTGAGACCGAGATCGATGTCCCTTCTGGGTGGGCAGGCCATAAACCAGGCCAATTCGCTTTCGTTGTATCGGATCCCTCTGAGGGCGCGCACCCATACACAATCGCGTCCGCATGGAATGATGCGAACCATCATATCAATTTTATCGTCAAAGAGCTTGGCGATCACACGCGACGGATCAAAGACAAGCTTGTCGTAGGGCAGGAGGTGAGAATTGAAGGTCCATATGGATGCTTTACTTTCGACGACACCTGCCCGCACCAGATCTGGATCGGCGCAGGTATCGGCATCACACCCTTTATCGCGCGAATGAAATACCTCGCCAAATTGCGCGCCGATGGCCACGCGCCTTCACCTCAAAATATCGATCTCTTTCATCCCACTGCCGATTACGATCAGGTAGCGGAGCGCAAGCTGAGAGCGGATGCTGAGGCTGCCGGCGTGCGCCTGCATTTTCTTGTCGACGCGCGCCACGGACGTCTTAACGCCGACCGCATCCGTGCGGAAGTTCCCGGATGGGCAGCTGCGAGCATCTGGTTTTGTGGACCTGTCGGATTTGGAGAAGTCTTGCGCCGGGATTTTGCAGATCATCAATTCCCGGTCGAGAAGCGGTTCCACCAAGAACTCTTTACGATGCGTTAGGCATCAAATTCCGGAAGAACAAACTAAACAGTTTCTTTCTCTCGATCAAAAGCACCAACGCTCTCGTTGCATTTCGCTCAGGATTTAAAGCGTAACAAATGCTGTCACAAGAAATTTCAAAAGCTGCGAGGGAAATCGCGCAGGCGCTAAAGCTCATCGCCTTCACCAACCCAGCCTACGTCGTTCTTTCATCCGAAGATGGAGAGCATTTAGAGCAGCTCATAGGTAAAGCAGCCGGCTTCACTAATTTATATGGCGACCGGTATATCTATCGAGTTACCACAATCTCTGGCGTAGAATTTCGCTGGATTTCCAGACACGCAAAAATAATTAAGTCCTGACGAGTTGCAAGGAAAGAGCGCACGTTTGCAATTTCGACTGGGGATTTCGCCTTAGGAACGATCGTTATTATTACTTCCATGGTACGCACTGGCGATCGCGTACAAAATGGCCTGGGACGTCGGTGTCTGTGTATCAACGAACAACACCAATCCCGCTGTGGCGTGACCAAAGTGCAAAAGAAGCAACGACGGCGGTGATATTCTCACCGCCGTCGACCTAGCGGTCTTTGGTGTTTTCAGAGCACGCGGACCAGAGTGTCCCACCTGCAGTCATCGCCCGATGAAAAAGATTAGCATCCGTCATCGTGCTGAACTTAAATGTCGTCCCTCTCCCGATCAACGGAAGACCGTCAAGATGGTTATGGCTTCTGTGCGGATTCCACAACGGAACTCCTACTTCGCTTGACGCGCTCGCGGATTGTTTGAAAGAGCACATAAAGCATCGGAATGAGAAAAATGCCGACGATGCTTGCCCCGAGCATTCCTGCAAACACGGGAGTTCCGACATCGCGACGACTGATCATCGCGGCCCCCGTCGCGATAACGAGCGGATAAAGACCGAGGATGAACGCGATCGACGTCATCATAACGGCACGAAATCTCATCTGGGCTCCCAGCACCGCCGCGTCCTCGATGGTGTCGCCGTGCTCGCGACGCTCTTTGGCGAACTCGACAATGAGAATGCCATTTTTCGCGGCAAGTGCGATTAGGACGACGAGGCCGATTTGCGCATAAACGTCGAGGGACAAGCCCGCGATCTTGATGCCGAGGAAGGCACCGAGTACGCCAACCGTGACTGACAACAATACCGGCACAGGAATCATCCAACTCTCATAAAGCGCGACCAGGAACAGAAAAGCGAACAGCACCGCAAGCGCCAAGACAATCGCTGTCTGCCCCTGCGCTTGGTGCTCCTGATACGCTGTCCCGGTCCACTCGAAACTATAGCCTGGCGGCAACGTCTTGGCGGAAACCTCCGTCATTGCCTCGAGCGCAGTGCCGGAAGCTACGCCCGGCGCCGGCGAGCCATTGATGGTGGTCGACCTGTAGTTGTTGTAACGACCTATGGTCTGTGGACCGAGAACTGTCGAAATGTTTGCAACTGAGCGCAGCGGTACCATCTGCCCTGTTTTATTGCGAACAAAGATCTTCCAGATAGCTCCGATATTGCTGCGATCGGCAATTTCGCCCTGCAGATTGACCTGCCAGACCCGGCCGAAGAGATTGAAGTCGTTGATATAGGTACCCCCCAATGTCGACTGCAGTGCGGAAAAGATGTCGCTGATCTCCAGGCCAAGGGCCTGCGCCTTATCGCGATCGATATTCAAATAGATCGATGGATTGGATGCCGTGAAGGTCGAGAACACGCGCTGCAATCGCGGATCCTGGTTTGCCGCAGCGATCAGACCTTGCATCACGTTGCCCATGGTTGCGGGATCAGCGCCTTCGAGATTTTCGAGCTGATATTCGAAGCCACCGCTCGTCGACAACCCGATGATGGGCGGGACGTTGAATGCAAAGATTTGAGCGCTGCTTATTTGCTGCGCGGCCATCGTCACTTCGCCAATCAATGTCTGCGCTGAATCCTTTGCTGTCTTGCGGTCGGCGAAGGGTTTGAGACGAGCGACCATAAATGCTGAGTTTGGCTGTGCCCCGCTGTCCAGCAAGGAGAAACCAACAATTGCGAGACTATCTTGAACCTGGGGATAGCGCTTGAGAATCGCTTCAGTCTGCTCGACGACTTCCGTGGTTCGATTGACCGAGGCTCCATCCGGTAGCTGGATCATAATGAAGAAGGCCCCCTGGTCTTCCTCTGGCACAAATCCTGTCGGCGTTTCTTTAGCCACGAAGAAGACGGCGGCTGCAGCCGCAGCCACTGCTGCAAGGCTCAAAATCGAAACGCGCACAAGGCGACGAACGACGGCCGTATAGCCATCGCGGACGTGATCGATGCTGCGCAGTACATAAGCCATTGGGCCGCGCTTCTCCGAGCGTCGGAGCACGATGGCGCAGAGCGCTGGAGATAGCGTCAAAGCATTGAGCGCCGATATAACCATGGCGGCGGAGATCGTGACGGCAAACTGTCGGAAGAGTTCTCCGGTCAGTCCCGGAATGAAGGCGATGGGCACAAATACCGACAGCAAAACAAGCGTGATGGCAATCACCGGCGCTGTGATCTGCGCCATCGCTTTCTTCGTCGCTTCGGCTGGCGAAAGCTCAGGCTCTTCCTCCATCACGCGTTCCACATTCTCAACCACCACAATCGCGTCGTCGACGACGATGCCGATAGCAAGCACCATTGCGAGAAGCGAAACGGTGTTGGCCGAATAGCCGAGCGCCAGCATAACGGCAAACGCACCAATCAGACTGACGGGAACAGCAATCGCCGGAATGATGGTCGCGCGGGCACTTCCAAGAAACAGGTAGACGACGAGAATGACCAGCACGAATGCTTCGCCGATTGTGCGGATGACTTCATCTATCGTGTCGCTTACAAACTCGGACGTGTCATAGACCACGCGCGTCTTAAGGCCCTCAGGAAAGCTCTTCGACATATCTTCTAGCGCTGCCGTGACGCGGGCCGCCGTTTGAACGGAATTGGCGCCAGGAGACAGATAGATTGCGATTGCCACCGCGGGCTTGCCGTTCAATCGCGAACCGACATCGAGGTTCTGCGCTCCAAGCTCGGTCCGAGCAACGTCGCGAACGCGCAAGACCGACCCATCCGGATTCGCGCGGACGACGATATTGCCAAATTGCTCCGGCGTTTCGAGACGTCCT
The DNA here is from genome assembly GCF_000253295.1 of Hyphomicrobium sp. MC1. Classification (NCBI taxonomy): domain Bacteria; kingdom Pseudomonadati; phylum Pseudomonadota; class Alphaproteobacteria; order Hyphomicrobiales; family Hyphomicrobiaceae; genus Hyphomicrobium; species Hyphomicrobium sp. MC1. The sequence goes on along the minus strand of NC_015717.1, from coordinate 1,646,953 downwards.
TGGGTCTGCACATTCATCTGGAACTGCTGATCATCCAAAGCCGGCTGAGCACCGATCCGCCCGACAGGTGCCTGAACGTTCTGTGCTTCGATGGCCGATACGATATCGGATGGTTGCAAACCGAGGTTCGTCAGACGCTGCGTGTCGAACCAAATGCGCATTGAGTAATTTTGCGTGCTGAAAAGGCTCGCTTGCCCGACGCCTTCGATCCGCTTCAAGCGATCGAGAACATTGATCGTGGCGTAGTTGGTGATAAAGAGCGGATCCTGTTTACCGCTTTCGGAATAGAGAAATATGAATTGAAGAATAGCCGATGACTGCTTCTGCGCGGTGATGCCTTGCTTTTGAACCTCTTGCGGCAGACGCGACAGCGCAGCTTGCACGCGATTGTTGACGTTCACCGTATCTATGTCCGGGTCTGTCCCGAGCGCGAATGACACCGTCAGATTATAGCTGCCGTCGTTGCCGCTGTTCGACTTCATGTAAAGCATCTTGTCGACGCCGACGATCTGGGATTCGAGCGGCTGGGCGACGGCGGCTTCGACAACGCTGGCGGAGGCACCCGGATAGGTCGTCGAAACTTGCACCTGAGGCGGCACAAGGTCGGGGAACTGCGCGACGGGAATACGCGATATTGCAAGCGCGCCCGCTATCGTGATGACAATGGCGATGACGATCGCCAGCCGAGGCCGGTCGACAAAGATTGCTGAGAACATGGCTTATTGACCATTCGCTTTGATTGGATCGGGCCCGGCAGGCTGCGGGGCGACTTTGAGATTGGGGCGAACGCGCTGGATGCCTTCGGTTACGACCTTTTCCCCTTCACTCAGTCCGGCAGAAATCATCGCGACGGCGGCCGTCGACTGGCCAAGTTGAATTCGTCGCTGGGTTACGACATTGTCAGCGCTGATAACGTAAACGTAATCGCCCTGCTGATCGGACAAGACCGCTGACCTTGGAATTGCCAGAGCGACGACCGGCTCGACGCCCTCGACGAGAGCAGTGACGAATTCTCCATCAATCAACGGGCGAAGCGATTCATTTCCAGACTTGCGAAGCGGATTGGGAATGGTTCCCCGTACCGTGACGGTGTCCGTATTGGTTGCGACCGAAGGATCGACGTAATCAAGCTTTCCTTTTTCAGCGTAGAGAGTGCCGTCCGGTAGTCGGATACGAAGAACAACCGCGTCGAAGCCTCCCTTTGGTGCGTACATTCGTCCGAGCTCGAGCAGCGTCGGCGATGGGACCGGAAACGTCACATACATTGGGTCTTGGCTGACGATGGTGGTCAGCGTGCCCGAAGTCGGTCCCACGATATTTCCGACCGTGACAGCGATGCGTCCAACCTTACCGTCGATTGGTGATCGGATGGTGGTATAGCCGAGGTTGATCTCAGCCGTCTTTTGCTGCGCTTGGGCGCCGAGCATCTGCGCTTCATAAGATTGCTGCTGTGCGAGCGCACTATCGACGCTCGATTGCTGGCCCGCAGGGCTGGACAAAAGTTTTTTATAGCGCTCCGTGGTCAAAACGGCGTTGCGAAGGAGCGCACGGAATTGATCGACAGATGCCTTCGCGCTTTCAACGGCCGCTTCATAGGGCGGCTTTTCTAGCTGATAAAGAATGTCTCCCTTCTTGACTTCTGTGCCCTCCTTGAACGGCGCTTCCTCAAGTTCCGCAGAGACACGCGCGACGACATTTACCTTATTGACGGCTTCGATGCGCCCGATGAACTCCTGGATCTGCGTGACCGGCTTCTTTTCAGCAACGACATAGCCGACGACCGGCGGACCACCCGGGACCTGGGCAAATACAGGGGAAGCGAGAAAAAAGACGAAGCTTGCCGCCGCAAATTGCTTGGCAAACCTCAATGCTATTGCTGACGTCATTCGTGGTCCTCAATTGTTCGTAGACACAGCTAAATCTCGAGCTTTTGTCTGGGAGATGGGTTGTTCTTCAAGACCCGGCGGTGCCTTCATCCATTTAAAACCGAGGCGTCCCGCGCGATAACCGACATCATAGAGCGCTCGCATGTACTTTTGATCGAACGGCGCCGGACTTTTCATTTCGAAGTTTGCGGGGATAGCTGCGAGATTGAAGTCCATGTGATCGCGTTTGGCGGTCGCATAGATGCGGTAGAGATCGCCGAGGCCTTCGTTCTTGATGAGCGTTGAGATCGAGCGCCCCGTAATGGATAGCGTGTTCGCCTCCACGGGTTGCCACTCGGGACTTATCTTGCCATTTCGGATGATGAAAACCCGTCTGGCCAATGGCTTTGATCCTTGTCCGGCACTTCTGAGCGACAAAGAAGGCGGCACCACAAACACCTGCTGGGTCACGCCACCATCGACATGCATCTCGTCATACGTCCTGCCGTCCGCACGGACTTGAATGTGCACAGGGGGAAAGACGCCGGGAATAGAGGCGGAGGCCAATAAGACATTCCGAAACAGACCAAGAGCTTCAGGACTATCACTCATCGCAATGCGTCCCATGTCCCAAAGCACTGGACGCTGCGCATCGAGGTTCGTTGTTCCGACCAAGAGGATGCGCCCCTTAGCCCGCTCACGGGCGACTTCACGCAGGAATTCCTTGTCGACATATCTGGCGATAAGACGCGCAAGAGGAGAACTGTCAGCTAAAGCCGGGCCCCCAACCAACCCGGATATGACGTTTTTCGTGAAGATGTCCTGTTGCGTATACTTGGTGAAAATATCTTGGAGCTCAGCATCCTTCCGCCGTCCAAGAAATACGAACGGAGCGATCAGCGCCCCTGCGCTCACACCTGTGACGAGATCGAAATCGGGCCTCGTGCCAGCATCACTCCAGCCAACCAAAAGTCCTGCTCCGAATGCACCATCGTCGGCACCGCCCGATATAGCAGCGATATTGATGACAGGACGTTCGCCCTGACGCGTGCGCGATTGCATGAGGGCTTGCATTTTGGGAGCCTCCGCCCGCACCAGCTGCCGCAGAGATTCCTCAGACGCATCTCCCCAAATGCGAACACCTTCCATTCCACTTAGATGAGCTTCGTCGACTAGCGTCTCTGGAACGGTGATGCGAGGAAGCGTCGCTGCGCAACCAGCATTGAGAAAAGCAAGAAGCATCGCGGCCAAAAGCAACGTAGCGTGCACTACGAACCTGCTCCGGTCACCTTTGCTCTCCCCCCTCGAAAACATCGCCTACCTCAGTCGCAATGATCTTCGAGCCGTCTTTGGAACTCTGGATGGCAGGACCACGCCCCGTGTCCCATACGCCTTCAAGAACACGTCGACACCGGCCTTTGCCCGCCGCCGCATCTCTTGGGAAGAGAGGTGGGATTCGACCCCGAAAAGCGCTTTGAGTTCCGTATCCCGACCGACCAGTGCCATAAACTGACCAGCAGCGAGGAAGGGATCGGCCAATTCAAGATTGCCGCTTTGTGCCTGCTCGCGAAGATATAGCGCCACCGTCTCCTGCGCTCGGAGCGCACCAGCCTCGTAAACGGAAGGACCGAAGTCTGGAAACCGCGTGGTCTCGGTGAGCGTCAAGCGATAGAGGCCGACAAATTTAGGCTGGACCAACAGATCAAGAGTGTGCTCGGCAAACGCAATCAGCGTCTCGCGAACGCTCACGCGTCGGCTCGCCTTAGCCAGGGGCGCCAAGAACTCATCTACAAGATTGTCAATAATGGCGCGAAACAGCGCCTCCTTGCTCTCGAACTGATTGTAGATCGTCTGACGCGAGACATCGGCCGCCTCAGCGATGATCTCCATGCTAGCGCCGTCGTACCCATGCGAGACAAAGAGATCTGCCGCTGCGTCCATGATCGCATCGCGTTTGCTTACGTGAATTTTTTGTTTTCTGCGCATCTCGGATCAAACCACCAAACAGACGCATGCTCATTTTTTAGATTGGACTGTAAAGTCCAAAATTGTGGCAAAATAGCGAACCCCTTCCCGCCCGCGCAGGCGCGTTCAATCGGCGCGTCACTTCTTTAATGCGCGAAGGCCATAAAACCTGCGTGCCATCGGCCGCTAGATGCCCTGCATGACATCAGGGCAGTACCGCGCGTACAGCAGGCACGACCCCTCCGACTGGCGGATCGAAAGGCCTTATGGTAAGGATCAGCGCATAGTGGAATTAGTGGAGCCCTCGCCATTCGCGGGTGGCGCGGTTTGCAGAAATTCATAATGGGGAGCACTTGGTGCAGCGGCAGCTTCCCGCCAAATGCATCTCAAAATATTCCTCGCCGTAATCGTAAGAAAGCTCTTCGCCGGGCGCGATGTCGCGGAGGGCAAAGACATACACGCGACGCTTGTGGATATCGACCTCACAATTCGGCGCGCAGGAGTGGTTGATAAAGCGAGCTGTATTCGCCGGTATGTTCCCGTCAATCATGCTCCTCTCGCTCGTCCAGAAAAGGTACTTTCCGCGATTCTCTTTCATCTGTTTGGCGGTGGCAGGGCGTCCGAGATATTCGATGACGCATGATCCTGCAGGTATGCGTTCGTCAGCGAAAAGACCTCTGCCGCTGAACGACCGGCGGATAGCAAGACGAAAGTGTGCAGGCACGAAGCGTCGCGTCATGGCGGAGGATACCCTGCTCTGTTTTCTGGCAAGCAGCGCCATATTCCGAGCGCGGGAGTAGCATCAAGCAGAAAGTTGATGTGCCGCCTCAACACCTTGCTGGATCGGCATTTCTGGATTCGTCGACTTCGATGGCAACGCAGGCGCCAAGGCCCATGTTCCACCGCGCCGTCCACGGAGGGTGTAGCGGAAGACACTTTTCGGGCCGTTCTGCCGATCAAGCCAGGCTTGTCTGTTTTGGTTAAGCAGGGCACGCGGCTAGTCGCCATTGTTGGGGGCTGACACCGGCCCATTTCCGAAAAGCACGGGAAAAGGCGTTCGCATCCTCATAGCGCAGAGAGGCTGCAATGCCTGTCACTGGACGTTCGGTATTCTTCAGCATCTGTTGCGCAAGTTCGAAGCGGGCCTGCTGGACAAGGTGTTGCAGGTTCTTCCCTTCCGTTGCCAGACGCCTTCGAAGCGTCCGTTCGGGCATGTCAAAAAGACGTGCAACAACATTCGCTGCAGAAGTGCCCCCGAGCACCATTTGAGGAAGTACCTCTTGCACCTTCTCACTCAAACTCAGTCGACCGTTTGCGGCGTTCTCCATAGCCGCCACGAGGATATCATGCAGACTTGGGTCGGCATCCGAGATTGGTCGCTGGAGGTAAAAGGCAGGAAAGACAATTCCTGACACCTCGGCGCCAAAGCGGACAGGCGACTGAAAAATGCGCCGGTAAGGCTCTATATTGCTCGGCCTGCGATACGAGAATTGGACGGTTTGCGGCTTCCACGCGGGACCGCAAAGTTCCTGAAGTATTTTGTAAGCGATAGCAATTGCAGCATCGTATATTTGCGGGATCGCCGGCGTCTCGCTGCGGTAGACCGAATATCCGAGAATAATTTTCGACGGATGGGGTGCCAATAGTACCGGCGCCGCACCTCTATCGTGCACGTGTAGATGAAGCACGAGACTGCGAAGCGCATCGCCGACTGAGGCGGAGTTGCGAAGAAGGCAGCCCAAGGCGCCGAATGATCGAAGATCAAAACGCTCGCCAACTAGAACGCCAAAGTGGCCGCAACCGGTGAGTTCTATGCAGACCTCTAGGAGGCGGCCTATCTCTTCAAGTGGAATGCGGTTATCCGGATTCTGAAAGATCCGTGGATCAATGCCAGCGACAGAGAATGCGCGTTGCGGCTTTACTCCGAACTCCCGCAATACCGCCGGAATAGCCATGATCGGTCCAACGCGGACTTCACCGAGATTGCTCATGGCCAAGTCGCTGGTTGTACGAGGCTTAGGGGAACGGCTGGCAGTCACAACCTTCTGGCGTCTTACGGTTTTCGCGCCGCGCCGGGAATGAGATTGCTTCATGATGAAATGGCCGAATCTGCAAGGTCGAACGCGCAAAGTTCATGATACATAGCTCACGAGGACCACAACCTGAAGCGTGAATTCCAGCGCGGAGACGCAGTTATGAAGCGTAGTTGGTTATTCGCTGCCGTCACTTGCGGGCTTATGGTCGGGCCTACCGCTGCAATGTCCCAAGGGACCACTGGCGTACCCGGATCGCCCGACGCGACGACTACGATCGATGGTAAACGGCTCCCGTCACCGGACCCTCGATTTGGCGGCGTCATCAAGGATGATGCTCTGCAATCGACGCCGTGGTGGGCACCTCGCATCGTACCTCCGAAGAACGCGCCGAACGTCCTGCTGATTATCACAGACGACGCCGGCTTCGGGGTGCCGAGCACTTTTGGTGGCGTCATTCCGACCCCTACGATGGACCGCATTGCACAAGAGGGCCTTCGCTATGATCGGATCTTCTCCACCGCGCTGTGTTCACCGACGCGCGCCGCCCTCATCACTGGGCGCAATCATCACTCGGCAGGTTTCGGCGTCATATCCGAACAGTCGACAGGTTTTCCTGGCTACAACAGCATCATAGGTAAGGATTCGGCGACCATCGGGCGCATTCTGCTCGACAATGGATACGCCACGGCATGGTTCGGCAAGGACCACAATACGCCCGCCTTCGAAGCCAGTCAGGTTGGGCCGTTCGACCAATGGCCGACCGGCCTTGGCTTTGAATACTTTTATGGCTTCGTCGGCGGAGACGCCAACCAGTGGCAGCCGAACCTATTCCGCAACACCACGCAGATTTATCCATTTGAAGGAAAGCCCGGCTGGAATCTGATTACGGGCATGGCGGACGATGCCATCGACTACATGACACGAATTCACCAGACCGATCCCTCCAAGCCGATATTCATCAAGTACGCGCCCGGCGCCACCCACGCACCGCATCATCCGACGAAGGAGTGGGTGGACAAGATTCATGAGATGCACCTGTTCGACGACGGCTACAACAAGCTGCGCGATCGCATCTTCGAAAATCAGAAGAGGCTCGGGTTGGTTCCGAAAGATGCTCAACTGACGCCATGGCCGACTAACGTCTTGAAGCCGTGGGACGAGCTTAGTGACGTCGAAAAGAAACTCTTCATACGCCAGGTCGAAGTCTTCGCCGCCTATGCAGCCTACAACGACCATGAGATCGGTCGGGTGGTGCAGGCATTCGATGATCTCGGTAAACTCGACAACACACTCATCATCTATATCAACGGTGATAACGGCACGAGCGCCGAAGGTGGACCATTGGGAACACCCAACGAGGTCGCCTTCTTCAACGGCCTCAACAAAATCCCTGCTGAAGAACAAATGAAGTTCTATGATGTCTGGGGCACCGAGCAGACGTATAATCACATGTCGGCCGGATGGTCTTGGGCCTTTGACACGCCGTTCGACTGGTTCAAGCAGAATGCTTCGAGACTTGGCGGCATCAATCAAAACATGGTGGTGTCGTGGCCGGCGCGCATAAAGGACAAGGGGGGACTGCGTGAGCAATTCATGCATGTCATAGACGTCGTGCCTACAATTCTTGAGGCGGCCGGCATCCGCGCACCCGAAACGGTTGACGGCATCAAGCAAAAGTCGATTGAAGGAACAAGCTTCCTCTACACTTTTGATGCCAAGAACGCGAACGCGCCGTCGCGACACAAGACGCAGTACTTCGAGATGATGGGGCAGTGGGCGCTCTACGATGATGGCTGGCTGCTCAGCACAAAGGTCAACCGAGCACCTTGGGAGGCCTTTGGCCCTGCCAACCCCGATCCACTGAATAACCAAGTGTTCCAGCTCTATGATCTACATAAGGACTTCAACCAGGCTGACGACATCGCTGCAAAACACCCTGTGAAAGTCGCACAGATGCGTGAGAAGTTTGTCGCGGAAGCAAAGAAATACCAAGTCTTCCCGCTCGACGCCTCGGTGGCCGCGCGCATTGTTGCGCCCCGTCCGAATATCACGGCTGGGCGCACCGAATTTGTTTACACGCGACCGATGACCGGCCTGCCTCAGGGCGATTCTCCGCTGTTGCTCAATACATCCTACACGGTGACTGCCGACATCGACGTTCCGCAAGACGGCGCCGAAGGTATGATTCTAACCTCCGGTGGCCGTTTCGGCGGTTACGGCTTCTATCTGCTCGGCGGCAAACCGGTTTGGTTGTGGAATCTAGTCGACCTCAAACGCCTGAAATGGGAAGGCCCTGATCCGCTCACGCCCGGCAGACATGTGATCGAGTTCGACTTCAAATACGATGGGTTGGGTCCTGGTACGCTGGCATTCAACAATTTCTCCGGCGTAGGCCGCTCCGGCACCGGCATTCTGAAGGTTGACGGCAACGTTGTCGCCAGCCAGACAATGGAGAGAACTTTGCCGATGATCCTTCAATGGGACGAGAGCTTCGATATCGGCTCAGATACCCTGACCGGAGTAAACGACGCCGATTACAAGCCGCCGTTTCCGCTGACTGCCAAACTCAACAAGTTGACGATCAATGTGGATCGACCGCATCTGTCCCCCGACGACATCAAAAAGTTCGAGGCTGCCATGCAAGCTTCCGCAGACGGACCAGTCTCGGAGGATTTGACCTTGGTCCAGAGATTGGAAGAGAAGGTCGACAAATTAAAAGAGTGCCGAAAGCAAGCCGACGCAAAAAAGCTCGAACCACTCGGGCGGATTCAATTCGTGCGAGAATGTTTGCAGTAAATTGAGACCGGCACACGTACCGCAATTGAGATAATAAAATCCGGCTTAGTCAGTAGTGGATACCTCGCATAGAATATCTCGCCCTTGCAAAAAAGGTGCTCCGCTGATCCCCCCGTGCGAGCCTCGAGGAGGCGCTAAGCATTTCCCCCCCTTCTGCTTGGCGCCGCCTCTTGATCACATTTCAACGCGTGTCCGGGCAGAGGTACCCCTGGGCGAGAATAACGAATCTTGGGCGTCCGGCTGTCTTCGCCATCGACAGCCGTCGAACCACATTTTAGGGCCGACCGCATCCTGAGCTGTCGTTGCCCAAGCTTTGAAGCACTTCCAGGAAGGAACGGCTTAAGATGATGGCCGCATGTCTACTTTTGGCACTATCAATTCTCGATGCGAGTTGGAAATTTCGCCAGTGAAAAAGGTTGACCGAGATGCGCGTTCACGGACGGCCACCGGGCCTGAAATCCCTTGGCAGGAGTGCCTAGCGGCCGCCGTGTGTGGATTTCAGATCGCATTCCAGTTCTTTAATGCATGCAGATCGCAGGCATACTGCGGGTTGCAGCAAAAGCATCACAGTCATTGAACCGTAAGCGGAGTATACTCAGTTAATCAAAATTCCTATCTTTCCGTGGGGCAAAAATGAAATGCAGTCACGGCGCGGTCCTGTTCTTCGCAATGGCACTTAGCCCGGTCAGCGCATCCGCAGCGGATTTCGGATCCTCACCGAAGCCCCCTATCGATCCACAGTGGTCTCTGACATTCACCACTTACGGCTGGATACCATGGATGTCGGGAAGCACGACGGTTAAGGGCAAAAATTTCAATGTAGCTGCCGATCCATCCGATATTTTGGGACATCTTGATTGGTCGACGCTGCCCGCTTGGATGAGCTACGCGGAGGCACGGAACGGACCGATCGGCCTTTTCAACGACGTCGTTTACGCATCGGTCGACGGCTCGAAGGGGTTCAATGGGCGACGTGGCGGCCCGCTGCAGGCCGATGTTTCAGCCGATTATACGCAGGTGACAGTCGAATTCGGCGGCGCATATGAAGTTTGGCGCGGGAGAAATCCTGTCGTATCGGGATCGTCCGCTTTCGATCTCTTGGCAGGTGGCAGATATTGGCACCAGGAGGCTGACCTCACGGGGTCGCTCGTGCTCGACCCATTTGTGCGGGAGACAGAGCGGTCAGGCGCGGTCGATTGGGTTGATCCGTTTGTCGGCGCGCGGCTGCGCAACAAACTCGCATCCGGCGACGAACTCGTTGTGCGTGCGGACTTCGGCGGCTTCGGCGTCGGCAGCGACTTTTCTTGGCAGGTTTTGGCAACATACAATTGGCAGATGTGCCTCCTGAGCGGCTATGTGCTTGATGGCTACGTCGGCTATCGCGCGTTGTCGGTGGACTACTCGCAAGGTTCTGGCGGTACGCTCTACAAGTACGATGTTCTTCAACAGGGACCAGTCATAGGATCAACCCTGCATTTCTGAATTCCCGCTCGACAGAAGATGAAGTCCTTTTTTGTCTGCTTCTGGCCGGAAGCGCGGGTAGGCAGATGGCTGCTTTCAAACCATTGAGTCAGAATGCGAACAGCTGAGGGTCAATCGACCGTCGGTCCCAATTGTGGACTCTTGCGGTTCGTTGACAGTAATCAGCCGCGCCATACAGCCACGACCGCTTTCGAATGATCTTTGGACATCGACGGCCACGCCTCACAAAAACGCGTTTGATGTGGCCTGAGTATTCCCCGCGCTCTGTCCGATTGGCACTGTCATATCGATCTATATCGCACATCAACCTTGATGCTGAGATTGCGCACGTCCCTTTCGACGATAGATCGGCACGACCTTGGTCCGGAGTAAGTTTTGCACGATCATGTCCAATGCTCCCCGCGCATTCCTGTGCCGTTCGCTTATCGAGAGATTGAATTAAGCATTTGCGCGATATCGTTGCGTTCCGGCTCGAGTTGGCGAAGGAGTGTCAAATATTTCACCGTGTCGGCTTTGTTGCCGCGCTCATACTCATAGGCCGCCAAGGTCAACAAGAGATTCCGGTCGTATGGATGGCGGGAGAGTGCTGCTTTCAAAGTCTCGATAGCGTCGGCGGGTTTTCCCGTATCGTGAAGCGCGACAGCGAACACATAACTGTACTGCGAATCGTCAGGGGCATCGGTCGCAGCTTTCGAAAGATAAATGATCGCGTCGTTCGCGCGGTGTTGGCGAACGAGACTGAGTCCGAGTGCATGCTCAACCGGTCCGGAGTTGGGGTTTGCGTCCAGTGTCCGTCGCAACAAGGCTTCGGCGCTTTGCTCATCGTTCGAAGATCGCATCAAGTCGGCCAGAGAAACGGCGGCCGCGACGAATGAGGGGCCAATGACAATGGCATGTTCGTAGGCTTGGCGGGCCTCATCGATTTTGCCTTGTGTCCTGTAAAGATTTCCAAGGTTGAGTGAGGCTTCCGGACGTTCCGCGTTGAACATTTGAGCGTCGACGTAGTCTTGGAGGGCTTTTTCGAATGTCGGACGATCGGCCGGATCCAATGTGCTTGCGGGCCTCCCCGCCAAAGCACTTGCTGCATCCATCCGAACCATCTTAGTCGGATCCTTCAGCAGCGGAACAAGCAGTCGAACTTTCGTCGCATCGTCCGTCGTAGCGACAACGGCGACGGCGGCGGATCGCACCATCGGATCGTCGCTCTTTAACGCTTGGCTTGCGACCTCGATGGCGGAAGACGAAGGAAAACGGCTCAATCGCTCGAGAGCGCTCGCCTTGGCGATTGGAGAGGCAATTTGCGATGTTGCGATATCCTGAAGCGCGACCTGGGCGCCAGGCGCGCCTTGATTACCTAGCGCCAGCGCCTCAGCGAAAGTCTGGGCTCCAGGGTTCGCGGTCGGATACCACACCTTGATCGCATCGCGCGCCCAGGCCGCGGATTTGTCGGTGTGACATTGACTGCATGCGTTCGGCGTCCCAAGGCCGATCCTGCGATCGGGACGGGGAATGCGTATCGAATGATCGTGGCGGGCGTCGACACCCATATAGGTCGTTGTCGGCATATGGCACGACGCACATTTCGATCCGCTCGCGCCAGCGAGGTGATGGTGGTGCGCGGGCACATCGAAACGTTCCGGCGCGTGGCACTGGCCGCAGAGCGCATTTCCCCCTAAGCGCACTTTTCCAGAATGCGGATTATGGCAGTCGGCGCACGTGACGCCTGCTGCGTGCATGCGGCTCTGCAGAAACGAGGCGTAAGTATAAACTTCGTCGTGCTGCTGTCCGTCAGCAAAATATAACCCAGCTTCGAGAGAAGTTGGTCGGAAGGCGTCGAAAAGCCGTCCGATATCCTCCGGGAGCGAAGAAAATTGCTCGCGGCGAGAATGACACGTGGCGCAGACAGCTATTTCCTTTTGCGACTTCAACGGCTGCGAGCGATGCGCCTGGCCGGTTGAATCCACGGGCCAGCCAACGCCTTTTCGCTCATCGAGACTGAACGCGAAGCCTGCGTGATCGTAGGAGGCGCCGGCGCCGGATTTTGCCCATTCGAGATGCTTCGACGCCGGCCCGTGGCAGGCCTCGCAACCGACACTGATCTCGGACCACGTCGTCTTAAATGCGCCTGTAGAGCGATCGTAATTCTTCTGCAGGTTCGTCGAGTGACACCAAGCGCATTGATAATTCCAGTTCTGGTCAATGCCGGTCCAGTGCAGGGGATTGCCGGCCTTGAGCTTGCGGTCCGGATAAAGATCATACCAGCGTTGACCGCCAGCCTCTTTCGGGCGCGTGTCCCACGCGATGCCGAACGCTTGCAGGCGCCCTTTGGGAAGTTCGACCAGGTATTGCTGCAGAGGGTAGACGCCGAAGGTGTAGCGAATTTCGAATTCTCCGGGTTTTTCATCGGGCCCTTCGGTCCGAACCCAATATGTATTTCCCTTTTTGAAGAATGTAGTGTCGCTTCCGTCTTTGGCGAACTTCGCATTGGCAAAGTTGCCGAGGACGGCCGCCTCGTTCGCAAGCTGCATCGCAGCATGATGTTGCGACGACATCCAGTCGGAATGCTCCGCCTTATGGCAGCTCGCGCACTCCGTTGAGCCGACAAATTCCGCCACAGCCGCTTTTGCCGGCTGCTGTCGCTGCTCCTCGGCGCGGCCGTTCCCGGTAGCAAGAATTGCGACGGCTGTCAGAAATGCCAAGCTTGAGCCGCTTATGCGACTTATCCATTTGTGCGCGGACAGGGGTCGTCGCATAGCCTCGATGATGGAATGTATCAGCGCAACCGAATCCTCCGACAACTATACCACGTAATTCAACCACGCCTTCATCCGCAGGAGAACGCGCCGGATGATAGCAAACGTCGCTAAATGATCTGTGTAGACTGCGATCTGCGCGGTGGACCCGGCGGGCAACTGAAAAGCCGAAAGATCGTCCAACACTTTAAATCTCACGACGGCCCGACCACGCTCGCCGCTCCGGTCCTGCGGGTTGAGGAGCGCTCCTGTCGGCTCCAGCTGGCCTTGCGAAATCGCATCAAGCACGACCAACACCTTCGCGCGGAAAACCTGGCCGGGTATGCCATCGAACGCGACCTCTGCCTCATCGTTCGGTTCGACACGCTGCAAAGCGTTTTGCGGAAACGATGCCATTAGCGAGTTCCTATCGGCGTGGATGAACACCATCGTCGGCGTCAAAGGGCTCGCTGTCATGCCGGGCTTCAGCATGAGTTGTGTCACATACCCGTCGGTCGGAGCGACGACATTCGTTTCGGACAGATTGAACTCTGCATTCGCCAGGTCGGCTTGCAGGCTCGCGACCGTCGTGTTGACGCCGCCAATCTCCGAACTGAATGCCAAGCGCGCACGCTCTGCGGCGGCCTGGCTTTCGACAAGCGTCTGCCGTGCGGCCTCGAGGTTGCGCGTCGCCTTATCTACGGCCGCCTGCGATACAACCTCCTTGCTCAGAAGATCGGCTTGGCGATTGTAGGTTTCCTGGGAGAGCGCCAGTTGCGCCTGGGCTTTTTCAACGCCCGCCGTCGCCTGATCCAAGGATGCCTTAAGCTGCTTGACGTTTTGCTCGGCCTCGGCGAGCAGCGCTTTCTTCTGGTCGACGGCATACTGATACGGTCGCGGATCGATACGAAACAAAAGATCGCCTTGCTTCAACGGAACGTTCGGCTGAACCGCGACATCGATCACGTGCCCTTTGACGGTCGGAATAATCGGCGTCGTATAGAAATACAAGCGACCGTCCGTCGTGAACGGGTGGTTGTAGTTCATGCCGAGCAGGATGCCGCCGACGACGACCGCGCCTCCGAGGCATGCGGTGGTAACCGTCCATTCGTTGACGCGAACGCGAAGCAGCTTGAATACGATGATGCAAATTGCGGCGTACGCAAGAAGGAGCAGGAGAGCCATCAACCCTCCTGCCGCGTTTTTTCGAGAGCCGATATGCGCGCATCAAGCCTCGCCATGGCCTTCGATGTCTCATCCGAAGCCAGGCCTACCGTGTTGCCCCAGCCGCGCTCCGGGTCATACATCAGGGCCCAGATCCACAGAAAGGGCCAAAGCGCGCCAAGCGTGAACAGACTCGCCCAGGTAGCAGCCCGAATAGCGTCCTGATGAGGATGATGGCGCGCCTTGGCAATCTGGTATGGAACGCCATAGACCGCAACCACGCCATAAACGACGACAGCGATGATGACGATCAGCATCACTAATGCAAAATAGTCAAGCGCCATAGTCGACCTCAACAGGTTCTTCTACACACGGCGAAGCCGTCAACGACGTCGTTTGCGTCCTCTGCCGCCGCCACCGCGATGAGCGCGAGCCGCTGGCTTCTTCCCGGGTTTTGCTACTTTCTTCTGACCTGACGTGCGGCGCGGAGCAGCCTTGGGTTTTCCGACTTTCGCCTTGCCGACCCTGTCTTTGCCGACGTTACCAGAACCGATCTTTCCCTTGTCGAGCGGGCGATCGGCAGGGCGCGGCTTGTTCCCAGGCGTAAATTTGTTGTCGAGCGCCTTGTGATCGGAATTCTTCAGCCGATCGTCAATGCGCGCGCGGTCGATGGTCTTGTCGTGGCCGGAACGCCTTCCATGATTGGGATCGTGCTTCCAGACGTTGTTGTTGATGTTGCGGCGGTTGACGTCGATGTGGTTCCAGCGGTTCACATCGACGTCGATGCGGTGATTGTGCCAGTCCCAACGGTTCCAGCCCCAAATGCCGCCCGCGATGGCGACGCCCGTCGCTCCCCAAAAGTAACCATTGATGAAGGTCGCGCCCGGATACCCCCAATAGTAGGGTGGGTAATCCGGATACCACCAGGACCCGTAAACGACCGACGGCTCATAAACCGGCACGTACACGGTGTCTGGATCCGCAGGCCGAATGACATACGCGCCGTCATCCTGGGTCACCGTCTGCTGCGAATTGCTTTTGAGATGCCCGCTCGAGTCGGCCTTCTGGCGAAGCAGCTGCACTTCGTCCATAACCTCATTTTGTTGTGCGAGAAACGCGTTGCCAAGCTTCTTTGTCCAGTCAAGCTGGTCGCTCATCATTTTCAAGACATCTGGAAACTGCACGAGCGCCTTGATGCTCGGGTCCCAATCTTCGCTTTTGAGCGCGTCAACGAGAGCGTCGCCTTGCAGTTTTGAATTGGCAGGGGCGCTCCGCCAGCGCTCAGCTTCAACGACGTCGAGCGGATACGTCGCCGCCATCAAAACATTTGACAGCAGGTCGTCGGGATACAGCGCAATCGGCGCCAGCATCTGATCGAGCTGTTGCTTCGAGAACTTTTGCTCATCGGCTCGTAGCGCACTCGACGGGAATGCGATGAGGAGTAGAAGCAGGAAAAGCGAATATACGACTCTCATCTTTCACTCATTTTGGCGTGCTAATCCTGCGGATAAATTGTTTTCCAATCGTTTTTCATATCTATTACGATCCACCCCTGTGATGTCGCCATATCGAGCGCTTTTTCGAGGTGACCAAATGAAGAATTGTGGTCATAGGCCCATTCACGTACGGCGTCGGTGTGGTGGACGATCAACCCAAAACGCGCGCCTTGCTCGCTGGTTGTCCATTGCAGCATTTCAAGGTCGCCATCGGAGTTGCCGAACGCCGCAATCGGGCGCCTGCCGATGTGCTTCTGGATGCCAACGGGTTTTCCCACCCCGTCGTCGATGAAATCAATATCGGCCAGTCGTACAAGAGCCGGCTTTCCGTTCTGGATCTCGAATTTCAATTTGATGCTCGAGCCGATGACTTGCTCGGGGGGAATACCATAGATCTTTTCTGTCCAGGGCCGCATGAACTCGATACCGCCGCCTGAAACAATAAATGTCTTGAAATCATTGGCGCGAAGATATGCGAGCAATTCAAGCATCGGCTGGTAGACCATTTCTGTGTAGAGTCTGCCCGTCTTTGGATGACGCGCCGTCGTAATCCAATCGGTTACGATCTTTTCGAATTCATTCGATGTCATGCCGGCGTGCGTTGCCATCACGATCTCAGCGATCGCGTGTTCGCCGCCCGCGATCACGCTTTTTAAATTGCCGTTCAGAAGCGAAGCGAAGGGCTCCTGGTCATTCCACTCGTGATGCTGGGGAGCCAAGGCCTTGACGCGGTCCAGAGCGAAGGCAAGCTGAACGTACATCGGTTGCTCGGCCCACAGCGTCCCGTCGTTATCGAAGGTCGCAATCCGCTCGGGCGGAGGCACGTAATCGGGTGAGCTCTTGGTTGTTACGCGCTGTACGAATGAAACAATCGCCTGCTTCGTCGGCCCGTCGTTCCAAGATGGCAGTGCATCATCCGCAAAACTCGGTCGGATCGACAAAAACGCACAGAGCAAAGCATAGAACGCGAGACGCATCGCATGTTTTCCAAATCTACCTGCTCGTGATGGATGAGCCAGAACGCAGGAGGTTACACGGGGGTGCACAGAAGTCGGGGTGAACCACCCTCTCCAACTTCTCCTCGCTGCGCTCTGGCTCAAGTCGACGGGATCCGAAGCGCACCCATCGATTGGCTTTCAGCGTTAGTTGCCCGTCGGCATGGAAATGCTGATACCGTCCTTTTTGAGTTCTTCTCTTACCCACTGGAATTTTTCGTAGTTCGAGAGAGTGAGTGGACCGGTATAGCCTTCGCTCTGCATTTTACGCGGCGGATATTGAAGATAAGTCTTCATCAGATTCTGAATTTCTTCACCTATGCTCACCATGACCCAGGTATGTTCGGTGTAGTTGTTCATGAAGACATCATAACGCTCTTGCGGATCCTGCCAGATGTCGAACACTTGCGGTACGATGGCGACGTATTTTTCGGCGCCCTTCCAGCCGAGATTCGAATCGACTGCAAGACCACCGGTTGTTGCGCCGTCATCGCCACGCAGGTTGAAGACGGCCTTGTAATGGCCAAAGCGGACTGCACCTGGCGTCAGTTCATTCTCAGTGAAATAGAACCAGGACTTGCGCTCCGACTTGCCTGTCCCGAAGAGGATCGGCGACATATCGTAACTGTCGAAGATAATCGGCTGGCCTTCGCGATCTTTGTCGGGAAGTTTCGCGATGCCGGCGAGATGGGCGAATGTCGCCATATAATCCAAGCCGCCGACAATATCGGAATTCTTCGAACCCGCTTTGATCCCGGGCCCCCACGCAAGTGATGGAACACGATTGCCGCCCTCGCGAACAGTTCCTTTCGTGCCTCGGAACGGGGTGTATCCGGCGTCGGGATAGACGTCTTGCCAGGCGCCGTTGTCCGTCGTCCAGAACACATATGTATTTTTGTCGAGACCGAGGGAGCGGATCTTGTCCAGGATGCGACCGATGCGGGTATCGTTCTCTACGACCGAGTCGGCATATTTCGTCTTCGACAAAGACTTATGCTCGAATTCTGGAGCCGGCATGTTCGGTTGATGGACCTTCATGAAATTGATGCTCATGAAGAACGGCTCTTTAGATTTAGCGTTGCGGTCGAGGTAATCGAGCGAAGCCTTTTCAACATATTCATCGAAAAACGGAATACCAACAACGCCCTCCTTGCCGTCGATGACAGGCGTATTTACGTATTGACCATTGATCTTGAAGTCTTCCTTCGCGGGCTCCCCCGCATTCCCCGACAGCGCCCCCTTTGTCACGCGTTCAAACATCGCTCTCAGCTCCGGGTCCATGTCCGGAAACCACGTCGGATCGCCATAGGTGTAGGCATTGAGATGATATAAGCCCGCATACTTCATCTCGTCGTAACCCTGCGCGTTGGGCAGAGCATAATCAGCTTCGCCGAGGTGCCATTTACCGGTGAAGAAGGTCCTGTAGCCGGCGGTTTTCAGCACCGACGCCAGCGTCCACTCGGCGTGCGGAAGACCCCCGCCCTGGCCCTGAAACGCCACCGTCGTCATGCCGCTACGGTTCGGAATGCGACCGGTCTGGACCGCGGCACGGCCAGGCGTGCAGCTTGGCTGCGCATAGAAAGACAGAAATGTCATGCCTTCGGCCGCCATGCGGTCGAGGCTAGGTGTCGGCATGCCGCGGTTCTCGCCGCCGCCGTATGCACCTCCATCTCCGTAGCCAAAGTCGTCTGAAAGGATCAGGACAATATTGGGCGTGGCAACTTGTGCAGACGCTGGAGACATCAATCCCACCGCAGCAAGCACCGCTGTGACGATCATAGACGCAAGAAATACTAGTCTTTTGGACCCCCGCGGCCGCTCAAAGCAGCCCCATTGATCAAGCGGTTGAACGTCCGTTTTACGCATAATGCACCTCGTGATGTCACAACAATTTGCGGCGGCGTCTCAGACACCGTCGCTCGGCTGGTTCAGATTTTTTGCTTTTGTCTTGCCGTCCGAGCACACCGTCACGCTCGGGCCATAACAATAAAAATTTTTCAACCGCGACCTCACCAAACTCGAAGTCGCGCTCGCAAATTTGCATCCGGTCAGATTATGCTTTGCCGGACGACCAATGCCGACAAAGTACTGAAACAATTTCACGACGGGCTCTCCAATTCGAGCCCCCCAAAGCTGGCGATCAGCCTGTGCTCCGATCACCCGCCCACACGACGCGATCAAAACATATTCAAAAATGCTCAACTGGATAAAATGAACCAATTAAGAAGAAATATCGCGCTCGGAATTCTGCCACAGCGCATTGTTTTGCGGCGCGTCATCAACATCCCGACAGGGGGGCGAATTGAACAAACAAAAGATAACAGTCGTTGCAGGTAACTCTCCATTTAGCCCTTTAACAATGGGACTCGTTACATAGGATCGCACCGCATTTTATAAAAATCTTTGCAATGGAGAGGGGCCATTACGCATCGTCGATCGCAATCCTTATCGAAATTGGCGCCGCTTGATTCGGTTGGCTGGCTCACCACTCAGCCTAAGGAGTTTTGCGAATGGGTCGAGCGCGCCGGGAGATGGCGGACGTACGACCCTGGGCAGTTCATCTACCATGCAGGGGATCCATCCGACGGCATCTATGGATTGGCGGAAGGGAGCCTCCGGGTAACATTTCCGCTCACTGCGAAGGAGGCAGTAGTTATCCACCGCGCCGAAATTGGCTTCTGGGTCGGCGACAACGCGGAATTCACGGGACGATCTCGCCTCATCTCCTTAATGGCCGGCACGAAGAGCAGGCTTCTCCATCTGCCGAGTTCGGCAATCTCGGCACATTTGAATGACGTTCCCGATCATTGGCGCTGCTTCTACTTTCTTAGCGCAATCAACACTGCAGCGGCGATCGTGCATTTATCGGAAGCGCTGTCTCTGACAGTCAGGGCACGTATGTGCAGACAATTGCTACGGCTTGCGACCACCACACAGGAAGTCGAGATCACTCAGGATGAACTAGCAGAGCTCATCGGCGTGACGCGCGCAACATCGCGGAGATGCCTGGCGGACCTCGCAGACCAGGGCGCGATAGAGATTTTCTACCGCAAAGTACGCGTTCTCGATGCTGACGTGCTTCAATCCTACGAAGACGAACAATGATTCAAATGTTGCAATTGCTGTTAGGCATAGCGCCATCAAAATTCAGATCCGATGCTCCCTCTGCTGACAGATTTCGGTGTGCCCACGGCAATTGCGTTCCTGATGCTGGTAGCAGGCACCGAGATAATGGCTGTCGATATAACGACGGCCGTCCGGCATCCTCGCGCTCTGCTCTTGGGCGCGATCGGGCAGCTGGCATTTCTGCCGCCGATGGCTCTGCTCATCTCCGCGGCTTATTCAAGCATTCCGGCAATTTCCTTTGGCATGCTTTCGCTTGCGCTCAGTCCCGGCGGAGGGATTTCGAATCTCTATTGTTATCTCGCACGCAGGAATGTTTCGCTATCAGCATCGATCACCGCGTTCGGTACAGTGCTTTCGCTCATTACAATTCCAGTTTGGATGAAAGTTCTCCAAACATTCGTCGGAACAAGCGCTGGTATCCGAGCCGTGCCGATGTCCACAATTCTTCTCCAGCTCTTCGCGTTGATGATCTTGCCGATGGCCGGCGGCATGTTGCTCCGAAAGGTGTGTCCGAACCAAGTCGAGACCAGTGGTACGCTACTTCGCAAAATATCTCTCGCCTTCGTTCTTCTGGTGCTCATTCTCACGATTTCAGCAACACAAGAATCGGCAGTCCTCGCTCCAAGTCTCCTGATCGGTGCGATGTTCATCCTTGGGGCCATGCTCTGCGGTTGGATGTCGGGATTTCAACTCACTGCCGCGGAGCGTGATGTCCTTGTGATCGAAAGCGGAGTTCGAAATATCGGCGTCGCACTTACATTGGGTCGGCTATTGCTCCCCTTGGAAGCCTTCGGCGAAATGGCGAGCTTCTTTGCGGGTTATTTCACAGTCGAGATTATGATCATGCTGGCGCTCACGAGCTACCTCAGCGCGAAGCGGCGATAAGCAGGGCCGTACATTACAGGGGGGCTTACTAGCTTGGGCGCATCTCATCTGGTTACCAAAGTCGGTTTTCGCATAGAAGACCAGCCACTTCGTTATCGGCATTCAGGGACAAGGCGGAAAGCCAATTCGATGTCTGCGATCTCGGCTTTTCCGACGTTAGTGTACAGGCCGCCTAATCTCGGTCCACATTCCTATGGTGGAGAGGGCTTCCGCCAATTGCCTTTGATTTCATTATATTATTTCCTGTTATTCCGCTCCGATCCACAAATTAGTCCACAAACCGGAGCGTGATGAGAACTTACCTCCTCAACTCGAAGGTTCGCCTGCGGAAACGGCATCTCGACACCGCCGCTTTATCCCATTAGCCGACATCGACTTGATGCTCGACCAGGCGGGCATTCACACGAACACGGATCTCCGCTTTCGGGGGCAAAGCGGAAGCCTTTCCGGCGCACCGACAATCGATTTTTTGCATCACTGCGGACATCGAGTGTTTTCGAGGTCGTGAGTGGTGCGACGCTGCTTCGCAACTTTTCCAAGCATTGGAGCATACCGTGCTTGCGCTATGGAAGTCACGATCTGACATGTCCGACGAGGGCTCACCAGCAGACACTTACCTTCGTCAGCGTGGCAAGCGCAGAGGTTCACAGGATAAGCATCTCTAGTGATGCAAAGCATAGGCCCGCGTTTTGTCGATGACCGAGCTGCCAGTGCCGCCCCGCAAGGGTCGACGCTTGATGCTGCGCTGAGGGAAGTTTTTAGACGCAGCTCGCCAGTGGGCTCCGCCCCCTTTGACGCAAGTCAAGGCTCAGTCCCGCAGGAATGATCAAGCAAATAGGCTAGTCAAAAATAACGTCCGCGTCCAACGGACTGGAAGCGGGGAGGATAACCGTGGAGAACACGGCGGGCGGAAGATCCAGCGTCAACGACATGCCGGCTCTTGGAGCGGCTCTGCTCTTTGCGATTGTTGGATTGATTTTGGCCATTGCCGGTGTCGATGGCGGTATGCGTCTGCATGGGCTTTTTCTTCTAGGTGCGAGCGCAGCCGCAGCCCTTTACATCCTTTCTCACCCGACCACTCGACAAGAAAAAGTATCAGGCTACTTCGACGGACCCATTCGTGTCGCGACGATTGCTTGCGTGTTCTGGGGAGTCATAGGCTTTCTCGTTGGCGATATCCTTGCATGGCAGCTGGCTTTTCCATCGCTCAATCTCGATCTGCCTTGGACGAATTTTGGTCGGCTTAGACCTGTGCACACGTCCGCCGTCATTTTCGCATTCGGCGGCAACGCGCTGATCGCAACATCGCTTTATGTCGTACAGAGAACGTGCCGCGCGCGGCTTCCCGGCAGATGGGCGCCCTGGTTCGTCGTTTGGGGATATCAGCTCTTCATCGTGATAGCCGCCTCGGGCTATGTGCTCGGCATCACGCAGGGAAAGGAATACGCGGAACCCGAATGGTATGCCGATATCTGGCTGACGATCGTATGGGTCACGTACTTGCTCGTGTTTCTCGGCACGCTCAGAAAGCGCCAAGAACCTCACATCTACGTCGCCAACTGGTTCTATCTCGCCTTCATCGTGACGATCGCGATGCTGCATATCGTCAACAATCTATCGCTGCCGGTTTCGCTGTTGGGCTCAGAAAGCTATCCGCTGTTCCCCGGCGTTCAAGGCGCAATGACACAGTGGTGGTACGGGCATAACGCGGTCGGCTTCCTGCTGACGGCGGGCTTCCTCGGCATCATGTATTATTTCATTCCGAAGCGCGCCGAGCGGCCTGTCTATTCCTACAGGCTATCGATCGTACACTTCTGGTCGCTGATCTTTCTCTATATCTGGGCCGGTCCGCATCATCTTCACTATACGGCTCTGCCCGAGTGGGCGCAGACACTGGGCATGACGTTCTCGATCATGCTGTGGATGCCGTCATGGGGCGGCATGATCAATGGCCTGATGACGCTTTCAGGCGCTTGGGATCGTCTTAGGACCGACGCCGTGATCCGGCTTCTCGTCGTCTCCGTCGCGTTCTACGGTATGTCGACATTCGAAGGGCCGCTGATGTCGATCAAGGCCGTGAACTCGCTTTCTCATTATACGGATTGGACCATCGGGCACGTGCATTCAGGCGCGCTTGGATGGGTCGGCATGATCTCATTCGGTGCTGTCTATTGCATGGTTCCCTGGCTATGGAAGCGCGAGGGTCTTTATTCGATGCGTTTAGTCGAATGGCACTTCTGGCTCGCGATGATCGGCATCGTTCTCTACATCTCGTCGATGTGGGTTGCCGGCATCACGCAGGGATTGATGTGGCGCGCCTACGATCACCTCGGCTTCCTCAAATATTCGTTTATCGAAACGGTCGAGGCCCTTCATTGGCCTTACGTGATCCGTGCAACGGGGGGAGCGCTCTTCCTGCTCGGGGGCCTGATCATGGCCTACAATGTGTGGCGCACGATCAGAGGCGACAAACCCGTCGATATCAAGGATCAGCCTGGCGTGGCGGCCGCTCCCGAACTTCGTCCCGGCGTTGTCGCCGTGCCGGCTGAGTGACGGGAGCAAACCATGAACCACGCTATTTTTGAGAAGAACTCCCTCATCCTTTTGATTGGCGCGCTGATCGTCGTCTCTATCGGAGGCATCGTCGAAATCGCACCGCTCTTCATGTTGCGGTCGACCATCGAAAAGGTTGAAGGCATGCGCCCGTATTCGCCGTTGGAACTCGCTGGCCGCGATATCTACGTGCGCGAAGGCTGCTATAACTGCCACAGCCAGATGATCCGCTCCTTGCGCGACGAGATCGAGCGTTACGGCCATTACTCGCTCGCCGCCGAAAGCATGTACGATCACCCGTTCCAATGGGGATCGAAGCGTAACGGTCCGGACCTCGCCCGCGTTGGCGGGAAGTATTCCGACGCTTGGCACGTCGAGCACATGCGAGATCCACGCTCGGTCGTTCCCGCTTCCATTATGCCGGGCTATCCGTTCCTGGAAAAAACGCCCCTCAACTATGACAACATCGCCGCGCGCATGAAGACGTTGCAAGAGGTCGGGGTGCCTTACAGCGACGACATGATCGCCAATGCAAAGGCCGACGTCCTCGCTCAGATCTCTCCCGATACAACCGGAGCGAAGGCGCTGGTTCAACGCTATCCGAAGGCGCAGGTCAGAAGGTTCGACGGTCAGCCCGGCGATGACGTTCCGCCGAGTGAGCTCGATGCCGTCGTCGCCTATCTGCAGATGCTCGGCACGCTTGTCGATTTCACGAAATTCGACGCCAGCGGGCCCAACTTGCGGTGAGACCATGACTTACGATGAAGCACAGGTCGTCTCGCAACTCGTGTCGATGGCGATTTTCATGGCTCTTCTCGTCGCGGCATTCGTCTACGCGTTTCGCTCGTCCAACAAAGCAAAGTTCGAGCACGTGGCGAAAGCAGCAATCGATCAGGACGACAAGCTAGAAAAGCAGTGACAGCCCATGGCGAGCGAGAAGCGCATCGACGAAGTAACGGGCGCCGAAACCACGGGACACGTGTGGGACGGCGACCTGATGGAGCTCAACAAGCCACTACCCCGGTGGTGGCTCTACACGTTCTACGCGTGTATCGTCTGGGCGTTCGGCTATTGGCTCGTCTATCCGGCTTGGCCGATGCTAAACGGCTATACGAAGGGGTTGTTCGGTTACAGCCAGCGCGGTGAGGTCGCAAAAGACGTCGCGTCAGCAAAGGCAGCGCAAGATAAATATCGCGCCGCGATCGCCGCGATGCCGATTGCCGACATAAAGAAGAATCCCGAGCTATTCGAATTCGCTCGCGATGGCGGCGCCGCGATTTTCGGCGACAACTGCGCCCCATGCCACGGTCGTGGTGCGCAAGGCGCCATTGGGTATCCCAATCTCAACGACGACGATTGGCTGTGGGGCGGCGATCTTGAAAGCATCCAAAAGACGATTACGCACGGCGCAAGGTCCGGCGATCCCGAAACCCACTATACGGCTATGCCACGGTTCGGTCTCGACAAGATCCTCGAGCCAGCTCAGATCCGCGACCTCGCCAATTATGTTCGTTCGCTCTCGCATCTTGATGTCGATGCCGCGGCCGCCTCGCGAGGTGCTGCGCTATTCGCAGACAACTGTGCGGCGTGTCACGGTGCCGACGGCAAAGGCAACACCGACGTCGGTGCGCCGAATCTAACCGATGCTATCTGGCTTTATGGCAGCAGCCAGCAAGCGGTCGTGCGTAGCATCGAGACCGGCCGTGGCGGCATGATGCCGGCGTGGAACGGTCGCCTGGATCCCGTGGATATCAAGATGGTCGCGCTCTACGTCCATTCGCTCGGCGGCGGAAAACCCGAGCCGAAAAAAGACGACGAGGGCGAGGCCGAACATAAGGAAGAGGGCCATGAGGCGCCCAAATGACGATGATGGGCGAACATAACAAGTTCATAGCTGATACGGACAACAGATCGTCCGGCGCGAAAGCCGCTGCGTCCAAGACAAGCGCTTACGCATCACATCGAAAGATATATCCGAAGGAAGCGCACGGCACCTTCCGCGCCATCAAATGGGTGGCCTTAGGGCTCACGCTCGGCGTTTATTACATGTTGCCGTGGTTCAGATGGGATCGTGGACCGGGCCTTCCTAATCAAGCTTTTCTGCTCGACTTTGCCAATCAGCGCCTGCTGTTCGGACCGATCGAGATCTGGGCGCAGGAATTCTATTATGTGACGGGGCTGCTCGTTATCTCGGCCCTCTCGCTTTTTCTTGTGACCGCAATCGCTGGGCGCATGTGGTGCGGATATGCCTGCCCGCAGACAGTCTGGACGGATCTGATGATCGCTGTCGAGCGGTTCTGGCAGGGCGACCGCAATGCGCGCCTGCGTCTCGATCAGAGCGGCTGGTCATTCGAAAAGCTCTGGAAGAAAGCGGCGACGCATCTGACCTGGGGGTTCATTGCTATCGCGACAGGAGGGGCTTTCGTCTTTTACTTTCGCGACGCGCCGACGCTCGCGGCCGAGCTCGTGCATGGGACTGCTTCGCCAATAGCATATGCTTTTGTCGGCGTGTTCGCCTTCACGACTTATATACTTGGTGGCATTGCGCGGGAGCAGGTCTGTATCTACATGTGCCCGTGGCCACGCATCCAAGGAGCAATGCTAGATCACGATTCCCTCTTCATTTCGTATCGCGAGGTTCGCGGCGAGCCGCGCGGATCACATAAGCGCGATGAAAGCTGGGAAGGGAGGGGCGACTGCGTCGACTGCAAGGCTTGCGTCGCCGTCTGTCCGACGGGCATTGACATCCGCGACGGCGCGCAGCTCGAGTGTATTCAATGCGCGCTATGCATAGATGCATGCGACGAGATCATGGATCGCGTGGGTCGTCCGCGCGGATTGATCGCCTATACGACGGCTGCCAACCTTGCGAACGCTACCAAAGGTCCTCGTGACGGATGGCGGATCGTACGGCCGCGAACGATCCTCTATTCGGTCCTGATTGTTGCAGTCGGAGGCCTGATGGTCTGGTCGCTGCTCAATCGCGCCGATACACAGCTAAGTGTCGCGCCCGATCGCAATCCGCTGTTCGTTACGCTGAGCGACGGCGGTCTGCGCGATGGTTATACGGTGAAGATCACCAACAAGCTCCAAGCGACACGGCATTTCAAAATTTCCGTTTTAGGTCTCGAGAGAGCCCAGCTCCAGTTCGTGGAATTCGACGAACAGGACCCGGTGATCGACGTCAAACCCGCGGAGGTTCGGGCGGTGAAGTTCTTCGTCTTGATCGAGCCATCGGAACGGAGAGAACTCAAAGGAGATTCGACACCCATCACGATTACTGTAACGGACACTGCAACAGGTCACACAACTTCACGTTCGACGACGTTCAGCGGGCCACCGTCATGAAACAAGCTGCCATGAAACAAGCCCTTCCGGTACGAAGTGGGATCAATGGCTGGCACGTGCTTTTCGGCATGATTGCCTTCTTTGTCACCGTCACTGCGGTCGACAGCGTGATGATCTACGATGCCATTTCGACCTTCGGAGGCGACACGCCTGACGCTTACCGGACGGGCCTGCGTTACAACCAGCGCATCGCCGACGAGCGCCGGCAGGATGAGCTCGGTTGGACGGAAGCAACAAAATTCGACAGCGCCACCGGTGTCTTCAGTGTCACGCTGAAAGATCGCGAGGGACGTAGCATCGACGATCTGCAAATCAGCGGAAGCATCGGCCGTCCCGCCACGGACGTGGCGGATCGCAATCTCGTTCTCGCCTCCCTTGGAGAGGGAGTCTACACGGTCACATTGCCGAATTTGGCCGAAGGTAACTGGGACGTTTCCTTGTTCGTCAGCCAGGGCGATACCGGCCAAAAGAGCGTCGTTTATCGATCCAAGGTGCGGCTATGGAAGCAGCCCTGATCAATTCACTATCGCCGCAACGACGCGCGCCGGCTGATAACACAACGGCGAACGTCGAGACGATAACGTTGTCTGTCCCGGATATCGTCTGCGGAACATGCATCCACACCGTAGAGACGGCGCTGAGAAGCGTTCGAGGCGTTTCAGCGTCCCGAGCCAACCTCGCTTTGCGCCGCGTCACGGTCACTCTCTGCCGTCAGACGGACGGCTCGAGTCCCGATGTGCCTGAGCTCGTCGCGGCGTTAAAGGCCGTAGGCTACACAGCCGCGGAGCTTGTCGAAGGCGCCGAAACGTCCGCCTCGCGCGGGCGAACGAGCGAGCTCATTCCCCGCCTCGGCGTTGCAGGATTCGCAGCGGCCAATATCATGCTGCTATCCGTGTCTGTCTGGTCGGGCGAAGTGTCCGATATGGACAGCTCGGTCCGCGATCTCTTTCATTGGGTATCGGCGCTTATAGCCCTGCCAGCCATCGCCTATGCCGGGCAGCCATTCTTCCGCTCGGCTTTCTCGGCTCTGAGCGCCCGCCGCCTCAACATGGATGTGCCGATCACTCTCGGTATCATCCTCGCGACGGCGATGAGCCTATTCCAGACGATACGCGGCTCCGACCAAGTCTATTTCGATGCCGCGACGACACTCGTCTTCTTCCTTTTAATCGGCCGGGCGCTTGACGAAAGCATGCGCATGCGCGCCAGAGGGGCCGCGGAAAATCTGCTGAGCCTTCGCGCCATGAGCGCGACCGTGGTTTCCGAAGACGGCTCGGTGCGCTTGCTTCCCGCACGCACCCTTTTGCCTGGTATGCGCGTCGCCGTTGCCGCTGGAGAGCGTATCCCTGCCGACGGCATCGTTGTCTCAGGCGTCAGCGAAGTCGACGAGAGTTTGATCACCGGCGAAACCGTACCGCGGAGCGTCACGTCGGGCGCTCACGTTCACGCCGGCACCGTCAACGGCGGCGGAACTTTGCACATTCGTGTCAGCGTCACAGATGAGAACACGTTGCTCGCCGAAATCGGTCGCCTGATGCTCTCGGCCGAGCAAAGCCGCGGTCGCTATGTGCGGCTCGCCGACAGGGCGGCTCAGCTCTACGCACCAGCCGTTCACGTTCTCGGGCTATTGACGTTCACGATGTGGATGATGCTTGGAAGCGGATGGGAAGTTTCGCTCACTCACGCCATCGCGGTGTTGATCATAACGTGCCCGTGCGCGTTGGCGCTCGCGGTGCCTGCGGTTCAGGTCGCGGCGATCAGCAGGCTCTTCAGTCGCGGCGTCATCGTGAAGGCGGCCGATGGTCTCGAGCGGCTGGGCGAAATCGACGGCGTGGTCTTCGACAAAACGGGTACGTTGACGCTTGAGCAGATTGTGCTGGCCGACGACCAGAATATCGAGTCCGGTCTTCTGGCCCGTGTTGCTTCACTCGCAGCTGCGAGCCGACATCCCTATGCGCAAGCCATCGTTCGCGCCGCGCGTGACCGCGGGATCGCCATCAACGCGATCGAGGGCGTCCGCGAGGTTCCGGGCTCCGGGCTTTCATATGTCGGGGACGGACGCGAAGAGCGGCTCGGCTCGGCGCATTGGGCCGGCGCCGCTATCAATCAGAATGTCGAGGCCTCTCTCTGGTATAGGTCTGCCGATGAAGCGGTGATCGGCTTCCGTTTCATCGATCGCATTCGGCCCGACGCGCGTGAGACGGTCGAAACACTGCGAGATGCCGGCTATGCCGTCGAATTGCTGTCAGGCGACCGGCCGCAAACCGTCGCGCGTGCCGCGGCTGCGTGCGCAATAACCGATTGGCAGGGAGCGCTGCGCCCATCCGAGAAGCTTCAGCGCATCGGCGATTTGTGCGCGAATGGTCACAAAACTCTGATGGTTGGTGATGGACTGAACGATGCCCCGGCACTGGCGGCGGGATATGCCTCGATGTCGCCAGCCTCGGGCATGGATATCAGTCAGGCCGCAGCAGATGCCGTATTTCAAGGCGATCGCTTGGGCCCGATTATCGAAACACTGAAGGTTGCGCAGGCGGCACGCCGAATGGCTTTGCAAAATTTTGCGATCGCGATTGGGTACAACGCAGTCTTCGTTCCGATTGCGATGCTCGGACATGTGACGCCCTTGGTCGCTGCGCTCGCTATGTCGACATCGTCGATTGTCGTAACCACAAACGCGCTCCGTCTCAGGACAAAGAAACTTCGTCTGCGGTCAGTCAGGAGGAGCGCATGACATCTCTCGCGTGGCTTATACCCGCAGCATTGACGCTCGGTCTCATGGGACTTGGCGGTTTTTTATGGGCGCTGCGCAACGGCCAGTTCGAAGATCTGGAGGGTGCCGGTTGGCGCGCCCTGGATGATGGAGAGCCTGCGAACACGGCCGTGCAGGAAGAACCTACGGACCGCCATGCCTGAGTCGCTGCTCATATCGGGGTTCGCATTCGGGCTTGCGAGCGCTCTTCATTGTGCGGCGATGTGCGGTGGCATAGCGTGCGGCGCGTTGCTGCTGCTCGACGCACCGACACCCAAAGAGCGATATCGGCAATTGGCCATCATGCAGGCTGGCCGCATCACGACGTACGCAACCTTAGGCGCAGTCGGAGGCGCGATCGGCGCCGGACTTGCAGCACGCCGAGGCGGAATAAGCTTCGAGATCATGCAATGGGCTGCCGCCGTCTCTCTAATCTGGATGGGGCTCGTTCTTGCCGGTGCTATGCCGCGTCTTTCTTTCCTGGACCGCGGAGTGTCTTACCTCGCCCAAGGGTTTGATACGATCGCTGCGCCACTCAGAACGAGGCGAACGGCCGGACCATACGTGTTAGGCGTCGCGTGGGGGCTCAATGCCTGTCCGATGCTCTACGGGGCGGTATTCTTTTCTTCGCTGACAGGCTCTGCCCCTCACGGATTTCTATT
Source organism: Hyphomicrobium sp. MC1 (assembly GCF_000253295.1). NCBI lineage: Bacteria > Pseudomonadati > Pseudomonadota > Alphaproteobacteria > Hyphomicrobiales > Hyphomicrobiaceae > Hyphomicrobium > Hyphomicrobium sp. MC1. Next base: position 1,617,096 of record NC_015717.1, on the reverse strand, counting down.
CATGACCGGATTTGGGCTTGGCACATTACCGGCTGTCTTTGCTGCCGCGAGTGGTTTGACCTTCCTGCGCACGATAAACGCCAAATGGCCTGTGCGGTTCACAGCTGGCATGGCCTTAGCCCTAGCCGGATTTGCGACCATCTATGTGCCCTGGCCAGCTATCAAGGGAATCTGCTTGCATTGAGACCGAAGCAGAAGGCCGGTCTTTAGCCAAAGCAGACATCCGCAAAAACTGCGAAAATACCTGCTGACGTACTCCACCGATGAACGCTATCTCTGCTTTGCGGAAGTCAGACAGCGTCGGCTTTATCCCATTTGCGGACATTTAACTCTGCTTCACAAAGCGGCCGAACGCGTTTTTGTGCAGGTCTGCTTTCGAATGAAGAGCAGAAGTAATCGGGTTTGCGTAATTTTCTGCTTCTGGCCCAGAGCAGACATCATATCTTCATGCTTGAGCAGTTCCTTAGCGGCGCGAGTAGAGTTGTGGGGACCCGGCTGGCCGATTCACCCTTCTGATCAGTCGGGACACGGCTGCCCCGCAGCTCCCCAGAGGGCCATATCTTTCACATGATCCTCAAACGTCCCCGGTGGGATCGGACGCCCCGTGGGCTCCCAGCTTCGGGGAATAAATCCATTCAGTGATGCATCATGCCTTAAGTGCGCGAGAAGTCCCGCAGCGTCGCGGCCACCATTGCGCTTCGGATCCCGGAGCTGCGCACAAATCTCCGCGCCGCTTTTGCCGAACCAAATGAATTCGACCGGCGCAAGCTGCCAGTCGATGCCGGCGTGCGGCGGCGCCGGCGCGGCGTCATTGGGCACCGTCGAGGTTACGTGGCAGGTCTGGCAAACCAGCGCCTCAGCCCCGATACGACTTTCTCCGCCATGGATGTTCATACCGTGAACGCGAGACTTGCTCTCGCCTGCCGGCGTCCAAATCGGTATAGCTTTGGCATCAACATGACAGTTGGCGCAACGAGGATGCGTGACCACCGCCTCGATGCGCTTCCACGCTTCGAGGCCGTCGGTGCGGCTGACACTTCCAGCCGGCAGAGCATCCTTGTTCGTTTCGCCTTCGGCAAAGACATATCCCGCCAGCGCGGCCATAGATGAAGTGGCCAAGGCCATCGCGACCCACGCTCTTTTCATAACCGGCCCTCATACGAAGTCGATGAACTTGTTGAACGGCATTTCCCGGATACGCTTCCCGGTCGCAGCGAATATGGCGTTTGCAAGCGCCGGCGCTGCTGGCGGAACTGGCGGTTCTCCGATGCCCCTGACCTTCGGTCCGTTTTCCAATCCACGAACGTGGATGACCGGACATTGATAGATCCGCATCGCCTCGTGATGATTGTAGTTGGTCTGCTGCACGGAGCCGTTTGCGTACGTAAGTTCACAATTGATTGCGTGACCTAATCCCCATACGACGCCGCCTTGAACTTGGTTTTCAAAGTTGACCGGGTCGACGACCTTACCGACTTCGGCAGCAACCCAAACGTTCTCGATTTTGATGCCGCGATCGGTCACCGAGACTTCGATAACTTCCGCGGTCGCCGTGCCAAATGACTCGACGAATGCCACCCCCCTCCCTTTGCCATTGCCGATCGGACCCTTCCAATCCGACATCTCGGCTACCGCTTCCAACACCTTGCGATGCGTAGAAACAGTGCACATCTCGATGCGCGCATTGAGCGGGTCGAGACCGGCTACATGCAGCAATTCATCAAAGAAGCTCTCGGTAAAGAAGCCAGCGGTGGAGGCTCCCACTGATCGCCAAGTCGTGCATGGCGAAAGTCCCTTGGCTTCGTAGGTCGTTGCCCGAAAATTCGGAATGTCGTAATACACGTTCCACAGGCCGGCGGCTAATTGGGCGTCGGGATCCTTCGATGGTATGAGGCTTCGCTCCAGCAAGCCGTTCAAGGGAGCGGTCGACGCCAATTTGAGATCTGCGGCGACGATCTTATTCCCGTCGACACTCCCACAGTGACGGGCGATTGCAATCTGTCGGGGAATGTCCTGCCGGAAATCCTCTTCGCGCGAGAAGATAAGTTTCACCGGTGTGCCGGGTATTTGGCTTGCGATTTCGGCCAACACCGGAACGTTCCCGTATTCAAGCCGGTGCCCGAAACTGCCGCCGGTCCACTGATTGTGAAAAGTCACCTTTTCCGGCTTCAAGCCGATCGCGTCAGCCGCAACGTTCTGGACCAATTGTGGGCTCTGATGACCGAACCATAATTCCAGTTTGTCGTCTTTGAAGAGGCCGATGCCGTTGAGCGGCTCGAGGGGCTGGTGTGCCACGTATGGTGCGCGATACTCGGCTTCAACGTGTGTACCACCCTTCAATCCCGTCTCGATATCACCGACCTTGCGCCACTCCTTTCCCAAAAACTCCGGCTTGAACGAACTCTCTAGGTTTTTCCAATGATCGGCTTGCTCGGCAGGATACGCAGAGGGTGCCCACTCGCAATCGATCACCTCGACAGCTCGCATCGCGTACCAGCTATTTGTTGCGATGACAGCGACACCATTTTTAATTTCCAGGATCTTCTTTACGCCCGGCATCGATTGAGCCTTGCTGGCGTCGTACGATTTCAAAGGTTGACCCTTGTTCGGGTTTAGCTTGACGGAGGCAAAAACCATCCCGTCCATTTTCATATCGATCCCGAACTTCATCTCGCCAGTCACTTTCGATCGAACGTCGAGTCGCGTCATGGGCTTGCCCAGCATTCGCCACTTAGACGGATCGCGTAGTTCGGCGTTCACCATAGGCGGGATTTTCGCGGCGTCCGCCGAAAGGTCCACGTAAGGGATTTTGGTTCCGTCTGGCAGGATAACATGGCCGGATTGCGTGCGAAGCTCACCGGCAGTGACGCCCGAACGCTTCGCCGCCGCGGCTTTTAGAGTCTCTCGCGCAATCGCGCCGGCGACCCGAAGTTTTTCATATGTGTCGGGCACGGTGCTCGAACCGCCCGTCATCTGAAGCCCTGTTTTTCTCAAGTACTCGAGCGTATCGGCTCGAGCTTTTTCTGCCGCTGGACTTTGGTCTGCCGCCAGAAATGGTGCGAATTCATCCGCAAAACCGGTATTGAAATAAGCAGGACTTGGGCTAGCAAACCTGATTTCGAATTGGCCTGGATCGAGGTCCATTTCCTCGGCAATCATGTAAGGTTGCACGGAGCCAACGCCTTGACCGATATCGGCATGCTGCGCGATCAACGTAATTTTATTAGGGCTGATTTCCACCCATGGGTTGAAAGTTACGGCATCTGGCGCAAGCCCAGCTGTTAACGGATTGCCGCTTGAAGTCATGAGGATGGCTTCGGCAGCCGCATACGATCCGAAGGCGACTCCGCCCGCGACAGCCGCAGAACCGAAAACGAAAGCCCTGCGTGAAAGGTTTTGAACCTCGCCCATCTCACTTCTCCGCCATTTTTGCAGCGGCAGAGTGAATGGCCGCACGGATACGCGGATATGTTCCGCAGCGGCAGAGGTTTCCTGACATCACCTCATTGATATCTTCGTCGGTCGGCTTCGGGATCAATTCAAGAAGCGAAATGGCTTGCATAATCTGCCCAGTTTGGCAGTAGCCGCATTGAGGAACCTGATGCTCAATCCAGGCTTGGAGCACTGGATGCTGCTCACCCTTATCCACCCCATCAATCGTGGTGATTGCCTTTCCCGCAACATCGCCTATGTGGGCTTGGCAGGAGCGAACAGCGCTTCCGTCTATGTGCACCGTGCAGGCCCCACACTGAGCCACGCCGCATCCATACTTGGCACTCGTGACACCAAGTTCATCGCGCAACACCCAGAGCAAAGGCATTTCGGGGATAACGTCGACCTGGTGCTTTGTGCCGTTGACCGTAATCTCGATCATGTCATCTCCCTTTGGTTGGTGTGTCCGAGGGCGGTGAGCAATTCTTTTGCCAGTGGTCCCGCCGAAGCAGGGTTCTGACCGGTGATGAGACGACCATCGACGACGACCTTAGGCTGCCAGTTGTCTGTAGATGAGTACTCGGCACCCTCTGCTATCAACGCGTCCTCGAGTTCGTAGGGCACATCCTCACGAGCGTAATCGTGCTCTTCTTTCTTCGAGAATGCCGTTAGCTTCTTGCCCCGCACGAACGGCGCGCCATCGCCGAGATCCACGCCGAGAAGGCAGCAAGGTCCGTGGCAAACCGCGGTCACGAGCTTGCCCGTGCTCCAGGCGCGTACGACGGCCTTCTGGACGTCCGCATTGTGCTGGATGTCGACCATCGGCCCCAGTCCGCCGGGCACGAGGATAGCGTCGTAGTCCGCGGCGTCCACCTCGGACAACTTTCGGCTGCGATTCAACCGACGGAACGCTTTGCTCTCAAAAAACCCCTTTTGCGCGGGGTCTTTCTCATCATAGGCATCGTAAGGAGTCCATCCACCAGCGGGTGAGGCGAACTCGATCGCTATACCAGCCTTGTCGAGCACATCAAACGGGTGAGCGACCTCGGCGAAGAAAAAACCAGTCTTACGACTGCGCGGACCGAGGACAGCCGCGTTAGTGACGATGAACAGGACATGCAGCGTCACAGCCTTCTCCTCGATTGAAGAATTCGCAGCCACGAGGTCGGGCGGACTTCTATGGCTTATCTCTATGACGGCGAGCTTCTGCTGCTGATGAAATCACATCGGACCGGCCGTTGCTCTGAGCTCTCTCGGACGAATGAGTTGCGTGTGTAGAAAGCGCCCTCGGTTGCTCCTCAGATCATTTCCAATCGCGACGAATGTACCCCAGAAACAAAACGGCGACCGGTTAAACCGGGTTAAATCGTGCGATTGCTGCCTGTAATGAAGGGAATCCCCCTATCAGACTGCTCGCTCGGCGGCTTTTTTACCTAGATTAACTGGCGCCCTTAACCCGCTTGCCCCAGCTTAGGTGCACCGGCTCTTGCCCGGACACACGCCCGAAGCGTGACAATGCACACGATGCTCACACAGAAGACGAGGAGCCAACGAGGCGCGCCGCAAGTGAGAACGAGATGCCTAGATCCTATCAAACTCTGACGCTTGAGGATGCGAAGCGGATGTCGTCTGCCGGTGAGGCAATGGCTACACGCCTGGGAATTGCCTACAACATCGCCGTGGTCGATGCCGGAGGACACTTACTTGCTTTTGTTCGTCAGGATGGAGCTCTCATAGGCAGCATCGATCTCGCAATCGACAAAGCTGTGACCTCTCGAATTTTCGATAAATCGACTGCGGAGCTCGCAACTCTGGCGGCTCCGGGAAAACCTCTGTTCGGCATTCACCAAAGCAATTCCGGCAAGGTTGTGATTTTCGGCGGCGGCCTTCCAGTTACGATCGATGGGACCATCGTCGGCGCGGTCGGAACCAGCGCAGGCACAGTTGAGCAGGACAATGCCGTCGCCCGGGCCGCGGTTGCGGCGTTAGTTCCCCCGGCATCGTCGAGCGATCCAAATACGAGCGCCCAGTGATGAAGTTTAATGGACGGCGCCTGATACAAAGAGGGCGCCCGCCGGAGCCACGGACCTCATGTCGCTTTACTCGTTCTTGTTCGCATTATCGGGCCCGTTGCTTTGGGCAATTTCCACGCATCTCGATAAATATCTTCTCGATCAATATTTCAAAGATATCCATCCAGCGGTTTCGTTGGCCTTCACCGGGCTCGTCAATGTCGCGGCACTCCCGATTTTCTTACTCATCGACCCCCGGATATTGAATGTCGATCTCCGGACTGCTGCTGTCATGACGCTATCGGGGGGAATGCTGATGTCGGCTATCCTCTTTTATTTGATGGCATTGAAGTACAATGAGGCTTCAGTGGTTGCTCCATTCTTCCAAGCCTCACCGTTGTTCGGCATGGCACTCGCGTTCGGAGTTTTGGGGGAGCAACTCACCGGAATGCAGTTGCTGGGATCGCTCTTGACTATTGCCGGTGCCTTGGTCGTAGCGACCGTCGGCGCAGGTCGCCCCCATCACGGCCTCGCGGCGCTCATGTTGCTGTGCGCAGCGATGGCTGCGTTGAGCTCTCTAATCTTCAAGATTTTCTCTGTGGCCGGAAATTTCTGGCCGACGACATTCTGGATGTTTTTCGGAGAGGCGATATTCGGCTGCTGCTTGCTGTTCGTCGGCACATTCCGGAGAGAGCTCGTCCAGATGGTGCGAGCGAATGCAAGAGCCGTAGTGGGGATTAATCTTGTGAATGAAACCGTCAATCTCTTGGGCAGCCTTGGCATGCGGTATGCCCTCATGATTGCGCCTCTCAGCATCGTTCAAGCAATCAGCAGCACGACGAGCGTGTTCGTATTCATCATCGGCGTCGCCTTGAGCCTCATAGCGCCTCAGTGGGGTCGAGAAGACCTTTCAAGACCCGAACTGGAGAGGAAAGCTGCAGCCGCCGGATTGGTCGGTGTCGGAGTGACGTTGATCGGCCTGTGAAAGGGAGCGTGCTCAAGAACCGATTGTACCAAGACGCCGATTGACGATCATAGTGAGTACCCAAACGATAATCGTAATCGCAACGCAGATCGTTGCAAGGCCGAGGTAGCCGGCAGTCGCGATCACTGTTCCGGCGAGTAGTGGGCCCGCAGCGAAGCCGAGGAGATAGACCGACCCGCCCGCCGCCGCCCAACGACCGCTGCGGTCGAGCGCGGCCGCAAGTCCAAAAAGGTAAGGCGTCGAAAAATTGTAAATGATGACCGACACGACAAGAGCGACGACATAGGCCGTCGGGTCGCGCCAGAGGCAGAGCGTGAGCACCGCGAAAGCGAAGCCGATGCAGAAGGCCGAAATTGGCAATCCTCGTCCCCAGCGCACGTTAAGAGCAGTAGCAGTACCGGCACCCACAAGGCCCAGCGCGGAGGCGATCGTAAGCGTGTATGCGACTGCTCGGGCATCGAGACCCGCGCGCTCCCCCAATGACGTACTAAAAGCATATACGGCGGCACCGGCCGTCAGGAAAAGGCCGATCGCAGCGAGCGTCATCAGTCCGGGTAACGAGGATTGAACTGTTCTATTCGGCGCAGCCCCGTCGACACGGCTGAGATACGTATCCGGCGTTAAAAACAGAAGTGGAGCGAGGGCCAGATCGACAAGCGCGATAAGAGCAAGAATGCCGCGATGCTGGAAGGCAGCGGTAACCTCGGCTCCTATGGCAAAGAGCGCAATGCTCCCCAGCGCCCAGACAACAGTAAAGTAGCCATAGTCTTTGTCCGGATTGTTGGAGCGGGACGCTACGATAAAGAGCGATATCGCCCAAAGGGCGCCCTCGCCGACGCCGCCGACGCTGCGCAATAAAACGAGCGACGCCCACGACGTGCTGAAGATGGATGCGCCTTGGGCAAGCAACGTCAGCGTAACGGCGAAGAGGCTCGCTCGTCGCGCCGATACTCTCGGAAGCACAGGCGCGATCGCCATCGCAGTCAAAGCGAGAGTGACGAGTTCAATGGTGAGAATAAACCCGGCATCTCGTTCCGATAGCGAAAGTCCCTTCATCAACCCATCGATCACTAACGGCGACATCTGCGCGGACAATCCGCCGATCAGCTGGGCTGCTGTCGCGCCGGCCATGATGAATATCGGATGGAGCGCATCGCTTCTTGCCCGAACTCCCTGCGCGTCCGCGGGCGCTACCGTCACCTTGTCCCGAACTGGAGAAGCCCTCAATCGCGGCGATATTCCGTCCCCCTCCATCACTTCTGTCTCCGCCAAGTTCCCCTGTGGTACCGTGCCGTTACCCTAAACGGCCGTTCAGTCGATGCAAAAGCTGCGAGGCTGTTGTTAGATCCTTTGTAGTGAAGCCCTTGCTGAATTTGCGATAGACGGGATCGAGCAACGCGAGTCCATCGCTGTAGCGATCCGATTCGAGATGGTGGCTCGCAAGATCGCTCGCGATGCGCAATTCGAACGACACGGCGCCTATCTCGCGAGCCTCATCCAGCGCGACTTCAAGTAACCTCTCCGAACGGGCGGACTCGCCGCCGCGACGGAGGATTGACGCTTCAATCCGCTGCAATTCACAGCAGCACCAACGTTCGCCCTGCGAAGCCTGATGATGGAACGCTCTGGCTAGCGCGTTGCTCGCTTCATCTAACCTGCCTTGACGGGTCAGCGCATCGGCCAGGATGCCAAGTTTCATACCGATACGAGAGCAGAGACCGGACTCGATAATCCCCTCGATCGCCGTCCGCAAATCGTCGACGGCGTGCTGCTCGCCTCGTAGCTCTCGAAGCGCAGCTTCGTGAAACTGCTGATCCGGAACCCAGATCGCTATGTTCTCCAGCTCGACAATGGATTTCAATCGAGCTTGGTAGCGGTCGAGCGACACCAGGTCGCCGTTCCACAGTGAGACGGGTAACGCAGCCATAGCAATTGCATTGGATTGCGAGACCAAATGCCCAAGGCTACCGGCCTTCTCCACCGCGTCACGCGCAGTTGCTGCCGCGTAGTCCGGGTGACCGTTCATCCACGCGACAAATGGAAGGAGGGATCGTATCCCGATATAGCGGTCCACTTGGAAGCCCGCCATCCGCGATCGCCGATCGGGCTGCGCATAGGTCAAGGCAAGCCGATCGAAGACTTCCCGGCTTTCCGCCAAATGCCCCGAATAGGCCCTCGCGAGGGCCATTGCCCGTTCGTATTCGGGACTAACCGACCAATCTCGGTGACGTGAGGAAATATTACCCAGCTCCTTTAGGCTCTCGATTGCCTCGGGAATCGATCCAGTCTCAAGCAGATACAGAGAGAGCCCCAATACGGATTGCAGAATAAGGCCAACATTTCCGGAGCGTTTCGCGAGATCAATCGCAGCAATCCAAGCCTCCTGCAGCTCGGGGACGACCTTGCGTGAGTAGGCGAGATTCCATGCCCGAGCGCACGCCAGCTTTGCCTTCAATACGTCATCGCACGGGAAGGTATCTGCAGCGTCGAGTGCCAGCTCGACCTGGGCTTGCGCTTCCGAGACAAGTGAAACCTCAAACCATAACGGAATCGCGGCTACGGTAAGCCTAATGCCGAGTTCCGGCTCGCACCCTTCACCAAAAGCCCAGGCGAGTGCCGCGCGCAGGTCGGCGAGGCGATCGCGATAGCGACGAGTCCAGTCGTAAGTTTCGCGCCAATCCCATTCCACATCGGATTGCTCGAAGACCGTGAGCATCCGCCGGGCATGACAGAGGCGCGCCTGTGCCTCAATCGGATCCTCGTGGCGCCGCTGTGTTGCATAGCGCCGGGTGCTGTCCAGCAGCCGGTAACGCAGTCCCGCCCCTCTCACGTGCGCGGTAACGAGAGATTTGGCAACGAGGCCGCCTAAGCCGATGGTAACGGCGGCGGGATTCAAACCCGCCGCAATTGCGATGTCGACCACATCATCGAGTTCGAATGCGTCAGCAAAAACAGAAACGAGACGGAAGATCATTGCCTCGTCGGGCGACAAGAGCCTGAAGCTCCAGTCGATTGTCGCCAGAAGCGTCTCCTGGCGCGAATGGACCCCTTCGTTATGCTGATTGTTAAAGTTGAGATGCTCGCCGAGGGCGGCAAGCAATTCTTGTGGCGCGTTGGTCTCCAACTTTGCCGCAGCCAGTTCGATGGCAAGCGGAAGCCCGTCGAGCGAACGGCATATCTGCGCAATCGCGCCGCAATCGGCATCGATCAATTTATATTCGCTCGCCTCCGATGCCCGCCTCACAAACAAATTAAGTGCCGGAAACCGCAGTGCCTCCTCAGCAATCATTCCGTCGTCGTCGGGCGGGCAATCAAGAGGCCTTAGCCAGAAAACATTTTCAGCGGACGTCGCGAGCGGCTCGCGGCTGGTCGCGAGGAGTGTGCTCGATCCCTGTTCGGAAATCAGTCTTTGAGCGAAAATCGATGCAGCAGGGAGGATGTGTTCGCAGTTGTCCAAAACAACCAGCATGTGGCGCCGACGAAGATGGTCCAGCACCGCGGCGAGGCTATCGCTTGGATTGCCGCGAATTCCGAGCGCGTCCACGAGGACCGTCGGAACAGCCGTCGGGCTGTCGACCGTCGAGAGATCGACAAAGCATATTCCGTCCGCGCAATTCTCTTCACAGGCACGGGCCGCTTCGATCGCAACTGTCGTTTTGCCCACACCGCCGGCGCCCGCGATCGTCACATGCTTGTTCGTGCGTAGAAGGCCTAGAAGCTCTGCGATTTCTCGCTCTCGACCAATGATGTCGCTTTGGCCTGGAAGCTTGTTGGGTCCCGCGGCTGCCATAGGAAGCGGGTCCGCGATATCGAACATGCTCATTTGAACAGCAGCCACAAACCGATAACCTCTGCCCGGAATCGTGGCTACATAAGTCGGCCGCTTCTGCGTATCGCCCAAGGAGCGTCGCAGACTGTACATATTTACCTTGAGATTGCTGTCATGCACGAAAACGTCTGGCCACGTGGCGGCTATGAGCTCTTCCTTCGTCACCAACTCGCCGCTGCGTTGCACCAGCGTGGTCAAAAGGCTCAACGCGCGTGAACCGAGAGGAATTGGGACACCGTCTCGAAGGAGAAGCTGCCGACCAGGAATCAACCTGTAGCACCCGAACGAGAAAATGCGCTGAGCGCGTTCGCTGGCGGATAATTCCAGGGTCGTCTCCATTCGTCTAGCATTCGGCCAGCTACCATGCCCGCTATTTGTAAGGGTTTTAACGACTGCGAAACAAGTCGTTCCGGCGTGGCCCGGGAAAGCGGGCTGCTCAAGGCTGCAGCAGTCCAGACGCCAGAAAGCCGATGATGTTCGATTATGAACACCAACCGTCGTTCATTGAAAAGACCCTGGAATTGCGGCAGTTGATTTAACACTAAGCGGACAAAGCGATGAAGTCTGCCTTTTGCTATCCATCGGACCTTATCAGAGATCGCAAACTATCGCCGGGACAAATGCTGATGTCCGCTTTCTCGGGAGCGTGTTGCAAAACCGGCGGGCTTCCATCGTGTGGCTCGGCGTTGTTTTTAATCCGCCCGTGCTTCCGCTGGCCCCTTACAGGGTCGGCTGGGTTGACACATAGCTAAAGCCTCACGTGCACTCGACACCTACGCCACTGGCATGCCGACGATTGGTTGCGGCGGTCGCCAGATGAGCTTTGCGAGCCGCCTCAGGTTCTGTGCCGTCGCGGTGAGCAGCACCTCGTCCTTCGCACCCGATAGGCCGCGGAGGCGCAGCCGATCCAGCCTGTGGATGCGTTTCATGTGCGCGAACCTTACCTCGACCTTCTTGCGCTCGCGTCGCGAGACCTGGAAGGCTTCGGTGTTGGCCAGCGCGCGCACCTGATCGCGGACGTCTTCGTCGATGTCGCGGGAGACTTTGCGGGCGACCGCCGTTGTGCATTGAGACTTGAGCGTGCAGATGGAGCAATCGTTCTTGCTCGCCCGGTAGGGAAGAATGCGCCCCTGATCGACGATCCCTGAATGAGTGAGCGCGGCGCCGGCCGGACAGATGTAGACGTTCCTGTCGCGATCGAAGACGAAGTCCTCCTTCGTGAAGCGGCCGTCGGTCTGTTTCGACTTGTCCCATACGGGCACGTGCGGTGCGATACCTCTGTCCCAAAGCCACTTCAGAAGCTTTGCCGCGCCATAGGCGGTATCGCCGGCGAGGCGCTCCGGCGCCAGGCCGAAACGGCGCTCGACACGCTCGATCATGATCTCAGTGACAGCGATCTCATCAATACGGTTGGCACGCGTGCCCTCCGCGTCGACGATGATGCCCAGCTTGTTGTCGATGAGATAGTTCGCGTCGTAGGCGAAGAATGGGTCCATGCATTTGCGCGCGACCCAAGCCGCCTGCGGATCGGTCAGCGACACCGCCTTCGGCGGTTTGCCGCCGCGACCGCCGTCGCTCTCGCCACTGCTGGGTCCATCTCCACCGTCGTCCTCGGAACGCGCCGCGTCGAGTGAAGCAAGGTACTCGCGCACCGCATGCGAAGCCTCTTCTGCCTTCGGCCAGTCGATCGGCTGATCGCCGGGAGCCCGCTTGTGCTTGTCGACGTCCGCCTTGATCAGGCTCGCGTCGATCGAGAACGCCTCCCCACCGACGAGGCCTGCCGCGATGCATATCGCCACCACCCGCTCGAACACGCGGCGCAGCACATTGCTCTCACGGAAGCGCTCGTGCCGGGCTCTGGAGAACGCAGAGTGATCGGGGATCCTGTCCTCGATCCCGAGCCTGCAATACCAGCGGTAGGCGAGGTTCACCTGGACCTCGCGACAGATCATGCGCTCAGATCGGATGGCGAACACGTAGCCGACGATGAGCATTCGGATCATCAGCTCGGGATCGATCGATGGCCGACCGGTGTGCGAATAATAGGGTGCGAGTTCCTCGTGCACCCAACCCAGGTCGAGCATGGCGTCAATCTTGCGAACGAGGTGGTCGGGCGGCACCACGTCGTCGAGATTGAACTCGTAGAAGAACTGGCCCTGCTCGGACTTGCCCCGCCCCATCATCGCTCGCCCCGGTCGCTACCCGTTCGATCGCAACGGAATCATGGTTCGCAAGCGGCCTCAACACGAGTTTTGCAACACACTCTCGGCAAAGCGGACATTGACGCTTACGCGCCTACGCTCGCCAGATGGGTGGAAAAACCCTCCACCAACCCACTCAAAATTAGGACGCAAGAAATTCATCCGTTGACGGATTAATCCGTTGCGGCTAGGGCCGACTCCGAGGTGTCGGATGGACACCGAAACGGCCACGCGGTGGGGACAACGCCGTGCTTCTAGAGGTGTATGGAGAAACTAAAACTTCTCGATCTTTTCAGCGGCATTGGCGGCTTCAGTCTCGGGCTTGAAGCATCCGGTTATTTTGAGCCGGTTGCCTTCTGCGAAATCGACACTTTCCCGCAAAGCGTTCTGGCGCGGCGGTTTGTTGGAGTACCAATCTATGGAGACATTCGAGCCCTCACCGCCGAGCGCCTTCGGGCAGACGGCATTATGGTCGACGCCATCTGTGGCGGCTTCCCGTGCCAAGACATCTCGGTCGTGGTGCTTGATCCGTTTGGGGGTTCCGGCACAACGGCATTGGCGGCAGAGACGACGGAACGAAAATGGATTCTAATCGAGCGCGACGAAGAATATGCAGAGAAGGCCATGGCGCGAATTCGCGATCATGTTTTGGGCGAAAGTCATCCAGCGCCAGCTAAGAAGAAGCGCACGCCAGCAGCGCTGCCGAAACCAACGCACGAGATCGCGCAGGTCAGCCTTTTTTAGAAACGTGATCTAAAGCGCGGGTATTAGGAACTCGCCTGGCTCATAAACTTTGTATTTGAATCGAGCTTCATCTCGATCATCGCCGGCATTGTAATATAGGACGCCGGTGAGAAGCGCCTGAACGAAATATCCGTCGCTCATCTCCACGAGAACGCGGTCCCCTATCGTCAGGTGTCCAGAGTCGCGAAGTGGTCTGGCGGTTCGGACATCAATCAACTCACTGCGTTTTGCCGCAGAGGTTGCAATTGTTGACATCTTTTTGGCCCCGCTTTCCGGATAAACCCAAACTCCGGTGCCGCCTGATTTGCTAATCATAATTTGATAGTTCTTGCCGGCAGAATTGATCGGCAAAGAATTCTTTACGGCATCCATCTGGACTGTCACCGACTCGCCCTCGGCGCCAACGCAACCTTCCTCAAGTATTCGGCGATAATCTGCAGCAGTATGCTGTAGTTCTGGCGTACCGGCATGGCTTGGTTTCTGTGGCGCTCGCGAAACGATGCGGACTCCAATTGCTAGGCAAATAATTAGAAATCCTGTGCCGACGAAGAAAAATAGGAGCCAACCCAAGGGCGTCAGCGCATCTCGCGTGTCATGAGACGCGGCTAGCCAGGTTGCAGCGGCGCCGATGATCGCGACGCCAAGGCTATAGAGCCCATAGGCGTCTCCGATCCGGCCAATCCATTGCCAGTGCTTCTCGGAAAGCATCCAATCCCCTTAGATCCGCCTTCAGTGATCAGCCATCCAAAACGCAGGCTCGTGGCAAAAAGGGCGCCCAGCGAACGAGACGCCCTCCACTTAGAACAACCGCAACATGCAGCTACCATCGAAGCAATTACAGGGTGCAACAGGCACCCGGCGCCGAGACGGTAGCATGCACCGTTTGGCTGGCTGGCTTCGAGCTGGATGAACACAAGCATGCGCCCCTCCTCTCTAGCGCGACCTTTCCGTGCCGATAATCAAGCGCGCATGAGGCCAGCGGTTCGGGGATTTTTTCCGTGAAAGCCCGGCGGGGTTCCCCCTCACGCTTCGGCTTAAGTCGAGAGGTAGGGCGCGGGAACATCGGGTTCAATGGCCACCCAGGACTTGTCCCCAACCGAGCCAACGGATCGCCTCAACGGAGCAATCCACCATGTCTTCCCCATACTAGTTTTATTTCCGGCTGTTACGGCGCCAAGCATAAATTCCAGCATAAATCAGGCATAAAATTACGGGGTTTCGGCGCCATCTGGCGCGACAAAGAAAACCACCGAAAATCCTAATGATTTCGGAGGTTTATATGGACTGATTTGAACTGTTTTGGATGGGGGTATGGTGGAGAGGGCTGGATTCGAACCAGCGTAGGCGAAGCCAACGGATTTACAGTCCGTCCCCTTTAGCCACTCGGGCACCTCTCCCCGAAGCCGCGTGCCGCGGCCCAGAAATGAAAGCGCCCTGCCAAACGGGGCAGGGCCTTTCGTCGGGTTATCTTCACGACGGCCGCTCCTGTCAATCGGAAAAGCGCCGATGTGCTCTTGCGCCCCCAACCACGGCCGGGCAAAGAACAGTATTTCCCGAGGCGGAAAGAAACGCACCGCCTATAGAGTTGAGGCCAAGCCCTGCAGAAACCACGTTTTAACAAGCCGTGGCGCGACAAGAAGCGCCCCAGTGGGTTTGCCTCGCGCGGACCAAATGCGCCATTTCGCGGCAAATCCCAGCGCACCGATGACCGTACCGGCGACGAAGACTTGCCCATACGCCTCTTTGGCCTCCACGCCGTCGAGGCGGCCCTCAAGAATCCCAATCGTCGCATCCTGCGCCTGCTGTTGACGGAAAACGCCGAGCGCCGGATCCGGGAAGCCATTGGCGAAATCAAACCGCCGGTCGAACACGTCAGCCCGCGCGACCTGGACAAGCTCCTTGGCGCCGACACCGTCCATCAGGGCGCCGCACTGGAAACGGAGCCCCTGCCCGAGCCTGATTGGCGTGATTTGGCTGCCTCAGCTAACGGACGCCCGCTCATTGTCCTGGACCAGGTCACCGATCCGCACAATGTCGGAGCCATCCTGAGGTCGTCGGCCGTCTTCGGCGCCAGCGGTCTCGTTATGACGCGCCGTCATAGCCCGCCGCTAAATGGCGTGCTCGCAAAGTCGGCTTCCGGTGCGCTAGAACTCATTCCCGTGGCGCTCGTCGCCAACCTCGCCCGAGCGCTCGATGAGCTTAAAGAGGCCGGCTTTACCATCGTCGGGCTCGACGGCCAGGGTGAGCAGACCATTGAAGCTCTTGATTGGTCGAAGCCCACCGCGCTCGTCATGGGATCTGAAGGCAAAGGCTTACGCGAGTTGACACGCAAGACCTGCGATTGCGTGGCGCGCATCACGACAGACGACGCGCTCGCGAGCCTCAACGTCTCCAATGCCGCCGCCATCGCGCTTCATACGGCGCTCCTCGCCCGAAAGCGGGTCTGACAAAAGCAAAGCCCGGAACAGGTGTTCCGGGCGCCGCAAACTGTCTTCGTGACGAAACAGCAGACGTTGCTCACCAATCTCCGCGACGATGGCCGCCATAATGCCGGCGATGCCATTCAACGTGATAGTACCGGCGGTTCGGCGCGCCCCACGCAGCGTAATAGGGCGGCAGCTGCAGTCGGGAACGGCGGATGATGGGTCGACCCCACTCACCTGAGTTGTAGTAGGGATAATAACCACGCGGCGAATAGAAGTATGAATAGTACTCCTCAAGCGCGTCGTTCCGATAATAAGGGCGGTCGCGGAGGTCCGGGCTATTGAAAAGATCGAACGCCGACGCCGGCTGCGCAGCCGCAACCCCGGCCGTTGCGATTACGGCGAGCGCCATGAAAGACCTAAAGCGCATTGGCAGAACTCCTGCGTGGTTCCAGTCAGAGCGGAACGATGCCCTGCAAAGGTTCGAGAATCATTGCCAGAGCTTATCTTAAGATCCCTTACGGGGCATCTTGCGATCGTCGCCCGGTATCAAAATCTTCCGAGCCGTTACATCTCTGCCAAAGTGCATGAGTACGGACACGTGCAGAAATGGCGGCGGTGTGCTCGCCGCTTCAAATCTGACGGCTCAATACCCTCCAAGTCATAACAAATACCTGCCCCCCACGGAACTTAAATGCCCTTTACGCGTTCAGCTATGTCTTTGGGAAACACAATACAAACGGAGATTGTCTTGCGCCTTAAAACCATCGCGCTGGTCGCAGCGTTTACTGTAGGCTTGGCCTCGGCTGCATCAGCGATGACCGTCACGAAGCCCTCGGGCTTCGCGCCGCTCCCGAACCTGCAACAGGTCGATTACAAGAAAAATAAACATCACTACGACCGTAGAAAATACCGGGCCGGCCACCGCTATGACAGGGCGCCCTCCAACTGGCATCGTTACAAAAAGCGTCCGGGTGATTGGCAGCGTCGTGGCTGCATCATCGTTGGCCCGATCTGGTGGTGCCCCTGACGCTCCACGGAGCGCGGACTAAACCGCTAAGAGATGCGATTGGGAGTGGAGATAATCTCCGCTCCTTTTTTTTATGCTTTCAGGCCACGCCCCTCAGTTTCGCGCGGGCAACCTCTCTCGATTGCGGATTTTCGCGCTAAATCCGCTTCTTATATCCGTCGCGGCCGCTTGCGCATGAGTGCGCCAGCCGCGGCTGCGCGCATTCCTAAATCATTCGCGCGGTCAGGTGATCAAAAATCAATTGATCTGCAGGACCGCCAGCGGAGGATGTCGAGCATCACCGCGCCGATTTTGAGGACGCACGTACATAATCCGGGCCGCCGGTCGCTCCGCCTTCAGTTTGAGCGCCGCTACAAGGGCATCGTCCCCCTCGACGACGACATGCCCAACCTGCCCGTCGTACTTAAAGCCGACTGTGAACTGCATGTGATCGCCTCCTCTACTTTTGAAAGCCTAGCACGTAAGCGGAGAAGTCGCATCGTCGACTTGCACCCAGCACCCAACCTCCTGTATCAAGCGCCTTCGCTCGGCCTCGTCCGACCTGACAAATGCGTGACAAAATCGAGCGTTGAAGTTTCGCTCGGATCTAAATTATTGATTTTCAAACGGTCCGCCGGCTTAGCACAGTGGTAGTGCACCTGATTTGTAATCAGGGGGTCGTAGGTTCAAATCCTACAGCCGGCACCAATGTTTTCCGATACTTAGCCCGCTTCCGATTGTCATTCTGACTTTCTAACAGCGGCGCCATTCTGACTTTTGTAGCCGGATTGTTCACTCGTTTTACTTGTTTTCGGATTATAGACGGTGCTAACCGACACGCACCCGCTCCTCGGCGCGCAGCACGATTAGGTCTGATGAAGTTTCGAATTCTGATGGCCGGTCTGTCGCTGTTGGTTCTCATTGCTGTTGCAGCGTATTGGCTTGCCAAGGCTCACGAACAGCCCTCTGATCCCCACCGTATTCAGATCCAACGTGACAATTTGAGAATCGGCTAAGCCTGCCGACCAATACAGTCGTCAATCTGATTTTCCGCCATCGACGCCCTTCTGACTTGCATCGCCATTGCGTTCTCTATTCTGTCTGCTTTCGATCCACGCACGACGTCGACGCGCAGCCTGCGGTGTCTTGTGCCCGCTGAGCGCCATCACCCCTGCTCGGTCAGATCAACGTCGCCGGGTTCAGCGCCCCCCACCGTGGCCTACTCTCGACCGCTATCATCAGCTTTTTCATTTAGGACGGTCTTCGCTCCGGCTTTCCTGTTCCCGGACAGCCCAATAAACACTTCCGAGCGCAATCGTCGCCGCAGAGAGGGAGAGAAGCAGCATGGCATCCGCTTCTGCGACCTCGATCACGATAAATTTGCGGAGGACGGCGAGGAGCGCGATCAAGACAACGGCGCGTACCTGCACGATACTAAGCCCACGCTCGAGGATGCCGAGAATGGTGTGATTGAACTCCAATGCTATCAGGACAATCATAATCATGCCGAAGAGCGACTGGAAAATCTTCGGACGCGCAGGGTCAATCACTCCTTCAGCAATGAGGATACAAACAGAGCGAAGCAGATTGACCATAGCCGCCAGAATGACCACCGATATGAGCAGGCCCAAAATAACAACGATGACCTGCTCGAACCGCTGATAAAGGTCCAGGCGCCTCCAGTTCTGCCGGGTATCGTCGAACATCGCCATCACCTTAAGACCATTCTGGATCGAGGACGACCATCGCGCTCGTACTCCGAGCGGCAGGAAATCTTCCGGCGGGGAAGCTGGACTCCACTCGCGCTTGCGCGGACGTTTTCGTGCGCAGCATATTTTCTAAGTCGGCCACGACGCGGGCCGCAGCGCCTCTCTGGACCACAGGCCTTTGCAGTTCATGGGGCGCGTCCGCCAAAAGATAAGGCACCTCCATCATATTCAGTTCAGCGCAAAGATCGAACGCTTCATTGTGCAAGCCTTTGTCGATAACCGCGACATCAATATCCTCCTGTTCAATAATGGAAAATGCGGAGATGACATTGGTAGCGGTGATCACTTTGGCGCTGCGATCACGCAGCGTTTTTTCCAGCGCACAAGGTGCAAGAAGCGAACCTTTGACGATGAGTACTCGCTTTCCCGAAAGCATTGCTTGCATGATCCCCTCTCGTGCTAATCAGTCCGATGAAGCTTTGGAGACGATCGGGCGTCCAAAATCACGCCCACGTCCCCTGCCCCGCCAGCGGCGACGCCAATAACTCTCAAACAGACGCGCCGGGCGGACGACGTGGTAGTCGAGGCCGCGGGCCTCGGCGAAAGCGATTGCCGCTCTCAGCGATCTGAAGAATCTGCAGCTTCCAGGAATGCCTAAGCCGATGAGCCAAGCGCTATTGCGCTCAATCTCGAGGCCCCATCCCTTTCCCATCGGAAAGATCCGACACGAGGGACGGCCCGAAAGCCGTCCCTGTCGAGCGGAGATGCCGGCGCCATGTCCTGTCGCCACCGGCATCACGCTCTCAACGGCCGCAACTGAACGGCCGGAGAATGCAACCACGCTCATCCCTGCCTCTCAGTGGATGATCTACGCGGCTTTCTTCTCGATGCGCGCCGGCGCGTCGGAACCATTTCCAATCGTGATCGGGATGGACCGAGGCTTCATCGCCTCCGGCAGTTCGCGTTTCAAGGAAATGACCAGCAGCCCATTGTCGAGCTCCGCGCCTGTAACCTCGACGTAATCCGCGAGATCGAATTCGCGGACGAACTGCCGGGCGGCAAGACCTCGGTAAAGGTAAATTTTCTGATCGTCGTTCTCGGCTCTGCCTTTGATCGTTAGGCGATTTTCAGCCTGGACGATCTCAAGATCATCCGCAGAAAAGCCAGACACCGCCATTACGATGCGAAATTCGTCGGCCCCGGCTTTTTCAATGTTGTACGGGGGATATCCATCGCCCTGGCGCTGTAACGCCTGGGCCAGAAGATCGGGAATTTGCTCGAACCCGATGCTCGAACGAAACATCGGCGTGAAGTCGAATGTCGCCATAGCTATCCTCCTTCCAGAAGCGACAACCAGAGCAAGGGACGGCCACATCAGGGCCGTCCGAGCGGCGATTTAATTTCGTCGATTGGATCGTTCAAGAGGATAGATAGGAAAATTTTCGAGACTTAGATTGGATGTGCGACCAAGGCGAACCCAACGTTTTGGCCTGCGGCGGAACATTCCTAAGGCCAATCGAATTTAAGTGCGGAGTGATTTCAATGATCTCACCGGATCTTCATTGCGGATGAGAGAAGGGACAATGTCGATCTCTACCGGAAAATTCTTCAAGACGTTGATTTGCGTACTGTCGCTCTGTTTCTTGCAGGTTTCTTTCGGAAGGGCCGCCGAGACAGCAAGCTTGGATGGTCGCTATTTTATGGTGGTGTGGGCCTATCAGGGGCCGGACGATGATCTAGTACATGCCCATACATTCATCAGCTTCTATCGCGGAAATGACTTGGCGAAGGGCGTGGTCAGCCCGCTGACAATAAGCTGGCTACCCGCCACGAAAAAAGTACAGCCGTTTGGATCTGAGCGAGGCCATAACTTTTCACTTTCCGAAACTTTGCAAATGGCCTGTCACGCCGGCCGACGCGTAAAGTCCTGGGGACCCTACGAGATCACGGCGGAATTATTCGAGAGAGCAAAGATGCGTCTTGCCCTCTTGCAGTCAGGCCGCGTCAGTTATTCGATGATCAACTCGCTTCCGAGATCGATGAACTGTATCACCGCGGCAGGAGACATCACGTCGATGCCGCTTAATACGGGAATTTTGTGGGGCATCGCAGCGAGCGCAAAAGTCGTCAAGCACCTGTCGCCCTATATCGTGAGGACAGAGGACGACCTGAAAGACCTTATTGCGAGATCCAAATCCGAGGCCTGCCCCGGACGGGCAACGGAACTAAGCCATGGGACGATTAATAAATCGATCCCCCAGAGTATCGCCGCAGCACTTGGGCATTGAGCATAACAGCTTGGAGGTAAGAGAGATGGCGACCCGCTCTTTGAGCAAACGAAATTCGACAACAGAGCCCGCGCCGAAGTTCGCATCATTCGATGAATTCTGGCCATATTATCTCAAGGCGCATTCCAAGCCTGAGACGCGCGCGATGCATATGATAGGAACGACGCTCGGTCTTCTTGGCGTTGCCGGATGGCTAAAAACCGGCCGAGGTCGATACCTGGCCGCAGGCATAACTGGTTCATACGCCAGTGCCTGGGCAGGCCACTTCGCCTTTGAGCGAAACAACCCCGCCGCTTTTGAAAATCCACTTTGGTCGCTGGAGGCAGATTTGAAGATGTACGGACTCTGGCTGACTGGCGGCTTGGAAGCAGAGATCAGGCGCGTCGCAGGCGGTAAAGAAAGATCTCCTAGCCAATAGCGCATCGCAGATTTCGAAGAGGATCCGGCGCGCACCATCACACGCAACCAAAAGCGACCCACCGACGTTCATGCTCTGCAGCATCGAACGAAAGCTCAAGCATGGATAGTGGTACTCCCCTTCCGGGAAGCGTGCTTGTCGATCTTTACATAAGACTTCGAGATGAGATCGACGGTGGCGAACGGAATCTCGATCCAAACCATAAGCAGCGGGCGAGAATTGTGATGACAATCCTCGCCGCCTCGGAGTCTGTTTTCGACATGGTCGCTCTTGAGGAACGCGTCCGCGCCTCGCTTGCCGACACGCTCAAGCCTCGGCCCTTGGCGGCATAGGTCGCATTACGACCCAGCCGTTCAAACGCGTCCCGAAGGCCTGCGAAAGTCGCTTGCCGGTCCTAGTATTTCTTGCAATCCAACCAGCCGAACATGCGACGGCCAAACGCCTCCGTGCGATACGCAACGCGCTTAACCATCGTCGTCGTTCCGTCGACCGCAGAGTTGAATTCGGATTTCATGTGCTTGTAACCGAGGCAATGAGCTTCTGAGACTGCAGGCAGCGAGACGAGCGCTGCAGCTCCCATTGCGGCGGCGAATAAGGTACGCTTCGACATGCGGGAACTCCTGTTTGCCTTCAACGATAGGTCGAATCTACGCCGAAAAATCAGGACAACACGTGACAACTGAGCGCTTGGTTAGCGCCGCGTGAAATCATCTCATCCGCCACAGGCGTTAATCTCGCGCCGGCCACAACGTTCGCGAAAGCACGGTGGGAACTTTGCATTCCTGGCGTTCGTTGGCGGAAAAAGCCGCGCGGATAAAAGCTATGAAGTGGCCGATCATCATTCTGTCGATCATCATAATCGCTGGGGCCATTTGGTATTGGCAGCGCCTTGATCTTTCGACGGTGGATGCGGCCAAACCCGCACCCTCAGGAACTAATCAATCATCACCGCCAAAGGCAGCGCCTGAGCCATATCCGATCAGCCCGACACCACCTCCACCCGACGCAACGGTCAACAAGAAGACGCCGTGACGTTCCCCGTCTCGCAGCGGAACAACCGTTTTCCACTCGGCGTTGCTCCTAGTATGGACGACATGCGCGTACTCATCGTTATCGTGGCGATATTTGCCGGCATTGCCTTCGATATCGCATTCAATAACGCGGCGGCTCTCAGCTGGATCGGCGCGCAGCTCGGACTGAATTAAGCCGCCAAAAAGCCGTCCGAAACGCATCCGGACGGCTTTGTCGATTTTACAGTGAAATCAAATGGCGAGCTTGCCGGCCTTTGCCGCCGAATAGCGATCACCGACGGCTTTCCAATTTACGACGTTCCACCACGCTTTCAGATATTCAGGGCGCCTGTTCTGATATTTGAGATAATACGCGTGCTCCCAAACGTCATTTCCCAACAACACGCGGCCGCCGTCCATGAGTGGCGTGTCCTGGTTCGGCTTGGCGACAAGCGCGAGTTTTCCATCCTTGTCGACGGTGACGAAAACCCAACCCGATCCGAAAACTTTTCCGCCTGCTGCATTGAACTGCTGCTGTAGCTTATCGAGCCCGCCGAAATCCCTGTCGATGGCCGCTTTCACCTCACCATCCGGCCCAGCGCCCCCGGGCGGCCCCATGATCTCCCAGAACATGCTGTGATTGGCGTGACCGCCACCGTTATTGCGAACGGTCATGCGAATGTCTTCCGGCACGTCGCTGAGCTTGACGAGCAGCTCTTCCAGCGGAAGCGATGCGAGCTGTGAATGATCCTTCAGCGCCGCATTCAGATTCTTGACGTAGGCCGCATGATGCTTGTCGTGATGCAGCTCCATGGTTTGCGCGTCGATATTCGGTTCCAACGCTCCGAATGCGTAAGGAAGCGGCGGAAGCTTGTACGGCCAACCGGCCCCGGTCGTTTCGGCGAAAGCTTTGACTGTCGCAGAGGAAGAAACTGCCGCAACAACGGAAACGGCGCGCGCCGCCTTGAGAAACGATCGTCGGTCGAGGTTCGTCATGGGAAAAACTCCTTGGCTGATGTCGCTTCGAGGGCATCGCAAGGAGATGTAGAGCCGGATTACAAAATCTCCAGTCAGAAGATCGACAAAACGGCGCAGGTTGGCGCTTAGCGGCCGGCTATTGTCGTTCAATAGCCACAAAAAATGGCAGCCGCCTGTAAAAGCGACTGCCATCCGCGATTTCGGCCCCGCTTCGGATCATGAAGATGCAAGAGACTTGCCTCTCCGTGGATCGGGATCGTTTGCTATTTCTGCGCCAACGGCGAGGCGAGCGAATGCCAGAACGCGGCAAGGTTATCGATATCGGCATCGCTCAGAGGCTTTGCCATTTCCGCCATCGTCGGATTGGTGCGCTCTGTGCCGCCTCGATACGCCTTTAGCGCCGAGACGATATAGTCGTTGTCCTGTCCGGCGAGACTTGGAATGCCCGGGATCTGGCTGATGCCATTTTCACCATGACACGCCATGCAGACTTCAGCCCGCTTTCGGCCGGCGGCCAGATCGGCAGCCTGTGCGTATGAAGCCGTTTGAACGATCGCGCATGCAGCCACGATATAGCTGACTACGGCGCGCTGTTTGATCAACGCCATTGTATCCTCCGATCCTAAGCGAGAAACGCGTTGCGAAGCCAGATCGCGACGCCATAAACGAAAAACACGCCAATCCACACAACGAGGACAGCGACGGCCGCCGAGCCAAGCCGATCAACCCGCGCTTCTGCGGTATAGACGCCCTCAACCCGGCCTGCACGGTAGAGCAATGTCAGGTAGTACCCGCCCACCAAGCTGCCGATGCCAAGGATCGTCGAGAAGAAGAGGATCGTTGACGGCCAGTCTGCGTGCACCGTGTAAGTGTCGGCGTTGTAGCCGAACGGCTTCAGGTACGCGACGCGAATGACCTCACGCCAAATCGCGAGCAGAGCGACCATCACGAGGCCGAGACTGAGCATGGTGTAGCCATGAAGCCGCGGATGCCGTTGCGAGGCGAGCCAAGCCAGGATGACGAGACCGGCCGGGATCAACCATCCGAGCGGCTGTGACCGCAGACCGGTCGAAGCCGGGAGGTCAAATTGCCACCAGACGGCAAGAAGCGCCGAAATGATCGCACCGCGCGCCGCGATCTTACGCCCGAGGTCGCGAGCGAACTCGAGGTATTCCCGCGTCTTATCGCGACGCACCGTGAGATATTCGCTGTAGGCGAGCAGGAAGAGACCGACGGCAGGCGCCGACAGGCTCATGATGAAGAGATAGCGCGCCCACTCGATTGCGTGCAGCTTCGTGCCGCTTGTATCAACGACGCCACCCGGCGCGTACCACGACATCCACTCACCGGGCAGGATGGCCTGATAAGCCAGGACGTGCATGATCAAGCCATCGAGCGCGAAAATCGCCAAGCTCATCACAGCATAGAAGCCTACGTATTGCTTTGCGCCGTCGTGGTTCGCCTCATAAAAAACGAACCAAAGACAATAGCCGACGATCAGCGTGAAGATGAACCCGATCACCCAGGCCGCCGAGAGCACGTTGGACGTGTACCACTGCGGATCATAGATGACCTGGGTGAAGAGCAACGGCGAAACGCCGAGCACGATCAGCAGCGAAACGCTGACCTTTGCGACCTTCGTCATCGCCAGCGATAGCTGCTCCCAGAAGGGACCGGTTGCCCGCCTGAAAAACGCATATACGGCGAGCACACCGGTGCCCATCGTCAACATCACGAACGCGATGTGAAACACCCACGTCGCAACGGCAAGAATTTGAAACACGACGGGTGTCGCAGGCACGCCTGCCGGATCCCTCATCGTGTTTATGACTGTGCCGACATCCATGTCTGCTATTCCTTCTTAGTCTCGGGATTAGGCGCGGCGGCTGCAATTGGCGTCGTGTCCTCCTTCAAGGGACCGGCCTTTGCATCCACAGTGGCGATGTAATGCGCGATCGCTCCGATCTCGTCGTCGGGAAGATCGATGCGCGGCATGTAAGGAATGCTGCCGTGCCGTAGCGGTCCCTTGAGGAACGCTGCGATCATGTCTTCATCCGTCGAGCGATGGAATATGTCGGGTAAGCTGCGAAGCGGCGCACCCGGATCGAGCGAATGACAATTCGAGCACGCAATCTTGGTCAGCAGTTCGCCGACCTCTAGCTTGTTACTGTCGGTAATTTTTCGCAACCGGTCCGGAATGAACGGATGGACTTTCAAGAAGCCCTTTTCCGCGATGGTATCCACTTCGCCGACGATGCCCTTGCCCGGAACATCGCGGGAGATCACCTGGTCGCCATAGATGTACTGCCCGGCCACGTAGGGCTTGCGCATGCTTTCACGCATGCGTTCCTCCGGCCAGACGCCGACAATGGCGATGAACAGGAATAGCGGTACCGCCACCCAAAGCCGAACCATCTGCGGCCAAAGCATCGCCGAGATGAGATAGACGGCCGTGACTGCCGCAACCCCGATCATGGCGTGGGCATAGACCGGCAGAAGATGCGCCTGCAGCATGACGTGCGCATTGTTCGGTAGCGTCTGCAGATAGTAGAGGAACATGACGACGGAGAAGAGGCCGCCGACGAGGCCCACGGGCGCAATCAGGCGAACGACGCTCGCGCGGAGCGCCTTATCCTTGACACCTGGGACAACCATCAGGCCGACGATAGCTGCCATGACCAGCATCGAACCCGTTCGCACGCCAAGGTGCGCGAAGAAGTTGATGTTGTAGAAGGCGTCGTTCGTCGAACCCGTCTGATACCAAGTATCGCTTCCCGGCCACATCATGAACGACAGGATGCCGACGATCAGCAGCATCGTCCCCCAGGACGCCAGCGCAAACGACCACGTCAGTTTGAGATGCGAGATCGGATCAATCTTGCCCACAAGGTAGACCAGCGCGTATGCCCCGATGACCTCGACCGTGAAGAAGACCCACTCCGCTGCCCAGACCCAGACGAAGTTATGAATGAGGCCACTGACCCCGCGAGGGCTCGCGACTGTGATCGCGTACCAGATGCCCGGCCCCGTGATCGACCCGATGATGTAGGAGAAGACCAGAAGAAACAGACCGTAACGCTTGATGAAGTCGAGCAATTGCGGCTGCTTGTCCCGATAGGCTTTCGTCTCTAGCAGCGCGAACAAAAATGCTGCGCCGACGGAAGTGTGGGAGGCAACGACGTGAATGACGCCGATGATCCCCATGACCCATGCCGTGCCGATGTAGGGCACGTAAAAGGTCGGATACATGCCAAGCATGCTGTCCATGAGGGTTTCCTGAATCCTTAAGCTAGTGATTGTTGAGCGCTCGCGTACGAGCCACGTCGATGGCTAGGACTGCGAAGACGCTTCCCTGTGATTAATGGTGCTTCAAATCATCGGCGGTCCTCGCGCGCCCAACGCTGCGAAGCGCTGCGCTGGCTCGCGAAATGCGACATTCGCAATCGCCAGACGTTCGCCGGCGCTTCTGGCCGGCACGAGATCTCTCGCGCCCGGCGGCTGCAGCCCAGAGAGCTTGGCGAGACAGCACAGCCCGCAAGCATCGCCGTACGCGCCGACATGCCCGTCCCTGTTCGCTGGCGAGCAGATTGGCGGTAGCGATCCGTCGGGCAATGCGTACGCGCTTGCATCAATGGGTGGCCGCACGGGATGCGGCTTGGAAATGCTGACCGAGAACACGCACGCCAGCGCATACAGCGCCAACAACACGCTTCTGGCCGTCCGTGTCTCCACGCGGCGCCCGATGTCTCCGAACGTCATGGCGCGTACGGCCCTTTGGTAAAGAGTGACCAGCCAAAGGCCATTTCGGTGCTAAGCGGAACGGAATAGCGCCGCAGGCTCTGCCACAACACATCGGCAAAGCTTGCCCGCTCCGCTGGCGAGAGATCGCGCGCAATCTCCTCGCGCTTTCCTCGAACGGAAAAGGCGAGACGACGGCAACCAAAGTCAGGATCATCGGAACGGATAAGCTTCAGGCCATAACACGCAAGCCGAAGCTCGCGGACGGATTTTCCGAAGGCAAAACGGCGAATGTTGACGGCGCCATCTTCAACGACGATTTCCTCCCGCCGCTCCTGCTGGCAAAGCCGAAAGGCGTGGATGGCAAACACCATTCCCAATAAATCGATGACGGAAAACATCGTAACCGGCCAGTAACCTCGCATGAGAAACGGCGCCTGAAAAATAGCGACCGCTCCGCTAAGCGCGCCGTAGAGCATATAAGCCCCGCGATCGCTTAGACTCTGATTTGGAACAACAACAAACGATACGCGCTCCCGCGCGCAGCCCCTCTGTGACTGCGCATGCGCTGTTGCACATGGCGAAGACATGACGGCCTCACAAATGCTGAATCCGATGCGACGCAGCTTTGCAGAGTTGAACTCCACGCCGCCGCGGCCTTAGCAATTAGACATCAGGATAAGGAGGCGCCCGCGAACGGAAGTTCGGCGGCCAATCGGCGCCGACATCGGCGCGATAGCCATCAGGCCACGCCTCAACGACAAAGCGTTGAGCGACGGATAGCTGCCTGTCGTGCTCGGTGATGAGTCCCGGCGCAGCCGACAACAGACATGCCGCACACGCCGAGCAGGCATGCTTACCGCCCGGCACGCCCTTGCCTCCTCCGCAAATGAAAGGAAGCGAGCCATCGGGCAACGCATACGCGGCGAGGTCGACATTTGACGCGGGCGTGATCGGTTTATGCGCAAAGCCAAACGTCGCCGCTGCGAGCACATAGAGTGCAAACAGCAATCCGCGCGTCAAGTCATTGCGACGAAGCCAGCCCATGACGTCGACGTTCACAACCCGGTGAGGTCTAAGTCAAGCGCTCAAACGTCGCGACTGCACCGTCAATTTGATCGATTTTGCGAATGAAAACAAACCCGAGAGCGCAACTCGGAATTTGCGAGATCGAAAAGCTAGACTACGACAATTGGTCGGACAGCAACGAGCCGACATCGCCGCTGTCCGATCGCAAACTTGCCAAGTCACGAAAACTGACACACGTCAGTATCACTGCGCGTGCTCGTGCTTCATATCAGTGTCGTCCATCTTCATCGTGCCGTCCATTTTCATGGCACCGTGATCTCCGTCACCACTCGTCATTGCGCCGATCGATTCCACTTTGTAGGTCACATCGATCGTGCCAGCCTTTTTAAAGGTTAGAGACCCCTTGATGTTGGGTCCCTGCGCAATCGGCGTCTTCAGTCCCGTAAACATGAGATGATAGCCACCAGGACTGAACTTGACTGTCTCGCCGGGCTTGATCTCCAGACCATCCTTCAGCTGACGCATCAGCATCTTGTCGCCGTCCATCTTCATCTCGTGAATTTCGACGTTGCCTGCGCCTTCGAACGTCCCGCCCATCATCGTGTCGGGTTCTTTGCCGGTGTTGGTGATCGTCAGATAACCGACGCCCACCGCGGCGCCTGGTGCCGTCGCACGCGTCCACGGATGCTTGATCGCAATGCCGTCCTTTTCGAACTTGTGCGCCATTCCGGGCGTGCTGCACGCAACCACAAGCGCCAACGCCATCATCAACCGTTTCATGAGTTCTCCAATGCGAATGCTAAATGTTTGAGTTTGGAACGCGCTGTATCCGCCAGACCCTTATGGGCAGCGATACGAGACCGGCACCCTTTGGCGACAGTCTTGCGCGCGTAGAGCTTGATGTCTGCTGAACGCTCGGACGCTCAGGCACGCAGCGATGGCGGACCGCGATTGAGAAGCCGGTCGGGCCGGCGGTCGAGAACGTGCGCCTCTGCCGTCTCCGAGACGACGCGCATGGATGTGGCGCGCAGAGGAACATTGAGACCTGGATCGCTTAAAACGCCGAAGTGTAGCGCCGCCAAGCCTGAGCAAATGGGGCAATGCTTCCGTGGGACCGACTTACCGTCATCGGACCAGGGAGCCGTCCTGGTTCCACTCTGGCCGCAAATGACGACCCCGCCGCCGTTGGCTCGCATCGACGTCAGCGCGACAGATGTGATGTGGACCGCTAGAACCCACGCGTTCAAAGCAGCGCCCAGGATGGCAAGGGCGCCGACGAGCATTCGAAACCGCTGGATACGTCGTATCGTCATGCCGCTACTAGCAGCATTTGCGCACCGATTAATCAATGCCTGGAATGCGCCGAGCCGAAAAACCGGACGCATCCGCCTTCGATCACTGCGCGCTCGGAGCTGACCGACGGCCGCCGCGAGCCATCGCCAAGCCGCCGGCCGATGCCCCAAAGATAAAACAGCCGAGCAGGATTCCGAGCGGATTGAAGGTCATATCGGCCCACATCGGCATGATGATCTGCGCGGTGTTAAAAGGCTCAAAGCTGTTGCTGCAAATTTCGAGCGCAGTCGCATCTTCCAGCATCGCGAGATTGATCTGGTCAGCCAGCGCGTCGGCCTTCGCGCGCGTGTCGTCCGCTCGCTGAAGCCGCTCCAAAAGCAACTTGGTCGCGGCAAGATATGCGTGCGAGCATTCGTTGAACGGGCTGGCCTCGTCGGAAATGCTTCCCGGCACCAAGCCCCAGAGACAGTACGCCAGCTGCAGGTTAACGAAATTCTGGAGCGTTCGAGCTTCGAGGCTTGGACGGACTTGGCGGTTCGCAAGGCTCATGATTGCCGATTGATACCGCGTCAGCACGTGCAACTGTCCGTGCGTAAGATTCGGGATCGAGATACCAGAAGTTTTGTCCGTGCTCTTGCGGGGATGGTGCGCCTCGGCCGGGCAAGTGGCCGCGAGTATCAGACCGACGGTAGCCAGAAAGACGGATAATCCCGCAGCCCACGATCCCGCATACCACGGCGCTTTCGGGAGCGCGTGCGTGCTAACAGTGCAACTGGTCTGAACCACGGCCGATTCCACCTCGCTTGCCACCAGCCGATAGCAACACGCGATGGCAAGAAATGCAACGCGGCCAATTTGTTAACGGTGGATCAAGCCTTTACGCTCACTGCGGCTCAGTGGATTGCGCAAGCGCGAGCAAGCGGCGAATATAGTCTTCGACGGCCTGTGGCTCATACGGCTTTTTCAGATGCGGCCCCTCTTCGCAAAGCTTTCCGGCCGCAGCGGATGCGCTCTTGGGAGAACCTGCCATTACGATTTTGGTCTGATGACGGTTGCTCCGCACCCACCGGGTCAGCGCGAACCCATCGAGCGCCCCTGAAACATCGACGGCACTGAAAATTACGTCAACCCGAATGTGACTGCGATCAAGCACAAGCAGTGCTTCATCGCTCGTCGACGCCTCAATGACGCGATACCCGCACTCACGAAGGTATCCCGCAATCGCCATCCGCACGAGCACGGCACCTTCAACGACAAGGACCGTCGCGAGAGTTTTCTGTTTGGTCGCTTGTTCAATCACTCCCCTCTAACGACCGTGGGAATGGCCCTGTTCCGTCTCGGGAAGCAACTTTCGGACGCATTGGATCAACTCGACGAAACGCACCGGTTTCGTAAAACAGGCATCGAATTCGACCGGACTTCCAGCACGAATTTCCGTGGAAATGAGAACGATTTTGATCGAAGGGAACTGACTGCGTGTCCAGTTGGCCAGCGCTATACCATCGACATTTCCGGGCATGCGAATATCGGTCAACAGCAAGCCGATGTCGTCGACGCTCGACAACAGCGTTATCGCCTCGTCCCCGGTCGCGGCCTCGATAACATTGTATCCGGAAGCCCGAAGCTCCTCCGCCAGATGCAGCCGGATAAGAACTTCGTCTTCCACGACCAATATCGAACGCTGTGCCAGGACCTGGCCCTTTCCTGCGGGCGCCGGTTCGATTTTGCGTCTCCCTTCCCCCATACGACCTTAAATGGCCCAGAACCGCATTGGTTCCCGATCCAGGCCACCGGTTTCCGATTATACGTCGCGCTCCGAAGACGCAAGGCCACGCCACCTCCATCGTTCAATGGCGGCAGCAAAGACGGGGGACATCGGCAATGCAACAAATCTCTGCCTGACGATCAGACGAGTTCGTGCACACTGAAACGATTGGCTTCATCGGTCCAGACACGTTCTGCGTGCCACCCTGCACGCACTGCCAGATCGCGGAATTCCGGAATGGTATATTTGTAGGAATTCTCCGTGTGAATGCTCTCGCCTTCGCGAAAATGAAACACCCTTCCGCACACGGCCACATCTTGCGCACGATCGCTGACGACGTGCATCTCGATCCGGCCTGCATCCGAATTATAGATGGCACGATGCCTGAACGCGCCCAGATCGAACGTGCCGCCAAGCTCACGATTGATGCGTGACAGCAAATTCAAATTGAAAGCCGCCGTAACACCTGCATCGTCGTCATAAGCGCGGGTGAGCGTCTGCTCGTCCTTCTTCAGATCGACGCCGATGACCAGCCGTCCGCGCTTGCCCAGAACACGCTTGAAGCCAGCGAGCAACCCCTCGGCCTCCTCCGGCGCCAAATTGCCAATCGTCGAGCCTGGGAAAAAGCCAACCGCGCGACGCCCGGAAAGATCGCGTGGCAGACCTTTCATCTCGGAAAAATTTGCCACCAGCGGCCGTACTTCGAGCGACGGATAGCGCAGAGCAAGACGCACCACCGCATCTGCCAATGCCGTTTCCGATACGTCGATAGGCACGTAGACGATATCAGCATCGACACAATCCAGCAGGATCTCAGTTTTCAAGCTCGAACCCGAGCCGAATTCGACAAAGAGATTGCCGTCCGAAAAATCGGCCACGAGATCGCAGGCTGCAACCCGGAGAATCTGCGCTTCCGTTCGAGTCGGATAGTATTCGGGAAGACGCGTGATTTCCTCAAACAGCAAGCTCCCCCGCGCGTCGTAGAAATAACGGCACGGAAGCTCCTTTTGAAGGAGCGACAGCCCCTCGATCACCGCACTGGCAAATTCTCCGTCGGCTTTCGAAACGTCTGTCGGCGACCGTTCAAGGGTCGGAATGTAGCGCATCAATCGATCTCCGCTGCCAGGCGCAAGCCGAGGTACTGCCAGCGCTGATGAGGATAGAAGAAATTGCGGTAGGTCGGCCGCGAGTGCCCGGCGGGCGTCACGCAGGACGAGCCGCGCAGCACGTGCTGACCGACCATGAACTTGCCGTTGTATTCACCGATCGCTCCCTCTGGAGGCCGATAGCCCGGATACGCGAGATAAGCACTCGCGGTCCACTGCCAGACCTCACCGAAGAGTTGCCGCGGCGGCGACGCGCCGTTTCCGACCGGATCCGCCACACACGGACGATAGACATCCGCATTTCGTGCCGGCATCTCGGGATGCGCACGCGCAACGGCCTCCCATTCGAACTCGGTCGGCAGTCGCTTGCCAGCCCAGCGCGCAAAGGCATCCGCTTCGTAATATGACACATGCGCGACGGGCTCAGCGGGCACGACCGGCCGCAAACCCTGCAGCGACATCTGCGCCCAACCTGCATCCGTCTTGTGCCAATAGAGCGGACTGTCCCACGCCTCGCGATTGACGGTCATCCAGCCGTCAGCAAGCCAGAGCGATGCGGTCTGGTAGCCACCATCTTCGATGAATGCCAGCCATTCGGCATTCGAAACAAGCCGATCCGCGAGCTTGAATGGCCGAACGAGCGCATCATGAGGCGGAAGCTCGTTGTCCCAGCTATACCCCTCGCCACCGTGTCCGATCGAGATTATACCGCCGTCAATGTCGAGCCACCCCAGCGCATCGGGCGCCTTGGCATCGGTTTGCGTAGGCCCCGCTTGATAGGCCGGATGCAACGGATTTGCTGCAAAGAGAGCAAGAATATCGGTAAGCAACAGCTCCTGATGCTGTTGCTCGTGGTTGATCCCTATTTCGAGAAGTCGGGCAATCTCGCCGTTTTGCGCGTCGTCCCTGGCAAGAAGGCGCTGAAGCGCTTCATCGACGTGCTGGCGATACGCTAGAACGCGCTCAGCAGAAGGTCGGGTCAGCAACCCGCGGCGCGCCCTCGGATGCCTCGGCCCAAGCGCCTCATAATAAGAGTTGAAGCAATAATTGAAGTCGTCGTCGAAGATGCGATAGCCGTCGAGATGCTGCACGAGCACGAAGTTTTCGAAGAACCACGTCACGTGCGCCAAATGCCATTTCGTCGGACTGGCGTCGTCCGAAGCCTGAACGGTCATATCCTCCGTCGACAGAGGCTCGGCGAGCTTTAAAGAATGGTTGCGTGTATCGAACAGGCGTTCGGCGAGACTTGTTCCGGTTGCCCTGCTCTCCTGGCCACGCTTCGGCGATGCCGATGCGAAGCCACTGCCTTGACTATCCGGTCGGTCGAAGCTGGCATGGTTCGGCGTGAATGGCATGATGTCCCATCCCCTAGCACATACGTGCGGCCCCTCGTTCCGGATTTGGTCGTCCGAAACGCGTCGCCACACAAATTGGTTCCAAGATTGCAGCG
This sequence comes from Hyphomicrobium sp. MC1, assembly GCF_000253295.1. Classification (NCBI taxonomy): domain Bacteria; kingdom Pseudomonadati; phylum Pseudomonadota; class Alphaproteobacteria; order Hyphomicrobiales; family Hyphomicrobiaceae; genus Hyphomicrobium; species Hyphomicrobium sp. MC1. The sequence continues at coordinate 1,583,677 of NC_015717.1, read as the reverse complement.
TCAATAGAAGGCTGTCGTTACGAATTGACGCTTACGTCTTCCTCTTGCGTTTCTTCTCTTTCTCTTCGCCGTATTTCATGCCCTCGAGCTTAATGCCGTCGGGATCGAGGAAAAAAACGGCATAATAGTCGTCGTAATATACGTCAGCCGGGTCCACGATCGTTACATGGTGGCGCCGTAAATAGTCTTGAAGGTCATCGACATCCTTCCGGCTCCGGAGTTCAAACGCATAATGATGGAGACCGACATCTCCGGTCCGGTGCTTATGGGCAGCACCCTTGGCATCCGCTTGCCCGATCCAATACCGCGTTTTTCCGTTGGTCCACCCCATAGCGTCTTCATATTCGTCGAGCACATCCAGCCCGAGAAAATCGAACAGCCCGCTATAGAAAGACTTGGAGCGGGCAAAATCGCTCACACGCACCGAAATATGGTCGATCCCGACAAACCGCGCCATTCCGTCATTCCCGCATCGAGAGACCGGACATGCGTCCACCCCCGCTAAACCATGCCTGCTGAACGCTAAAGACACGCTCGGGTTCCAAATAACAACACCGTCGGCGCGACCGGCCTGCCTAACGACGAAAGGCAGGCCCAATTTCCTAAATATTGGGGTCTGAACCGCTTCAGCCGACTGCAGAGGTCAACCCAGCCAGCACGCTGGACAAACCTGTCGGGCCTTTCTCTATGCTTAACGGTTTGCCCTCAAACTGGATCCAGCCCTCGTTGAAACCGTCGAGCATCTGCATCCGTGGTATCGGGTCCTTCATGCCTTGCGATTTGAAGAGAGAGCCCCATGTCTCTCGCGGCACGGCTTCTGCGCGAACAGGCCGCTCCAGAATGCTCGCAAATGCAGCTGCGACGTCGTTGGGGCTGTAGCGTCGTTCCGCTTCGAGTTCGACAATTCGACGGCCTTCCCAGTGCTCTTGGATGAGCTTCGCCGCCAGCCGGCCGATATCGACGGTCGCTATCATCGGAACGGGCTTATCGAGTGGTTGCAAAAAGGACTTGAAGACACCCGTGTCTCTCGCCGCTGCGATATCCCAGGCAAAGTTCTCCATGAACCAGGCCGGCCGCAGAAACGTGACAGGCATCGGCAGCGCGCTCAACGCCTCTTCCATCAACGTTCGCTGCGTGAGCAGATTGGGCTGCCGCGCTTGTGCACCGATCGTTGAGAGACAGACGACGCGAGCAGGACGCGCCGCATTCAAAGCTTGCATTACGGCAGAGATAACCGCACGCGCCTCGGGAAAGCCGGGAGAGGGATCAAACGCGTTGGGCGGCAGAATGAAAACACCTTCCGCACCCATGAAGGCTTTGGCGAGCGCGTCGGCGTCTTCCATCGTCGCGATCGCGACATCGCACCCTTTTGCGGCCCACGCCGCACCTTTTTCGGCGTTTCGCACGACGGCCCGAACAGGTAGTCCCGCATCAAGCAGTGCTTGCGCCATCGCGCCGCCGACTTGCCCGGTAATTCCAGTGATTGCATACATAGCTCTTGGCTCCAGATCGAATGACCCGCGCCAAAGATCTCATGCGGTAGGCCGTTGACTGAAGTGCGCTCTTGTCCACATATTGTTGATTGTAAATCAACGGACAGAGGTGCAATGCCGTTCGACGGACGCTTGCTCTCCGGCGTATCGGTTCTCGCCGCAGTCGTCGAAGGCGGTAGCTTCGCTCGAGCGGCGGACGCGCTCGGCATCACAACATCGGGCGTCAGCCGCGCGGTATCTCGCCTCGAAGCGCGTATTGGCGCCCGCCTCCTGGACCGCACGACGCGCTCCGTTTCGCTCACCGACGAAGGACGCCGGTTCTACGAGCAGGTGAAACCGAGCCTCGCCAACATCGAGGACGCAGCGACTATCGCATCGGGCTCTACAAACGTCGTGCGCGGCCGCCTGCGCGTGAACATCGATCCCGTCGTTTCGCAACTCATCTTGCCGGGGCGGCTCGGTAAATTCCTCGACCTTTATCCCGACTTATCGCTCGATTGTGTGACACGCGAACAGATCGGCGATCTCGTTGCCGACGGAATCGATGTTGCGGTTCGCTTCGGAGATCTTCCCGATTCATCTCTAATTGTACGCAAGCTTGTGGACCTCCAGGTGATTACGGTTGCAGCTCCGAGCTATCTGAAACGCCGCGGCCGTCCTCGAACGCCAAGCGATCTTGCTGCTGGCCATGCCTGTATCGACTACCGCGATCCGATCACGCGGCAGCCCTTCGACTGGGAATTTCACAAAGGGCGCAAGATTCAGACCGTGAAAACGAAAAGCCGCTTATTGCTCGGTGATGCATCAACAATGTTGACCGAATGTCTCGCAGGAACTGGCATCGCCCAAGTCTTTACCGTCGTCGCCAAAGATCACATTAAAAGCGGTAAGCTGATCGAACTCTTCCCCGATTGGGCCGATGAGCGCTTTCCGCTAAATGCCTACTACCCCTCGCGTCACCATCCAGCAGCGAAGGTGCGCGCCTTCGTAGACTACATCGTGAAGGCAGTTCGTTGACGAGTCGGCGCTCGTCGTGAAAGAGCCTTCTAAATGCAACGCCACGTTAATCGCCGATCGCTTGTCTTCGACGATCCCAACTGATGCCGAAATCTCCGGAGGTGAAGAATGGCACGAATTGCGGCGGACTTTCTGACCGAGACATTGCAGCAGGCCGGCATCAAGCGCGTCTACGGCGTGGTCGGAGATTCCCTCAACGGCTTCACGGATTCTCTCCGCCGCCACGGCACCATCGAATGGGTGCACATGCGCCACGAAGAAGCGGCAGCATTTGCGGCCGGCGCCGAAGCGCAGCTGACGGGTGAGCTCGCGGCTTGCTGCGGCAGCTGCGGACCAGGCAACCTGCATCTCATCAACGGCCTGTATGATTGTCATCGCAGCCGCGTACCCGTGCTGGCCATCGCCGCACACTTGCCCAGTAGCGAGCTTGGCATCGATTATTTCCAAGCCACGCATCCCGAGATCCTCTTCCGGGAATGCAGCCATTTCGTCGAACTCGTGTCGAACCCGAACCAACTGCCGCAAATTCTCGAACGCGCCATGCGCGTCGCCGTCGCCAAAAAAGGCGTTGCGGTCGTGGTGCTACCCGGCGACATCGCCCTCATGCCGCTCGCGACACCGGCACCAAAGTGGACCTCACCGAAGCCGCCCCGTTGTGCTTCCCAACCCGTCGGATATCGAAAGCCTGGCGAAGCTCCTCAACGGCTCTTCGAAAATCACGCTGCTCTGCGGCGCTGGTTGCGCTGGCGCGCACGACGAAGTTATCCAACTGGCCGAGCGCCTCAAAGCCCCGATCGTGCACGCCCTGCGCGGCAAGGAATACATTGAATACGATAATCCCTACGATGTCGGAATGACCGGCTTCCTCGGCTTCACGTCGGGGTATTTCGCGATGGAAAGCTGCGACACGCTCCTGATGCTCGGCACGGACTTTCCCTACCGCCAGTTCCTCCCTCACCACGCTCGTGTTGCCCAGATCGACATTCGCCCGGAAGCACTCGGCAATCGCACACCAATCGAGATCGGCCTCCTCGGCGACCTCAAGGAAACGATCAAAACGCTGCTGCCGAAGCTCACCGTCCATGACGACCGCAAGCATCTCGATGATGCGCTCGAAAGCTACAAAACGGCCCGTCGCGATCTCGACGCCCTCGCCGACGAAAACGA